>NZ_CP011389.1:1200000-1500000 GCF_001007995.1 Deinococcus soli (ex Cha et al. 2016) | reverse complement strand
GAACGGCTGGACGGTTCAGCAGATCACCGCCCGCCCCTGACCCCCGAGGTGCCCCCACATGCGCCCACTGATCGTCTGTAATTTCGTCACGCTGGACGGCTGTTACGAGGACGCTACCCGCACCCTCGCGCCGCTGTTCGAGTACCAGCACCCCGACTACCACGCCGACGACCAGTTTGATCACTACACCCTCTCGCTGCTGAAGCGTGCGGGCACGCTGCTGCTGGCCGGGCACGAGTCCGCGCTGAACAACCTGCGCTACTGGCAGGGCGTCCTGACTGACCCGGCCGCCACCGACGTCCGCCGGGCCTTCGCGCGCCGCATCGCGCAGATCGAGGTGGTCACCGTGTCCGACTACCTGACCCCCGACGACCTGACCGCCTTCCCGAACGCCCGCGCCGTCCGCGTGGCCGACGCACCCGACACCGTCCGCACCCTGAAAGGCCAGCCGGGCGGACCGCTGCTGATCCTCCTGAGCCGTCTGCTGTGGAATGACCTGCTGGCGCGCGGACTGGTGGACGAACTGCACCTGACCACCTTCCCGCTGCTGGCCGGGCCCGGCGGCACGCCCCTGTTCACGGGCCGCCCCCCCGTGCCGTTCCGCCTGCTGCGCTCGGAGACCTTCCCCGGCTCCGGGAACGTGCTGAACGTGTGGGCCACGGCCATGCTGCTGCCGGAAGGGCCGATGAGGGAGGATGTCCTGAGCGACCTGCCGCGCGTGGCCGCCCCGGCCCGCCGCGCCCTGACGAACGCAGGCGTCACCACGCTGGCTGCCCTCGCGGAACGCACCGAACGCGAGATCGCCGCGCTGCACGGCATGGGGCCAAAAGCGCTCGGGACGTTGCGGGAGGCTCTCGCCGTTCACAGTCTGACCTTCGCTGCCCCGCAGGAGGCGCCATGAAGCTGCTGCTCACGTCCGGTGGCGTTACGAACGCCAGCATCCACGCCGCGCTTGTCGAGATGCTCGGCAGGCCCACCACCGAGTGTCATGCGCTGTGCATTCCCACCGCGCAGCACGGGCACCCCTGGTGCACGCCCGGGAGCGCGTGGCGTTTCGTGGCCGGACGCAGCCCCGCCCCGATGGTGGACCTGGGCTGGGCCAGCGTCGGCCTGCTGGAACTGCTGGCCCTGCCGCACCGCCCCCGCGACCGCTGGGAGGCATGGGTGCGCGCTGCAGACGTGCTCCTCGTGGACGGCGGCGACGCGGCCTTCCTGGCCCACTGGCTGCGGCAGACCGGACTGGCCGACCTGCTCCCCGGCCTGAAGGACACCGTCTGGGTGGGCGTGAGCGCGGGCAGCATGGCCCTCACCCCCCGCATCGGCGGGCAGTTCCTGTCCTGGCCGGGCGCGGACGGCGACGACCGGGGGCTGGGCCTCGTGGACGTCTCGATCTTCCCGCACCTGAACTACCCGGATTTTCCCGACAACCGCATGGCGAACGCCGAGACCTGGGCCGCGCAGATCGGCGGGCCCGCCTACGCCCTGGACGACCAGAGCGCCCTGCGGATCGTGGACGGCGTGACTGAAGTCATCTCGGAAGGGGAGTGGCGGGCGTTCCCGTGACGGGCGCCACTCCCCGGCCCGTCACTGTCCGGCGATGGACAGGGCGCCAACGAGGACGTCCGGCGCGCCGGTGCCCAGGGACGTCCAGTGCAGGTCCGCCCCCACCCACCGCACGTCCCGCAGCAGATCCAGGAAGTTCCCGGCGACCGTGAACACGTCCAGCGCGTGCTGCCGTTCGCCGTCCTGCACGAGGAACCCGCTGGCCTCCAGGCTGAAATCCCCGGTCACAGCGTTCGCGCCCGCGTGCCCGCCGCTGACGCCCAGCAGCTGAATCCCGCTGAACGCGGCGGGCGGCGCGGCCCCCCCGGGCGCATGTGGCCGCAGGAAGAGGTTGCTGTGCCCCACGCCCACCGGGCCGCCCAGGCCGTACCGCTTTGCGTGCCCGGTGCTGTCCACGCCCGCGCGGGCAGCGGTGCCCTGGTTGTGCATCACCGCCTGCAACAGGCCGCCCTCCACCAGCGTCAGGGGCGCGCTGGGGCAGCCTTCCGCGTCGAACGGGCGGGCCAGCAGCCCCGTCTCCAGGGTCGCGTCGTCCACGATGGTCACGCCCGGCGCGGCGATCACCTCACCCACCCGCCCGGCCAGGGGGCTCTTGCCCTCCTCGAGCATGCGGCCACTGAACATCGGGGCGAACAGGCCCAGCAGTTCCGCCATGGCCCGCCCGCTGATCCACACCGGGAACGCCCCGCTCGGCGCGGGCCGCGCGCCCAGCAGCGCCGCCGCGCGCTCCACCGCCACGAGTGCCGTCCGGGTGGGATCGAGTTGCGTGAACTCCCGCGTGAACTGCCAGTCGCCGTCCATCTTGCTCTGCCCGCTCTCCGACAGCAGCGGGTAGACCTCGGTGATGGCGGACAGCGCCTGCGCGCTGCGCTCCAGCCCGCCCGTGTTCGCCACCTGCCAGTCGCGCACGCTGTCCGAGTACCCGCCGTACGGCACGCTGATCACACGCGGGTCGGCCCCGGCTGCCACGCGGTCCAGCTCCAGGGCCGCCGCGACCTTCTGCGCGACCGTCACGCCACTCAGGCCCTCGCCGCTCAGGTCCAGCGCGGGGGCGGGCGGCCAGTTCACCAGCGCCGCGCCCGATTCAGGGACCGTGAGCTCGGCGTTCTCAGAGGCGCGGTCCAGGGCGCGCTCCAGGGCCGCCTCGCTCAGGTTCTCCGTGAAGCTCTCACCCCACGCGCCACCCCGCAGCACGCGCAGCGCCACGCCCTGCTGCGTGGACAGCTGGAACTGCGTCACCTCACCCTTCAGGGCGCTGACGCTGGTGTTCTGCTCGCGCTGCGCGAAGACCTCCAGCTCCAGTCCCCGCGCGCGGGCCAGTCCCAGCAGGAAAGTCTGAGCCCCTTCCAGGGACAGCTGCGCGGCCGGATCACGTTTCAGGCGGGTCATGCGCGGCCCCCCACGGTGATCTCCGAGATCAGGATGTGCGGCTGCCCCACGTCGGTCGGCAGACTGCCCGACACGCTGCCGCACATCCCCTGGCCCAGGTGCAGGTCCCCGGCGACGCCCACGATGTTCATCAGGTCCTGCGCGCCGTTCCCCACGAGCGCCGCGCCCCGCAGCGGTTCGGCCACCTCGCCTCCACGGATCATGTACGCCTCGTTCACGGCGAAGTTGTAGTCCCCGGTCCCCGGCGTCACGCTTCCGCCCCCCATGGTGCGCGCGTAGATGCCATGCTGGACGCCCCGGATCAGTTCCTCGGGCGTGCGGTCTCCCGCGTCGATGAAGGTGCTGCGCATGCGGCTCGCGGGCGCGTAGCGGTAACTGGCACGCCGACCGCTGCCCGTGCGGGCCTCCCCGGTCTTCAGGTGCCCCACACGGTCCACCATGTACGACTTCAGCACGCCCCGCTCGATCAGGGTGGTGCGCTGCGGAACCATGCCCTCGTCATCCACGCCCAGCGCACCCCACGCGCCAGGAATCGTGCCGTCATCCACGGCGGTCACGCAGTCGTGCGCGATCCGCTGCCCGATCTTCCCGGCGAACACGCTGGCGTTCTTCTCCACCGCCGTCGTCTCCAGGATGTGCCCGCACGCCTCGTGGAAGATCACGCCGCCGAACGCGTTCCCGATCACGACCGGGTACTTACCCGCCGGGGCGTACGCCGCGCCCAGCATGGCGTTCGCGATCCGCGCGGCCTCCGCGCCGATTTCCTCGGGTGGGCGCTCCTCGAAGAACTCCAGGCCGCGTCCCGCACCGGGGTTGGATGACCCCGTGGCGCGGTCCGTGCCCTCCTGCGCGATGGCCGTGCAGGCAATCCGGGTGCTCAGCCGCTCGTCCTCCGCCCACAACCCCTCGGAGTTCGCGATCAGCACGCGCTGCACCATGTCCAGGTACGTGACATCCACCGTCCGCACCGCGCCCACCCCGGCCGCCGCCGCGTGCGCGCGGCGCATCAGGGCCAGCTTGCGGGCCTTCGCGGCGTGCAGCGGATGCTCGCGCGCCACCTGCATGGGCCGCACATTCACCCGCGTGAAGTCCAGGCCGCCTGCGCCGCCCGTGTCCGTGACGCCCGCCTCGCCGCGCGCCTGCGCCACCTGCCGCGCCAGCTCCAGCAGCCCGGTCGCCGTCACGTCGTTCGTGTACGCGTACACGACCTGCGTGCCGTACAGCAGCCGCACACCCGCCCCGAACAGGTTCCCGTCCCGCGCGTCCCGCAGTTCCCCCTGATGCAGCCGCAGGGCCGTATTCACGCGGTCCTCCACGAACAGCTCCGCGAAATCCGCCCCGCCCCGCTGCGCCGCGCCTAGCACCTGCGCCACCAACGCCTCATCCAGCATGACTGCCTCCTGTTGTCCGTGACGGTCACCATACCGGCCCGCCCGGCCCGAGCGCGGCAGAAACCCGCCGGGCAGGCCAGATGGCCTAGCGTTCTGCCCACCCCCTCACGCGCCACCTCACCGGCCGCGCCCGCCTGAACCGGCCCTCCCGGTAGGTGGCGGGGGCGCGTATCCTCGCGGTATGACCGCGCCCGACTCCCTTTCGCGTGACGTGCTGCTCACCTGCCCGCTGGACTGCCCGGATGCCTGCCGCCTGAAGGTGACGGTGGGCCGCGACGCGCCGGGCGCGCCGGAGCGGATGCTGAAGGTGACGGGGGACGCCGCGCATCCGATCACGAAGGGCTTCGCGTGTGCAAAGACCGTGCATTATCCGGCCCGCGCGAACCACCCGGACCGGCCGCTGTACCCCCTGAAACGCGTGAACGCCAAGACGGAGGCCGAGCCCGTCTGGGAGCGCGTGACCTGGGACGAGGCGCTGGACGACATCGCCGCGCGCCTGCGCACCCTGCTGGACACGCGCGGACCCGGGAGCATCCTGCGGTACAACTACGCGGGCACGATGGGCCTGATGGAGGGCACGCACGTGCACGCGCTGTTCCGCGCGCTGGGCGCCCCGGAACTGGACGAGACGATCTGCGCCACGGCGGGCACCGAGGCCTGGAGTCTGGGCTACGGCACGCGCTTCGGGGTGGACCCGGCGGACGTGGCGCACGCGCGGCTGATCGTGCTGTGGGGCATCAATTCCCTGAGCACGAACAGTCACCTGACGCCGCACCTGACGGCGGCCCGTAAGGCCGGGGCGCGGATCGTGTGCGTGGACCCGTACCGCAACCGCACGGCGGCCTTCGCGGACGAACACCTGAAGATCATTCCCGGCACGGACGCCGCGCTGGCCCTGGGCGTGATGCACGAACTGTTCGCGCACGGCTGGACGGACGAGACGTACATCGCCGAGGCGACGACCGGCATCGAGGAACTGCGCGAGGCGGCCCGCGAGTGGACGCCCGAGCGCACGGCCGGGGTCACCGGGCTGGACGCGGACGTGATCCGCAACTTCGCCCGCGCGGTCGGCACGACGCGCCCCACGTATTTCCGGGTGGGGTACGGTATGACCCGCCATGAGCACGGCGGCACGAACCTCCGCGCCGTGACACTGATTCCCGCGCTGACCGGCGACTGGCGCTGGCGGGGGGGCGGCTGCACCCTGAGCACCAGCGGGGCGTTCCGGTTGAACCGCGCCCGGCTGGGGGCCGCACACCTGATCCGTCCGGACGCGGCGCGCGTGAACATGAACGAGTACGCCGCCGCCCTGCGCCCGGAACGGGGCTTCGGGGCCACATTCATCTACAACTGCAACCCGGCGGTGGTCGCCCCGGATGCCGGGCGGGTCCGCGCGGGCCTGCAACGCGATGACCTGCTGGTCGTCGTGCTGGAACAGGCCATGACCGAGACGGCGCGGCTGGCCGACTACCTGCTGCCCGCCACGACCTTCGCCGAGCACGCCGACGTGTACACCAGCTACGGCCACCACTACCTGGGTTACAACCCCGCCACCCTGGACGTGCCCGGCGAGGCGCGGCCGAACTCCTGGGTGTTCCAGGAACTCGCGCGCCGTCTGGGCGTCACGGAACCCGGCGTGTACTGGAGCGTGGACGACCTGCTCAAGGAGGTGCTGGCCACCGACCACCCCCTCGTGGCGGGCATCACCCCGGAACGCCTGAAGGCCGAGGGCAGCGTCCGCCTGAACCTCCCCGAGGGGTTCCTGCCGTACGCGCACGGCGCGGAGACCCCCAGCGGGAAGGTGCAGCTCAGCCCCGCGCCGCAGCACCGTGAACCCCAGGCGCAGCTGAGTGCCGAGTACCCCATCCGGCTGATCACGCCCCCCGCGCATCACTTCCTGAACAGCACATACGGGAACCTGCCGAACCTCAACCGCGCCGAGGGCGGCGAACCGCACCTGCTGCTGCACCCCCACGACGCGCAGGCGGCGGGACTGACCGACGGCGACACCGCCACCCTGAGCAGCGAGGTCGGCAGCGTGCAGCGCCGCGTGAAGGTCACAGACGCCGCGCAGCCCGGCGCGGCCATCCTGGAGGGCACGTGGTGGGGCCTCAGCGCGCCGGACGGGCGCAGCATCAACGAACTGACCGCGCAGACCCTGACCGACCTCGGGGGCGGCAGCACCTTCCACAACACCCGCATCCGCATCACGCCCGCGTAGAGCGCAGGGGAGGCCGCACGTGCGCCCACTGATCGTCACTGAATTCGTGTCCCTGAACGGCGTGTACGAGGAACACTCGCCGTGGCGCGCGCCGTACGACCCGGACGACGGGCCGTTCAAACGCGACGAATTGTTCGCCAGCAGCGCGCTGCTGCTGGGCCGCACCACCTACGAGGAATTCGCAGTCTACTGGCCGACCGCCACCGGTGCGTTCGCGGAGCGCATGAACGCCCTGCCGAAGTACGTGGCGACCTCCCGCCCCGGCCCGCTCGGGTGGAACGCCGCCGCGCTCGGCCCGGACGTGGTGGCGGACGTGCAGGCCCTGAAGTCTCAGCCAGGCGGGCCGCTGCTCGTGTACGGCAGCGGCACCCTCGCGCAGACGCTCCTGAGGCGCGGACTGGTGGACGAATTGCGCCTGATGGTCTTCCCGCTCGTGCTGGGGCGCGGGAAACGGCTCCTCGACACGCTGGAGCACCTGCCCCTGACCCTGCTGGGCACGCGGGAGCTGGGCGCGGGCGTCCTCCTGCTCACGTACGGCCCGGCACGTCCATGAAGACCGTGCTGATCACGGGCGGCAGCCGGGGCATCGGCGCGGCCACCGCCCGCCTCGCCGCGCAGGCCGGGTACGCGGTCGGGCTGGGGTACCGCCAGGACGCCGCCGCGGCTGCCGGGATCGTCCGGGAGATCGAGGCCGCCGGAGGCCGCGCGCTGGCCGTCCAGGCCGACGTGGGCCATCCCGACGACGTGGAACGCCTCTTCGACACCGTGCAGACCGGACTGGGCGGCCTGCACGCCCTGGTGAACAACGCCGGAACGCTGGAACGGCAGGCACGCGTGGACGAACTCGACGCCGCCCGCCTCCAGCGGGTGCTCAGCACCAACGTGATCGGCGCGTTCCTCTGCGCGGGCGCGGCCGTCCGGCGGCTCTCCACCCGGCACGGCGGGCCGGGCGGCGTGATCGTGAACGTCTCCTCCCGCGCGGCCGTGCTCGGCTCAGGCGGCGAGTACGTGGACTACGCCGCCTCGAAGGGTGCCGTGGATACCCTGACCGTCGGCCTGGCCCGCGAGGTCGCCGCCGAGGGCATCCGTGTGTGCGGCGTCCGCCCCGGCCTGATCGAGACGGACATCCACGCGCTGGGCGGCGAACCCGGCCGCGTGGCGCGGCTCGCGGGCAGCGTCCCCCTGGGCCGCGGCGGCACGCCCGACGAGGTCGCGCAGGCCATCCTCTGGCTGCTGTCCCCCCAGGCGGCGTACGTGACCGGCACCACCCTCGACGTCAGCGGGGGGCGCTGAACCGGGAGGGCCACGCGGGGTATGCTGCGGGGTGCGCGGCAGGCTCCGTCTCCGGGGCTCTGCCGGTTCCGCCCGCTTCACCCGCCCGCCCCGCTGTCTCCACCCCTGTCCAGGCGCCCCCCGTGCGCCTGCGTTGCCGCTCGACCTGTCCTGTCGACCCCGGCCCGAGGTCCCCATGACCCACGCACCCAAGGCGGCGCTGCCGCTGCTGCTGATCGCCCTGTACGCCCTGAGCATCCTGCTGGCGAACCTGACGCTGAACACCTTCATTCCGCTGCCCGTGTACGGCCTGCTCAGCGTCGGCACGATCTTCTTCGCGGCCGTGTTCACGCTGCGCGACCGCATTCACCGCGCGGGCGGCCTGAACGCCGTGTACATCTCCATCGCCGCGGCCCTGATCGTGAACACCGCCGTGGCCCTCCTGACCGGAACCCCGTGGCGCTTCATCGGCGCGAGCTTCCTGGCGATCCTCGCCGGGGAACTCGCGGACACCGCCGTGTACCAGCGCCTCATGGGGCGCAGCTGGTGGACCCGCGTCCTGGCCAGCAACGCCGTGAGCGTCCCGCTGGACAGCGTCCTGTTCAACCTGCTGGCCTTCTGGGGCGACATGCCCGCCTCGCAGATCGCGCAGATCATCTTCGCGGACGTCGTGATCAAGTACCTGATCGCCGCGCTGTTCGCCATCCGCGTCCGGCACGCCGCCCGCACCGCCTGATACGGAATCCGATTGAATGGCTTATAAAGCCGTTCAATCCGAGCGGATGCGAGTAGGAGAGGAACGGATTCCGGACGTGGAGTTGGCAGATCGGTGGTGTTCCGATCTGTCAACGAAATAAACGGAATCCGTATGACCCGCACGACCTGAACGGTCAGGTCAGGCGGGGCTTCTTCCGTGCCGCCTGCGTCTGCTCGTTCGCGGGGGCGGCGGCGCGGATCAGGTCCCGGAAGGCCGCCTCGTCCAGCGTGGCCCCCTCGGGCAGGTCGATGGCGCGGCGGGCGTTCCCGTCCAGGCTGGCGTTGAACAGCCCCGCCGGGTCGGGCAGGCTGGCCCCGCGCGGGAACGTGAGTTTCACGGCCCGCGCGGAGGGCTCGCCGGTGCAGACGATGCCCCCGTGCGCCCACACGGGCACGCCGGGCGAGGTGGCCTTGGCCCACTTCACGCTCTCCTGCACGCCGGGCAGCGCCCCCCGGATCAGACCCCGCACGCGGCGCAGGGTGTCGCCACGCCAGTCGGTCAGGGCCTCGATGCGCTCGGTCACGGGGTCGGGCGTCGTCACAGTCAGTCCACCGGGAGGGCGTCCACCTCGCCCGGTTCCTCGTCGTCCTCGTCGAGATCCAGGGTGACGGTCTGCCAGCGGGCCGGGAGGGTCAGGCGCAGCACGCCGTCCTCGTACGCGAAACTGGCCGCTCCCTGCACGGCGCGGACGTGCCCCAGTCCCAGGACGTGCATGGTCTCCCGCTGCTCGAAGGTGCCGATGTCGCCCTCGGCGTCGCGGCGGATGGTCAGGCGCGTGCCCTGCCGCTCCCCGACCAGCCGCGTCAGGCGACCCCCGGCTGGGCCGTCCCCGGCGTCCTCGAACAGCTGACCCACGAACCCGGCGCGGTCCGCGTGGATCAGCCACGACAGCCGCTCCCATCGGGCCGAGGTGGTGTGCGGCGCGGGCTCCGTGACCGGCAGGGCCGTCCCGGCACGCAGGTACAGGGGCAGCGTGTCCAGCGGGGCGTCCGCGACGACGTGCTGCCCACCGGCGTGGATCGGGCCGAACTGCGACAGGTTGAACACCGCCGCCCAGCGCCCCGCCGGGAGGTACACCAGCCGCCGCCGGTGCCCGGCCCGCAGGACCGGCGCGACCAGCAGGCCCTCGCCGAGCAGGTACTGGGTGTCCTCACGCGCGGCGTCCTCGTCGGCAGGCCAGTGCAGCGCCAGGGGGCGCATGACGGGCAGGGCCGTGCGGGTCGCCCCCTGCGCCAGGGTGTACAGGTGCGGCAGCAGCCGGTAGCGCAACTCCAGCGCGGCGCGGATCACGTCCGTGACGGTCTCCCC
Source organism: Deinococcus soli (ex Cha et al. 2016) (assembly GCF_001007995.1). NCBI lineage: Bacteria > Thermotogati > Deinococcota > Deinococci > Deinococcales > Deinococcaceae > Deinococcus > Deinococcus soli (ex Cha et al. 2016). Next base: position 1,490,099 of record NZ_CP011389.1, on the reverse strand, counting down.
GAAGCGCCAGGGTTCCTGATCGGCGGTGCCCAGCGCGGCGTGGTTGCGCACGAAGGCGTACCCGACCGCCGCCTGGTACCAGCGGGCCAGCAGTTCCCCGGTCGTGTCCCCCGCGAAGCCCCCCACGTCCGCCGCCGCGAACGGAATGCCGCTCAGGCCCAGGCCCTGGATCATCGGGAGACTCAGGGCCAGGTGCGACCACGTGGCGGTGTTGTCCCCGGTCCAGACGGTGGCGTGCCGCTGGATCCCGGCGTACCCGGCGCGGGTCAGGACCCACGGGCGGATCTGCGGATTGAATTTGGCGTAGCCCAGGCGGCTGGCCTCGCTCATGCCGTTCGCGTACGCGTTGTGGACCTCCAGGTGCGTGCGGGTGCCGTGCCGCGCGTCGTACGGGAGGGTCTTGCCCTCGGTCTCGCGCGGCTGGCGCAGGCTGAAGCACGCGGGCTCGTTCATGTCGTTCCACTGCCCCTGAATCCCGGCGTCCGCGAAGACCTTGTGCCGCCCGGCCCACCACGCGACCACCTCGGGCCGCGTGAAGTCCGGGAACACCGCCGGGTCCGGCCAGACCTCCCCGACCAGCACGTCCCCGCGCGCCGTGCGGACCAGATGATCGCCCTTCGTCGCCTCCTCGTACACGTCGTACCCGGCCTCCAGCTTCACGCCGGGGTCCACGATCGGCACGAGCTTCACGCCCTGCGCGCCCGCCTCCTTCACGAACGCCCGCAGGTCCGGGAAATTCGCGCCGCTCACCGTCCAGACCTTGTACGCGTCCATGTAGTCGATATCCACGTACACGCTGTCCAGCGGCAGCTTCCGGTCCCGGTACCCCTGGATGACGGCGCGCAGGTCGTCCGCCGTGCGGTACCCCCAGCGGCTCTGCGCGGCCCCCAGCGCCCACAGCGGCGGCATGGGCGCGTAGCCGGTCAGGTCCGCGTAGCGGCGCAGCACGTCTGCCGGGCGCGGCCCCGCCAGGACGTACACGTCCAGTTCCGGGCCTGCTGAGGCCCAGCGCAGCTCGGTGGGGTGCGCGCGCGCCACGTCCACCTCCATCCGCCAGGGTTCGTCCACGAACACCCCGTGCGCCCGGCCGTCCTGCAGCACCGTCGTGAACGGCACCGACACGTACAGCGGGTCCGTCTCGGTATGGTGCGGGTAACAGTCGGTGTTCCAGAACGTCAGGTGCATCCCGCGCTTGTCCAGCGGGCCCACGCGCTCCCCGAAGCCCAGGTACATCGCCCCGTCCGGGGCGTCCAGGTTCAGGCGCGTGCGGCGCAGGTTGAAGCGCTCGGCGTCCAGGGCGGGCCGCTGCGTGGGCGCCTCGCCCGACCAGCCGTGCGCACTGACGAGCACCCGCTCGGTCGAGCCGCTCCCCGTCGAGACGCGCCACGCGCCGCTCACCCGGTCCAGCCGCAGCGACAGCCCCCCGCCGATCACCAGCAGCTCGTCGTCCAGTTCGGCGGCGTTCAGCGGCACGCCGCCCGACAGGTCCGGCCGCAACGCGAAACTCCGCTTGACCGGCACGCGCGGGAACCCCAGCGCGTTCGCGCGGGCCTCCGGGAACAGCCGCACCCGCAGCACCCCGGGCAGCGGCGCGCTGACCACCAGCACGTCCGACTCGCCCCACACGCGCACCTCCGGCCCCTGCCCACCCGGCGCGCTCACCCCACCCGACTCCACCGCGAACGAAGAGAACCTCATGTGCCCACCAGCGTACCGCTGTTGGGGTCAATGGTTGAAGGTTGATGGTTGACAGAGGCTGGGCTCCATCACCCATCAACTTTCGACCATCAACCCTCCTTACCCGGTGCCGAGGAACTCCACCTGCACGCCGTTCTCGTCGGCGGCGCGGCGGGCGTGGTGCAGCTGGGCCTGCGCGGCGGGCCGCAGGGCGCGCTCGGGGCGCTGCCAGAGCGCCTGCGCGACGCGGCTGGCGCGGCGGATCAGCAGCGCCTCGCCGGGCAGCGCGAGGCCCACGGCGGCCAGCAGGGCCTGCGCGCTGGGTGGCACGTCAGAACTCAGGTCCAGCGGGACGAGCGCGGTGACGCGCTCGCCGGGGCGGCGCAGGCTGACGCGCGCCTCGGGCTGCGCGGGCCGCTGCTCGATCAGCACGTCCGCCTGCACGCCCGGCAGTCCGGCCGCGCCCGTGCCGCGCCGCGCGTCGTTCGCCAGATCGTGCGCGCTTCTCATGTGGCGGCGCGTGCGGGGCGCGTACACGACGCGCAGGGTCACGCCGCGCGCCAGGGCCTCGGCCTGCACCTCGCGGGCGTCGTCGTCCAGCAGGGCCGGGCCGCGCCCGCGCCCGACCGATGCGATCACCGCCTGATTGTCGGTGTGCACGGTCAGCGGCTCTCCGGCGGGCGCGGCCCGCACGGCCTCCAGCACCGCGCGGATCTCGGCGGCGTTGTTGTCCGGCGCGAGCAGCTGCCCCTGGACACGTGCCGGGAGCGTGCCGGGGCGCAGCAGCACCAGCCCCCAGCCGCCCACGCCGCGCACAAGACCATCGGGCCCGGATTGTTCCTGCCAGCTGGCATCCACGAACGCCTGATTCACGCGGGTCCTCCGGAGGGGGTGGGGGAGAGGGCGGAGGGCCAGGGCCCCCGGGGCGCATTGTGCCCCGCGGGTCCGGCCCGGACGGTGAGGGTTCCCTCAGCGGGCCTTTGCGGCTCGCAGCATGCCGCGCGCGGCGCGCCGGGCGAATCCGCCACCCGGCCTACGCCCACGGACCGGCAGGTCAGTCGAGGGTGGTGTCCAGTGCGCGGGCGAGCACCTGCCGCGCCAGCCGGTGCAGGCTGCGCGGATCGAACTCCCCGGCCTCCAGGCGGCGCAGCAGCTCGGGCTGCAGGTGGGCGTCCCGCGCCAGCTGCGCCAGCGGAATGCCCAGCAGGCGGCGGCGCACTCCCAGCTTCACTCCTCCCGGAAAGGTCACGGTGTCCATGCGCCATGATGCCCGGACCCGCGCGTGAAGAATGGGATACTGACACCATGACCCACGCCGACCCAGCCAGCCTCGACATTCTCGACCTGTACCGCCAGGCCGGCGCGTACCACGAGGGGCACTTCCTGCTCGCCTCGGGCCGCCACAGCCCCAAGTTCCTGCAGAGCACCACCGTCCTCCAGTACCCGCAGTACACCGAGCAGATCGGCCGCGCGCTGGCCGGCGCGCTGCGCGGGGCGGGCATCGACGCGCAGCTCGTGATCGGCCCGGCCATGGGCGGCGTCGTCCTTGCCTACGAAACCGCCCGGCACTACGGCACCCGCGCGATCTTCGCCGAGAAGGACGGGCAGGGCGGCATGAAGATCCGCGAGGCCTTCACCCTTCAGCCCGGCGAGACCTTCGTCGCCGTCGAGGACGTCCTCACGACCGGCGGAAGCGTCCTGAAGGCTGTGCGCGCCGCCGAGGCCGCCGGGGGCCGCTGCGTGGGCATCGCCTGCATCGTGGACCGCCGCGCCGACGGCGGCGACCTCCAGGGCTACCCGCTGGTCGCCCTGACCCGGCTGGTGTTCGACACCTACGCCCCGGACGAGGTGCCCGCGTGGCTGGCCGCGCTGCCCCTGCAGGAGATCTGATACGGGTTCCGGGGTGTCAATGGCACTGACGGAACCCGGACGAACCCCGATTGCCCCGGACCCCTCAGCGCCCTGAAAGGCGTCGTCCCGGGTCAGGAGCCGCTGAGGGGCTGGTCCGGAATCTCGGCGGCCTGGGGGGCAGTTCCGGCCTGGACGGCGCGCGGCGCCTCGATCAGGGTCAGGAAGGTGTCCACCACCCTGGGGTCGAACTGCGTGCCGCGCCGCGCGCGGATCTCCGCGACGGCCCGCTCGTGCGGCCACGCCTCCTTGTACGGGCGGGGGTGGGTCAGGGCGTCGTACACGTCGCACACCGCGAAGATCCGCGCCGAGAGCGGGATCGCCTCGCCGCGCAGCCGGTCCGGGTAGCCGCTGCCGTCCCAGTGCTCGTGGTGGTGCCGGATGACGTCCAGCGTGGCGGGCAGCAGGCCCTGCAGGCGGTGGGCGATGTCATGCCCGCGCGCGGCGTGGTGCTGCATGACCTCCCACTCCTGCGCGTCCAGCGGGCCGGGCTTGAGCAGGATCGCGTCGGGAATGGCCAGCTTGCCGATGTCGTGCAGGGACGCGCCCTGCTGCAGGGCGTGCAGCGCCGTGACCCCCAGGCCCAGGCGGCTGCCCAGCCGTTCGGAGAGCGTCACGACCCGTGCGGTGTGCCCGGCGGTTTCCAGATCGCGTTCCTCCAGCGCCGCGCCCAGCGCCAGCAGGCCGCCCTGCACGGCGTGCCGCAGGTGTTCCAGCGCCGCCTGCTGCTCGAAGGTGTGCCCCAGCCGGGACGCGAGCGCCTCGGTCAGGCGCCGGGCCTGCGGCGTCACAACCCGCCACGTGCCGAAATGCAGCAGGCTGATCACGCCCATCAGCCGCCCCCCGTACCGCACCGGGACGAGCAGGATGCTCTTCAGGCCCGCCTCCAGCCACGGGGTCAGGACGAGCGGTTCGGCCGGGTAATCGTTGCTCCAGCGGGTGGCGCTGTGCTCGATGACCTCGGCGGTCAGGCCGCGCTGCCCGGTGAAGGGCTGCCCCAGCGCGCCGCGCATCGGGGCGGGCACCTCGCCGTCCAGGTGGGTCAGGACGAACGCGTCCCCCTGGCGTTCCAGGTACGAACTGCCGTGGAAGCCCAGCATGTCCCGCGCCATGCCCAGGCCCTCCTTGAGCACCTCCTGCGGCGTCTCGAGCTGTTCGAGGCGGCTGGTGAACTCCTCGACGCTGGTTCCCAGGCGGGTGTCACGGCCCGCCTGGGCCCGCTGGCGTTCCTTGTCCTCGTACATGGCAGCGTCCGCCAGGGCCAGCACGCGTTCCAGGGACGTGACGTCCGTGACCGGCGCGACGCCCACCGCGAAGGGCGGCAGGGTCTCGCCCGGCGCGTTCAGCTGCGCGGCGACGTCCTCGAGCAGCTGCGTGGTCTGATCGCCCGTGAGGCGCGGCAGCAGCAGCGCGAACTCGTCCCCGCCCAGCCGGGCCGCGACGCCCCCCTCGGGCAGCGCGGCCTGCAGGGCCCGGGCCACGCGGGTCAGGTGCGCGTCCCCGGCGCCGTGCCCGCCCAGATCATTGATGGCCTTCAGGCGGTTGAGGTCCAGCACCGCCACGCACAGCGGCCCGGCCGCCTGCGCCAGCGTGAACTGCCGCTGCAGGCTGCGGCGGTTCCACAGGCCGGTCAGCGGGTCGCGTTCCTCCCGTTCCCGCTGGCGTCTGGCCTCGGCGTGCCACGCGCGGGCCTGATGCAGGCTGCGGTTCAGGCGCGCGGCGAGCAGGCCCGCCGTGACCAGCGCGCCCAGCGCGGTCAGGGCGGTCAGCAGCAGCGTCAGCCGCTGTCCGGTTTCGACCGTGTGCTCCTCCACGGTGCGGACCTCGGCAATCCGCTCGCGCAGCGCCGCGAAGGCCGGGTCGACCGACGTGTCGTCCAGCCGCGCGGCGCCCGGCTGTCCGCGCGCGATCAGGGCCAGCAGGGTCTGCACGGTGCCCGCGTACGCATCGACCTGCGCGGCCAGGGCGTCCCCGCCGGACGGGTGAGGATGCACCCGCGCGAGCAGCAGGTCCTCGCGGCTCAGCTGCTCAAGCCGGGCGGTGAAGCGGCGCAGGTCTTCAAGGCACGCGCGGGCCTCGGCGGCGAGGGCGCCGTCCAGCTGCCCGCGCGCGCGGGCCTGCCATTCGGTGGCGCTCAGCGCGAACGCGGCCGTGCGGGTGTCGGCCAGGGTCAGCAGGGTCCGCTGGTGCCGCGCGACGTCCTGCATGACCACGGTGCTCAGCGTGGCGGACAGCAGCGTCAGGGTCAGCAGCGCGTACAGCCACCCCGGGGCGCCCCGCAGGCTGTCCTGCACCGCGACCCGCCACGCGGCGCGGCGGGTGGGGGCAGGCAGTTCGGGCGGCATGCGGTCATCATGACCCGGCGGGCCTCTCCCGCGTCTGACAGGGAGGGCCCTTCAGGGCGGTCTGCACCCGGTCCAGGTGTGCGCCAGATTCAGGTCTGCACCGGGTTCAGCGTTCCGGCGCGGGCCGCAGCGCGTCGGGCGGCGGGGCCTCCACCCGCACGGCCTGCCCGGTGACGGGGTGCGTGAAGTGCAGCGTCCAGGCGTGCAGCAGGTACCCCAGGTCGCCCGGCAGGCCCGGCAGGTCCGGCCGTGGCAGACCGCCCGGCCCGTACAGCGGGTCGCCCACCAGCGGGTGCCCGGCCGCGGCGAGGTGAATGCGGATCTGGTGCGGGCGGCCCGTGTGGATCGCCACGTCCAGCAGCGTCTGCCCGGCGCGGCGTTCACGCACCGTCGCCACGCTGCGCGACGCCTTCCCCTCGGCGCTGGCGGCGAACACACGGCCCAGGCGCGGGTGCGGCACCGGCCCGATGGGCACCTGAAGCTCCAGCGAGTCCCACTCCGGTTCACCCACAGCCAGCGCGCGGTACACCTTCCCCACCTCGTTCTCCCGCCACGCGCGGGACAGGGCCGCGCCCGCCGATCCCGTGCGGGCGAACAGCACTGCGCCGCTCGTGCCGCGCCCCAGCCGGTGCAGGGGGCTGGCCCCCGGGTAGCGCAGCCGCACCTGCGTCAGCAGCGTGTGCGTCAGGAACCCCGCGCCCGGCAACGTCGGTAGCCCGGACGGCTTGCTGACCGCGACCAGCGCGCCATCCTCCAGCAGCACCGCGTAGTCCAGCGGGGCCGCCGCCTCCCGCCACGGGGGACGGTGCCACACGACCACGTCCCCGGCGCGCAGTACCTCGTCCCCGCGCGCCGGAATGCCCCGCACCTCCACCTCACCCGCCGCCAGCCGCGCGGCCCACGTCGCCGCGTCCGAGTGCCGGTACTCGCGCGTCAGGAACGCCAGCACCCGCTCCCCGCCCGCGCGCACCTGCGAGCGGAACGCGAAGCCGCTATTCGAGGGGGCGTCGTCGGACATGGGGGACAGGGTAAAGGGTGCGGCCGTTCCGCGTTCGACTTCCCGCGTAGGCCCTACACTGGCCGGTGATGTTTGGTTCGCCCTCTCCGAGAAGTCGCCCGCAACCGGGGCATCTGTATGACGTGGCCGTGGTCGGTGCCGGACTGGCGGGCACCGAGCTGGCATGGCGGCTGGCCCGCGCCGGACTGGACGTGCTGCTGGTGTCGCAGGCGCTCGATCACCTGGGGAACCTGTACCAGCCGACCACGGCGGGCGTGGCCTTCCCACAGGGCAGTCTGTTCGAGGAGGTGCGCGCCGCGCTGCTCCCCGACACGGACGGCTGGACGTTCCACCGGCACCTGAAGGCCCGCGTGGAGGAGACGAGCGGCATTCACCTCCTCCAGAGCACCGTCACGGCCCTGGACGAGGAGGTTACTCAGATCGTGCTCTCCACCTGGGAGGGGCCGAAGCTGCACGCGCGGCTGGGCGTGCTGGCCGTCGGCGCGTTCCTGAAGGGCCGCCTGCTCGTGGGGGACACCATGGACGAGGCCGGACGCCTCAGCGAGGTCGCCTACGACTTCCTGGCGGACGATCTGACCGCCAGCGGCATCTGGCTGATCGGGGCGGAACGCCGCGCCGAGGGCGAGGGCGTCGAACCGCCCTACGATGTGCGCTTCCTGACGCCCGCCCCCAGCGAACTCGACGGCTTCCGCGTCAACCGCCTGGAGCGCGTGCGGATGCTGGGACAGTGCACGCCCGGCGAGCACACGTACGACAGCGTGCTGCGTGACGCGGCCCGCCTCGCCGACGACCTGCGGGCCGACCTGGCCGGGGGGCGCGCATGATCGCCCGCCTCGGCGACTTCCAGTTCCCCGACAGCGTCGCGCGCCTGTACCCGGACACCCCGGACCGCCCCTGGGTGCTGGAGGTCGGCTTTGGCGACGGGCGCTTCTGGCCGCACTTCGCCGCGACCTTCCCCGAGGCGCCCAACTACCTCGGCGTGGAACTCTCCGGCGTGTCGCTCCTGAAAGCGCACCGCCGCCTGCGTGATGCGGGCCTGGACAACGCGATCCTCACGAAGATGCCCGCCGACGTCCTCGTGCGGTCCGTCATCCCGCACGCGGGCCTGGACCTGATCGTCGTGAACTTCCCCGACCCCTGGCCCAAGGCCGGCCACACCGACCACCGCCTCCTGCGCGTCCCGTTCTTCCAGCTCGCCGCCAGCCGCCTGAAACCCGGCGGGATGATCCTCCTGACCACCGACCACGACGAATACTTCGAGTTCGCGTGCGAGCAGGCCAGGGCCAGCGGCGTCATGCGCGTCGAGCGCACGGACCCGCCCGCCGCCGCGCTGGAAACCAAGTACGCCCTGAAGTGGCGCGACCTCGGCCTGGGCGTCAACCACGCCCGCTTCATCCCCACCGCCCACCAGCCCGTCCCGCACGGGCCGACCACGCCCTACCCGGAGGACCCCACCACCGTGCCCCACGCCGTCCTGACCCTGCCCGACACCTTTAGCCCCCAGACCTTTGAGAAGGTCACCGAACGCAACCCCGGCAGCAGAGGCGCCGAGGAGGGCGGCGCGTGGACCGTCATCCTGCTCGACCTGTACGCTGGCCTGCGCCGCGACGGCTGGGTCGTCCTGGCGCACGTCGTCGAGGGCGAACTGACCCAGGAGGTCCTGATCGGCATCACCGCCCGCGAGGACGGCACGCACCTCGTGCGCCTCGCCAAGTTCGGCGGGCCGATCATCACGACCGGCGTGAAGGCCGCCGTGGGCGTCGTCACCCGCTGGCTGGAGGCTCAGGGTGCCGTCGTCAAGCACCACGGGTACTGACCGGCCGGTGCACTTCACGACTGAACCCATGAGCGTCCTCCTCCCTGCCGTGCGTGACCGGCTCCGTGCGGCAGGTGAGGTGACCTTTAGCGTCCCCGACCCCGACGCGGGCCTGGGCCGGTACGCGGGCGAGGTGACCCCGCACGGCACGCACCGCCCCTGGAGCACCTGGACGGACCTCGCCGACCTGCTCGGCGCGCACCTCCTGACCCCGGACAGGGCAGGGGAGGGGCGGGTGCGCCTGACCCTGCGCGCCCACGCCCCGGCCCGCGACCCGGACTACGCCGGGTACGGCCCGGACGGCGACTGGGCGCGGGTGAACAAGCTGGAGGACCCCATCTTCCTGGCGACGTTCGTTGAGGCGCTGCGCCGCGTGAACCCCCCCCAGGGCGGGCGGGTGCTGGCGCTGGGCGTGAACGCCGGGTATGAACTGGACGCCCTGCCGCTGGCCTTCCCCGACCGCACCTTCGAGGTGGTGGGCGTGGACCTCGACCCGGCTGCCGCGCAGGCCGCCCGCGAACGCCATCCCCAGGCGGTCATCCACGCGGCGGACGTGAACGCCCTGCCCCCGGACCTGGGCCGCTTCGACCTGATTCTGGCCCTGAGCCTCCTCCAGAGCCCCGGCGTGCGGCAGGACGTGCTGCTCGCCACGCTGCGCCGCCAGCACCTCACGCCCGGCGGCGGCCTGATCCTGGGGTACCCGAACGCCCGCTACCGGGGCGGCACCCTCTCGTACGGCGCGCGGATGCGCAACTACGCCCGCCCGGACCTGAGCCTGCTCGCCGCCGACGTCACGAACGCCCGGCGCGGCCTCCAGAAACACGACTACAAGGTGTTCGTGACCGGCAAGTACGAGGTGCTCCTGACCGCCATCCCGGCCCACACCACCACCCCGACCGACCTGGAGCTGTAGACGCTGGAACGGTTAGCGGCGCGCCGCCCGGACAGGGAGCGCGCCGTCAGGGGACGGGGCTTCAGCCCTTGGTCAGGATGCGCACCGTGAGGATCTGGTCCGCCACGGCGCCCGCCACCTCGGCGTTGTTCTGATCCATCGTGCGGGTCAGTTTGGGCAGCAGGTCGTCACCGGTCACGACCTTCCCGAAGATGGTGTGCTTGCCGTTCAGGAAGTCCGTCGGCTCGAAGGTGATGAAGAACTGGCTGCCGTTCGTGGCCGGGCCGCTGTTCGCCATGGCCAGGATGCCACCGCTGTTGAAGGTCAGCTTCTGACGGAATTCATCCGCGAACTGGTAGCCGGGACCGCCGGTGCCCCACTCGGCCTTCTGCGCCTCGTCGACGCTCTTGGGGTCGCCGGTCTGCGCCATGAACCCGTCGATCACGCGGTGGAAACGGATGCCGTCGAAGTAGTGGTTGCGGGCCAGGAACACGAAGTTGTTCACCGTGACGGGCGTCTCCTGCTCGTACAGGTCCGCCAGGATCTGCCCCCTGCTCGTGTCGATCAGCGCGTAGTAGTCCTTGCCGTCAGTCAGGGCCATGTCCGGCTCGGCCCCAAACTCGCGCTTGGGTTCGGTGGTCAGGAACGGCACCTCGGTGTACCCGGCGGGGACGGGGCCGGGCTTGGTGACGGCGGCTGCGTCGGTCTTCGTGTCCGTGGCGGGCGTCCCGGTGGCTGGGGTATCAGTCGCGGGCGTGGTGGTGTCCGTCGCGGCCGTGTCCGTCTTCGTGTCGGTCGTGGTCGCGTCGTCCTTCTTCTGGCAGGCGGTCAGGGCCAGCAGGGCCGTGAGGATCAGGGCAGCGTGTTTCATGGTCCGTGACAGTCTAGAGCATTTGCCATAAAGAGCTGTTCTTTATGGCCGAGCGGAGCGAGTGAATTTTGCTGAGCAGGACGGACTGGAACAGCTGTAAAGCAGAGAATGGAGGCATCAGAAGTCTGTTGTTCTGATGCCGTAATTCGGAGAACTGCTCTAGCGGCCCACACACGCCGCGCGTCACCCGAAGGGTGCACCGCCCGCCGGGGCAGGGGGCCGCGCGGTAGACTGCTCAGTTGATGATCGTGACCATTGATGGCGTCGCCGCCAGCGGAAAATCCAGCGTGTCCTCCGGCGTGGCGCAGGCGCTCGGCGTGCCCTACGTCAGCAGCGGCCTGCTGTACCGCGCCGTGACCCTCCTCGGCCTGAACGCCGGGGCTGACCTGGCCGACCCCAGCGCCCTGCTGCCCCTGCTCTCCCCCGTGCGTCTGGAACCCCTCGCCAGCGGCAACCGCGTCTGGAACGCCGACCATGACCTGTCCGCCGACCTGCACAGCACCCGCGTGGACGGCGGGGTCAGCACCGTCGCCGCCCTCCCCGAAATCCGCGAATGGGTGGACGCCCAGCTGCGCGCCCTCCCCGCCCCCCTGGTGGCCGAGGGGCGCGACATGGGCACCAACGTCTTCCCGCACGCGCCACACAAGTTCTACCTGACCGCCAGCCCCCGCGTCCGCGCCGAACGCCGCGCACGCGAGCGCCCCGAGGACATCCCCGCCATCGAAGCCGCCCTGACCGAACGCGACCGCCAGGACACCACCCAGAGCGCCCCCGCCCCCGACGCCCGCATCATCGACACCGGCCCCCTGACCCTCCAGGGCGTCATCGACACCATCCTGAACGACCTGCGCTGACCTCGAAGACCTTCACTGAACCGTATGAAGAACGCCGCCCCCAGGAACTGGGAGCGGCGTTTCGAGTGCGGACCCTTAGGGGCGCGCGACGGTGAACTTCTGGCTGGTGTAGACCTCGGTGTCGCTGGCGACACTCTCGTCGCCCAGCGCCTTGAGGACCTTCACGCGCAGCTGGTACGTACCGTTGGGCGCGTCCTTGCCGCCGCTGAGCTTGCCGTCCCAGCCGTAGGTGTTGTACGCGTCGCAGCTGCTGCTGACGCTGGCGAGGTTGTTCGTGCAGTTGCGGCCCAGGTACTCCTGCTTGCGCAGGGTTTCCACGACCATGCCGTTGCTGTCCAGCAGTTCCATGGTGAGCTTGCGGGCCTGGTGGGAGATCTGCGCGATGACGTAAGGGGCGTCCAGCGTCAGTTCGGTGGGCTTGTTCGGGTCGAGGGCCACCTGCTTGAAGGTGTAGTCGATGGGCGCCGCCACCGTCTCTCCCTCGGTGTAGTACGTGTCCGCCACGTCGTCAGCCAGGGCAGGGAAGTTCTGTGCGCTGCCGCCGATGATCAGGTCGCCCAGCACCTTGATGCTCTGGTAGTCACCCTTGAAGCCGCCGTAGGGAATCACCATGTTCTGGCCGGACTTGCTTTCCAGCACGATGTAGCCGCCGTACTGGCTCTTGTCGGGTGCGCCGGCAGGCGCGGTGATCACGACGTTGAGTTCGGTCTCGCCGCCAGCGGGCACGACCACTTCGACGTCGGACTTGTCGGCGTCCTGACCGTTGATGGTCATGGTGGCGTACGTCTGGCTGGGGGTGGGGGCCAGGGTCGTCCCGCCGACCGTGAGGGCCGGGTAGTGGTACGCCGTGAAGGTCTCGGTGCGGTTGAAGGTGTTCTTCAGCACAACCACCTTGTTGCGGGTGGCGAAGCTGGCGCTCTCGCCCAGGCTGAGTTTGTTGGGCGTGGCGCGCACGGTGTTGTAGTACGAGCCGACGATGTCGACCATGCCGGCCCCCTGGCGCTGCACGTAGTCGGGCAGACCGGTAAACAGCGTGCCGCTGGCCGCGCGGTACCAGCGCAGCGTGGCGCTGTTCATCAGCAGGCCGCGCATGTCCTTGGCCTTGGTGTTGGGGAATGCCTGCAGCATCAGGGCGGCGGCTCCGGCGACATGCGGGGAGGCCATGCTGGTACCACTCAGGGTGGCGTAGCCGCTGGCTTCTGCGGTGAGCGGGTAGGCGCTGCGGATGTTCCCGCCGGGCGCGGCGATATCAGGTTTCTGCTCCAGTTCGGCGCTCATGCCGTAGGAGGTGAAGGTGTCCAGCGTGTTGGCCGTGGGGCTGGGGATGTTGATGGTGCCGCTCTGGAAGGTCATGGTCACGCCACCGGCGATCAAGCCGCTGATCTTCGCACCGTCTGCCGCGCTGATGGACACAACCGGGATGGTGATCGGGCTGGCGCCCACCACCGTGGGGCTGATGTATCCGGCGGCGTTGTTGTACAGGATCACAGCGCTGGCCCCGGCGTCCTGAGCGTTCTTGACCTTCTCATAGAAGGTGCAGCTGCCGCGGCGGATCAGGACAGCCTTGCCGGTCATGCTGCCAGCGGTGTAAGGGTTGACGCCGCCCACGAGGCACCCGTCGTTGGTGGTGGTGGGGCTGCTGGCCGCGTTCTTGCTGATGGGCAGGCTGCTGCCAGCCACCGCTTCAGGCGCGCCGGTCGCGGCGAAGTACCCGATCTTGCTGCCGTCCGGGGTGATGCTGAAGCTGTTGACCTCGATCTCGGTGTTGCTGACCGACGCGACGGAGATCACGTTGTCGCCCATGGTGACGCCGCCCATGGAGTACTGCCCGCTGGCGCCGCTGTTCCCGGCGGACGCGACGACGACCATGCCCTTCTTGACCATGCGGCTGCCGACCTTGGCCGAGGGGGTCGCTTCCCAGTTCTCGAAGGCGGAGCCGATGCTGAGGTTCACGATCTGCATGCCGTCGGCGTAGGCGCGTTCCATGGCGGCGATCATGATGTCTTCCGTGGTGCTGCCGTCACAGCCGAAGACGCGGTACGCGCCGAAGCTGACCTCGGGTGCCACGCCCTTGAAGCCTTTGGCGGGGTCGTTGCCGCCCACGATGCCGGCCACGTGCGAGCCGTGCCCGCCGCAGTCGTCAGCGATGGGGTCGGGCTTGGCGGGTTTGTTGTAATCGAATTCGTCACCCACGAAGTCGTACTGCGCGACGACGCGGCCGGCGAACGCGGGGTGTTCCAGGTCGATACCGGTGTCGATCACGCCCACCTTGATGCCCTTGCCGGTCAGGCCCAGTTCGTTCTGGGCGATGTCGGCGCCGGTCATCTTGATGGCGGAGAACATGTCGGGGGTCAGGGCGTCAGTCAGGTTGCGTTCCACGACGGGCGCGGCGATCTCCTTGACGGGGTACACGCCCAGCACGCCGGGCATCTGGGAGATGCGGCTGATCTCGGCGCTGCTGGCCTTCACGGAGAAGCCGTTGAAGAGCGTGTGGTAGCTCATGACTTCCTGGTACGTGATGCCGAGCTGCGCCGCCTGGGTGCGGAAGGCGGCCTGCTGCGCGCCGACGCTCTGGCTGCTCAGCGCGGTGGGGTCACCGCTGAGTTCCACGAACCAGCGGTCCGTGACGTGCGTTTGCACCTTCAGTTTGTTCAGGGACTGGCCGGTGGGCGTGACGGCCTGGGGGGCGTTGTTGCTCCCGCAGGCGCCCAGCACGAGGGCCAGGCTCAGCAGGGACGCGGTCTGGAAGGTCTTTTTCACGGGTGTACTCCTCGGGGGCGCCTCAGCGGCGGGTCAGGGCGATCTGGTAGGTGTTGGTGGTCTTGTCGTCGGTGGCGGTGGCGTCGTCATGAATGTCGAAGCTGGTCACGACGGCGGTGTACGTCCCGGCGACGGGGGCGTTGAAGCGGATCTCGGATTCCAGGCCCGCGCCGGTGTCGTCGTCTTTTTCCAGGATGGTCTTGCCGTCGGGCATCAGGATCATGACGTAGGGGTCAAGGGTGCTCTTGGCGTCCACGCTGACGCTCTTGACGGTGAGTTTCAGCATGTCGCCCGCGGCGGCGTCGAACTTGAAGTAGTCCATGTCGCGGCCCTGCGCGGTGATGACGCCGCTGGCGGCGCCGCCGATGGCGAGGGGCGCGGCCGTGGCGACGCTGTCGTTGGGTTCAAAGGCGTCGGCGATGGCAACCTTCAGGGTGGCGGCGGCCTGGCCGATGTTGCCCTTGTTGTCGACAACCTTGACCGTGATGGCGTGGTCGCCGTTGTTGGCGAAGGTGTAGGCCTTGGTGGCCTGGTAGGGGCTGGTGCCATCGGTGCCGATCAGGGTGCCGTTGTCGTAGAACATCACCTGATTCACGCCGCTGGCGTCGCTGGCCTGCGCGGTGAAGGTGACGGTGCCGGGTGCGATCAGGGGGTTGGGGCTGGCGGTGACGCTGGCGGTGGGTGGCGTGCCGTCGGCGGGGCCACCGCAGCTGGTGAGCAGCGCGCCGGTCAGGGCGAGGAACAGAAGGCCGTGTCGCTTCATGTGATCTCCTTGAATGCCCATGCAGGACCACCACCTATTCCCCGGGTCATCTAGGACAGAGGTGAGGGTTGTCTGGGCTCCCGGGTTGACGCCGGGAATTGTGTTGCTATGGCTGTAGATGATACGCGCCCCCCCGCCTGGGGGCAAGGTTTGTTCAGCACAATCTCAGATTCGTCTCAGTGCTAGTGGGAAAAACATCCCAAGAGTGCGGGTGGCTCATGCATGGATATGCGTGGGGGACGCTGTCCCAGGGTGCTGCCGGGGGTGTCCGGGTGTGGGGAACACCGGACGGCCGTCATGAGGGAGGGCTGTGCGATTGTTCAAGTCTGAAACGTCGTCCAGAACGCGGCGCAGCGGGTAGGTCACCCCGTAGGTTGAGGGCATGACCTTCCTCCGAACGCTGCCTGTGCTGGGCCTGCTGCACGCCACCGGGGCGCTGGCGCAGTCACAGGCCGCCCTGAATGCCGTGGACGCCCGCCAGATGAGCGTGCCCGCTGCCCGCGCGGCCTTCCAGAAGGGCGGGTACCCGGGCAGCGCCCTGACGGTCCGGCAGACCCTGGCGCCGGGCGGGAATTACACCCGGCAGGTCGTGAGTTACCAGTCCGAGGGCCTGCGGATCAACGCGCTGCTGACCGTCCCGCGCGGCACGCCGCCAAAGGGCGGGTGGCCCGCCATCGTGTTCAACCACGGGTACGTGCCCCCGAAGGTGTACCGCACGACCGAACGGTACGTGGCGTACCAGGACGCCTTTGCCCGGGCCGGATTCGTCACCCTGAAAAGCGACTACCGTGGGCACGGCAGTTCGCAGGGCGAGGCGCTCGGCGGGTACTACGCGCCGGGCTACACCACCGACGTGATGAACGCCCTGGGCAGCCTGAAACGCGACCCGCGCGTGAACCCGGCCCGGATCGGGATGTGGGGCCACTCCATGGGCGGCTTCCTGACCCTGCGCGCCATGGTCATCGACCGCAGCGTAAAGGCCGGGGTGATCTGGGCCGGCGTGGTGGGCGACTACGATCAGCTGATGAACAGCTGGACGCGCCGCGCGCCCGTTCCCGCCAGCATTCCCAGCGCCGTGCTGAACCTGCGCAAGCGGGCCGTCGAGCAGTACGGCACACCCCGCGCGAACCCCGCCTTCTGGAACACCCTCAGTGCGAATACGTACCTGCGTGACCTGGGCGGCCCCGTGCAACTGCACATCGGCACGAACGACGAGGACGTCCCCGTCGCGTTCCACACGGCCCTGGCCGCGCAGCTGCGCCCGCTGGGCAAACTGGGCGGGAACTACGTCTACCCGGGCGACAACCACAACCTCTCGGGAAACCTGCGCGTGGCCCTGAACCGCAGCGTGCAGTTCTTCAGGGAGAGGCTGTAACGCTGTGCGCCGTCTGATCAACCTCACACTGCTGGCCCTGCTGGCGGGCGCCGGGTACGTGGCCGTCACCCAGCCGGACGCCCTGCCGCTGCGGCTGCCCTGGCCCCAGCCGGAGACGGCTGATCCGGCCCAGCCCGCGACCGGGGGCCCCCTCCAGAACCTGGGTGACACTGCCCTGAAGGCCGCTGTGGCCCGCAACCCGGTCAGCATCCAGGCACTCAAGGCCCGCGAGTATCCGGGCAGCGCGCTGACGGTCCGGCAGACCCTGGCGCCGGGCGGGAATTACACCCGGCAGGTCGTGAGTTACCAGTCCGAGGGCCTGCGGATCAACGCGCTGCTGACCGTGCCGCGCGGCACGCCGCCGCAGGGGGGCTGGCCTGCCATCGTGTTCAACCACGGGTACATCCCGCCCGCCGAGTACCGCACCACCGAACGCTACGTCGCGTATCAGGACGCCTTTGCCCGCGCGGGCTTCGTCACGCTGAAAAGCGACTACCGTGGGCACGGCAGCAGCGAGGGACAGGCCCTGGGCGGGTACGACGATCCCGGCTACACCGTGGACGTCCTGAACGCCGCCGCCAGCCTCCGGCGCGACCCGCGCGTGAACCCCGACCGCCTGGGCCTGTGGGGCCACAGCATGGGCGGGCAGCTGAGCCTGAAAGCCATGATCGTCGACCCCCGCCTGAAAGCCGCGTCGCTGTGGGCGGGCGTGATCGCCAGCTACGACGTGCTCGCCACCGACTGGAACCCGCCGCCCGGCGAGAAACGCACCCTGGACGCCGTCAACCGCCGCTACCTGCGCCTCCTGAGCCCCAACGCGTACCTGCGGGAACTGAATGGGCGTCCCATCCAGCTGCACCACGGCACGAACGACAGGGATGTGCCGTACGCCTTCCAGAAGAACCTCGCGGACGACCTGAGAAACGCCGGGCAGGGCGTGGACGCCTACCGCTACGACGGCGACAACCACAACCTCTCCGGAAACCTCCGCACGGCACTGAACCGCAGCGTGCAGTTCTTCAGGGAGAACCTGTAGGGGTCACTCCACCCAGGTGATCTTGTCCGCCAGTGGCGCGCGGCTCACGGACGGCAGCCCGGCCGCCGGGTAGCCCAGCACCAGCAGGCCCATCAGCTTCGGCGCGCCCAGCGCCTGCGCCGCCACCGGACTGACCATCACCGGGCCGCTCACCCACTTCCCGACCAGCCCGAACGCCGTCGCCGCCAGCCACATGTTCTGCGCGGCGCAGGCCAGGGCCGCCTGCTCCTCCCACTCGGGCATCTTCGGCTTCTCGGGCATGTGCAGCTCCAGACTGATCCACAGCGGCGCCCGCCACGCCCGCGCCCGCTGCGCCTCCAGCGCCGGTTCGCTGTCCCGGTCCGGCGCGCTGCCCGCCGCGTACGCCTGCGCGAACACCTCCGCCAGCCTCGCGCGGCCCGCACCCGTGAACACCGTGAACCGCCACGGCTCGGTTCGCCCGTGATTCGGCGCCCAGATCCCGGCCTCCAGAATGGCCTCCACCACATCACGCGGCACCGCGTCGGGTTTTAACAGCCCAATATCCACCGTGCGGCGCGCACGGATCACGTCCAGTACAGTCAGGGCAGCGGGGGGAAAGGCAGCGTCCAGCGTCGTCATGCCCCCACTATGCGTCAGCTCACCGCGCGCCGCGCCACGCCTTCCCGGCCAGCGTCAGCGCCTCACGCGGACGCGTCAGGTACGCCCACAGTAGCGCCGCGCCCAGCGCCGCCGCCAGCAGGGCCGGTTCAGACACCACGCCCGGCACGAACACCAGCAGATTCAGCGCGAATCCCAGCGGCACCATCAGCGTCCCGGACACCCGGCGTAGCACCGCCACGGACCGTGCGGGCCGCCGCATGCCCGGTGGGAAATCGATCAGCACCAGCATGAACTGAAGAGCCAGCAGCGCAGGCACAACCCACGTGAACGGCCGCAGCGCGAACGGCGCGGGGACTCCCGGCCAGCCGCAGACCAGCCACGTCAGCACCCCGACGCCCGCCACGCTGCCCAACAGCGACGTCCACGCTGTACCAGGACCCTTCACGCCATCCGTCAGCAGGCGGCGCATCTTCCCGTCCCGCTCCAGCCACGCCACGTCCGCCCGCGTGAAGAACTGCCCCTCCAGCGCCGCCCGCACCTCAGCTGCCGGACCCAGGGCCGCCAGCGCCTCCTGCATTCCCGCCCCACCCGGCGCCGCAGCGTCCAGCACATGCGCCGTCAGGTCCGCCCGGATGCGCGCGGCGGAATCCTCCGGGAACGGCGCCGTCACCTCATCCAGATAGGCGGCCAGATTCGGGTTCAGCGCGTCCGCCGTCATGCCTGACCATCCAGCTTCAGGGTGCGGTGGACGCGCCGTGCCGTGCAGTGCGCGTTCCAGACCATCCCCACAAGCGCGAACGGCAGGACAATCAGGAACGACAGATCCAGGGTGTCCCGTCCTGGAGTGATCAGCGCCGTGATCCACTGGCCGGTCATGAGGGGCAGCACCAGCACCCGCGCGCCCAGCGTCCAGGTGTACGACGTCGGATGCAGTTTCATAAGCGCCATCAGGGCCAGCAGCAGCGTCAGCCCCGTCAGTGGGCCCGGCAGGTGCCGGAGTAGGTCGGCGCGATCCTCCAGGTTGTTGAGGATCATCAGCGAGGTGTAGCCCACATACAGAAGCAGCAGCACCCTCCAGAGACGCCTGGAGGGAGTCCGGTACTGTGCGGCAAGTTTCTCCGTGGCGTAGGTGCGCCGCAGTGCGCGGTTGACCTGCGTGGGGTCGCCCAGGGTGGCGACGGCTTCGGGTTCGGTCAGTCCGCTGTGGGTGGCGTCCTGCACGTGAGCGTGGTACTCAGCGGTCATGCGGTCCCGCGCGGCGGGGGCAAGGTCGCTCAGCGCGACGTCCAGCCAGCTCTTCAGCGGGCCGGTCATGCGTTGCCTCCCAGGACGGCCTGCACGGCGCCGACCTGGGCCTGCCAGTCGCGGCGGGTGCGGGCCAGGGCGGCGCGGCCCTTCTCGGTCAGGCGGTATTCGCGGCGGGTGCGGCCCGCGACCTCGTGTTCCTGGCTCTCGATGAGCCCTTCGGCTTCCAGGGCGTGCAGGGCAGGGTAGAGGGTGCCTTCGCGGGCGCGCAGGAGGCCTTCGCTGCGGGTGTTGATGGCCTGCGCGATGGCGTAGCCGTGTTCGGGCTGGCGCCCCAGGACGGCCAGGATGAGCATGCGGAGTTGCTCGCGGGCGTTCATGCCTGCACGATACCTCTGGTTTGGATGCATCTCAAGTCGAGGTATCGTGCTTCCTGTTCAGCCCAGCGGCAGGCCGTAGGCGCGGCGGGTATTCGCGTCCGTCGCGGCCTCCAGTTCCTCCGGGTCCAGGCCGCGCAGGGTCGCGATGAACTCCAGGGTATGACGCACGTAACCGGGCCGGTTGGGCTTGCCGCGTTTGGGCACGGGGGCCAGGAACGGCGCGTCGGTTTCCAGCAGCATCCGCGTCAGGGGCAGGTCGCGGGCGGCCGCCTGGATCTCCCGCGCGTTCTTATAGGTGGTGTTCCCCGCGAACCCGAAGTACGTGTGTTCGCCCCGCTCCAGCCCGAAACGCAACAGGTCCGCGTGCCCGGAGAAGCAGTGCAGGATCACCGGCACGTCCGGCCACGCCCGCAGCACGTCCATCACGCCCCGGTGCGCGCTGTCCTGCCCGGCCTTGTCCCGCGTGTGAATGACCAGTACCTTCCCGCTGCGCCGTGCGAGGTCCAGCTGCCACTCGAACGCCGACACCTGCGCGGCGCGTTTCGTGTCGTCCCAGTAGTCGTCCAGGCCGCTCTCGCCGATGCCGACCACGCGTGGGTGCCCGGTCAAGGCCTCGATCTGCTCGCGGGCGTCCGGGCTGTCCTCGTCCGTATCGGTCGGGTGTATGCCCACCGTCGCATACACGTCCCCGAACTGCTCGGCCAGCGCCACGGCACTGCGCGCATGTTCGGGGCTGGCGCCGATACAGACCATGGCACTCAGGCCCAGCTCGCCGCGCGCGCCCGCCGGGTCGTCGAGGTAATCCAGGTGCGTGTGCGAATCGATCATGCCGCCCAGCCTAGCGCCGCCGGAACGACTCGCCCGGAACAACCCACCCCAGCCCCATCACTCTCATGAGACCCGCGCGCTAAAGTGCGACCCGTGCAGAAAGTCGGTTTGTACGCACTGGTGGGCATCATGGCTTTCGCCCTGATCTTCGCCCTGCTGCCCACCCCAGGCCTCGACGCCAGCCAGTCCGGCGCGCGGCTCAGCGGCGTGCAACTGCGCCTGTACCCGTCCGGCGACGCCAACGCCACCTGGAGTTTCAGGGCAGCCGACGTCCGCAACGACCCCCTGAACGGCCTGACCACCCTGACCGGCATCACGGAAGGACAACGGCTCCTGAAAGAACAGGTGCAGGGCCGCTTCACAGGCCGCGAGATTCTGGACGCCACCCTGGCCACCCAGGAACTGACCATCGACGCGCAGGACACCATGACCACCCGTCAGGCCCGCATCACCCTGGTGCAGCAGTGTGCCGACATCGACCTCAAGGGCACCGAGCAGACCCCCGTGAAGATCGAGCAGGGCCAGGGCTTCAGCGCGCCCAGCGCCCGTATCAGCTCACCGAACACGAACGGCAGGATCGGGAAACTGAAAATGACCTTCGGTTTTGTCATTGAGGACTCGGATCCGGCCAACTCGAAGTACACCGCTGAACTGGACGCCACTGAAACCTGCCGCGACGGTAAACGCGTCCCCCTCACCTGATTCCATCAAGGAGACTCCCATGAAGAAAACGACCTCACTGCTGGCCCTCCTCGCCCTGACCGCCCCCGTTCTGGCCCAGACCGACGCGGGCAAACGCCTGATCACCATCGAAGGTGGCCCCCGTGGCGACGTCCGTAACGGGCCCCTCACCTTCGTCGGCAGCCCCGTCAAGGCCAAGGTCAGCACCCTGAATATCGAGGCCTCCCAGGCCGTCCTGGCCGCCCCCAAGGGCACCGCGCTGATCGAGGCAAAAGGCAAGCGCACCGCCGACTTCACCGGGAACGTCAAGGTCACCCGTGGCCGCCTGACCGCCACCGGGAACGGGCTGGCGTACAGCGAGTCTACCGGGCAGGGCGTCCTGAACGGCAGCGCCAGCGCCACCTTCACGCCCGACAAGACCGACGGGGATACCGTGACCATCAAGGCCGCGCAGATGAGCCTCGATGTGGACAACGACCGCTCCACCAGCACGGGCAGCGTGACCCTCTCCAACGGCACCCAGAGCGGCAAGGCCGACAAGCTCGTGTTCGACGAGCAGCGCGAACTGGCCCTCCTGACCGGCACGCCCAGCCTCACCCGCGCCGCCAAGGGCAGCCAGAAGGAACTGATCATCACCGGGCAGGAAGTCCGCGCGCTCACCAAGACCAAGACGCTGTACGTGCGGGGCGGCGTGAAACTCGTGCAGGGCACCACCACCACCACCGGGGACGCCGTGTACTACGACGACAGGAAGAACGTCGCGTACGTCGTCGGGAACGCCGTCAGCGTGGACAGCAAGAGCAAGGTGACCGTCAAGGCCCCGGCCAGCGGCTACCTGGAGCAGCGCACCGACCTGGCCCGCGTGCGCGCCCTGAACTCGGCGTACAAGATTCCCACCGATCAGTTCAAGCTCACCGGCGAGAAGTAAACTCACCGTATGACACGCTCCTGCCTGACTGCCGCGCTCCTGACCGCGTTGCTCTCCGGCGGGAGCGTCCTGACGGTCGCCTTGGCCCAGCAGGACACCACGCAGCCCCCCGCGCAGGGGCCGGGCACGCTGCCCGCGGAGGGTGAAGCCACTCCCGCAGACGCCAGTGCGGACGCGCCGACCGCGGGAGCGGAGCAGGCGACCGTGACGCTGGTGCGCCGCAGCGAGAAAGACGGCAAGGACCGTCAGATCGTTATCGTCCGCACCGGGACCACCGACGAGACGGGCATCTTCGCCTTCTGCCAGCCCCTCGGGGACGACCCGCCCGAGACGCCCACCCTGGCCGTGTTCAGCGAGACTGGCGCGGGGGGCGTGCAGATCACCATCGACAAGAACGTGATCCGCGTGCCGCTGGCGGTCGTGACCCAGCTGCCCCCCAAAGAAGGACAGGAGGGCAGTGACGGGCGCGTGGAGGCCAGCGCCGGAACCGCCCGCTTCCTGAACCCTGAGGAAGTGCCGGAGAAGGCCACGGATCGCCTCACGCGCTGCGAGGTGCAGGCCACGCCCAAGCCTGCGCCGGACACCGTGATCGTCACGCAGGGACGCACGGAACTCAAGGGGCAGAAGCTGGTGTACGACAGCGCCGACGGGATCGCGCGCATCGACGGGCCGGTGACGTTCCGGCGCAGCAGCGACAAGGACCCCCTGACCGGGAAGAGTGACCGCATCGAGGTCAGCGTGGACGACGAGAAGACCACCCTGGTCGGCAGCGTGGAACTCAGGTCCGGTGGGGGCCGCACCAGCCGCGCCGCGCGGGTCGAGTACGACGACACCCGCAACGTCGCGCGGCTGTATGGCAGCGCCGAGCAGCCCGCCGAGAGCGTGCAGGGGGGCGACACGCTGCGTGCCGGGGTGATCGTGTACGACCTCGACCGGAACGAGGTGTACGCGGAGAAGGCCGAGGGCGGCACCATCACCGGTGAGTTCGTCGACGGGGAAGAGGGGAGTGGTGCGGCCACGACCGCCACGCCGACCGCCCCCGCCACGCCGACGACCCCTCAGCGCCCCTGAGGGGACCCCGGCGGCGGTTCAGGTGTCCAGGGCGCGGCGGGCTTTCAGGAGCACCTCGGCGCTGCGGTGCAGGGCGTCCTGCTCGTCCGCGGTCAGGGCGGGCAGCACGGTGTCCAGCACCCCGGCGCGGCCCAGGATGCGCGGCACGCTGAGGCTCACGCCGAACGCGGGCGTGGGGGCGCTGACGGTCAGGACGGCGCGGCGGTCGCCCAGGATGCGCTCGGTAATGCGGGCCAGGGCCGCGCCGATCCCGTAGTACGTGGCGCGTTTCCCGCCGATGATCTGCGCGGCGGCCTCCCGCGTGTCCCGTTCGATCTGCGCGCGGATCTCGGGGGTCCACGGGAGGTTCCGGGCGTCCATGAACGCCGCGACGGGCAGCCCGGCGACGGTGGCGGTACTCCAGGCGATGACCTCACTGTCTCCGTGTTCGCCGAGCACGTACCCGTGGACGTGCGTGGCGTCCACCCCGGCGTGCGCGGCGATCAGGTGCCGGAAGCGCGCGGAGTCCAGCACGGTGCCCGACCCGATCACGGCGTGATCCGGGGCCAGGGTGACGCTCAGGTCCGTCAGGACGTCCACGGGGTTCGTGGCGATCAGCAGGGCGGCGCCGGGCGCGGCGGCCGCCACGCGGGGGATCAGGTCGCGGAAGATCGCGGCGTTCTTCTGCAGCAGGTCCAGGCGGGATTCGCCGGGTTTCTGGTTGGCGCCCGCAGCGACGATCACCACGCCGCTGCCGTGCAGGTCCTCCAGCGGGCCGCTGCGGACGCGCGCGCCGTGGCTGACGGGCGCGGCGTGCGCGATGTCCTGCGCCTCGGCGCGGGCGCGGTCCCCGTCCAGGTCCGTCAGGAGCAGTTCGCTGCACGCGCCGCGCAGCGTCAGGGCGTACGCGGCGGTCGCGCCGACCAGCCCCGCGCCGACCACACCGACCTTCATGCGTTCACCGTCGCGGCCTGCACGTTACTGGCCTGCCCGGACGGTCAGGACCGGGATGGGGCTGCGGGCCACGATCTTCTCGGCGGTGCTGCCCACGAAGAAGTGCTCAATGGCGCCCTGCGCGTGCGTGCCCACCACGATCAGGTCCGCGCCCCACGCGCGCGCGGCGTCCAGCAGGCCGGTCACGGGGTCACCCACCATCAGTTCCTGTTCCTCGCCGGGCTGGACTTCGCGGGTCAGGCGCTGACCGTCCGCGCTTTCCAGCGTGTGCAGCAGCGTCGGATCGGGCAGGGCGGGGGTCACGCCGCCCATCAGGTCCGGCGCGGCGGTCACGCGGGCGTCCGTGACGTGCACCAGTCGCCGGGTCGCGCCGGGGAAACGCGCGCGGGCCAGTGCCAGCGCCGCCGCCGACGACGCCGAGAAGTCCACGCCCACCAGGACGCGCTGGAAGCCGGAAGTACCGTGAAGGTCAGTGGACTGGGTCATGTCCTGAACCTACACCCGCGCTCCCCACCCGCCCGGAGCGCATGAAGATCGGGTGAAGACCGGCCTTCAGCTGGCGCGCGTGGTCCCACTGAACGTATCCCAGCGCAGCTGCCGCCGCCCCGCACGTTTGGCGGCGTACAGCCGCCGGTCGGCCAGATCAAGCAGCCCGGCCACGCTGTCGGCCTCATGCCCCAGGACCGCCCCGGCACTGAACGTCACCTCGGGCAGCGGGGTGGGCAGGGTGAGCAGCAGTCCGTCGAGCCGCGCCGTGACCGCCTGCGCCTCCTGCGCGCCCGTGCCTGGAATGACCAGCACGAACTCCTCGCCGCCCCAGCGGGCCAGCAGCGCGTCGGCGCGCAGCACCTGCCGCAGCGCCGGGGCCAGCGCGCGCAGCACCTCGTCCCCCACCGCATGCCCGCGCGTGTCGTTCACCTGCTTGAAGTGATCCAGATCCAGCATGACCAGCGTGAACCCCGCGTGCTCGCCGCGCTGGACCAGCCTGTGCAGGTGCCGCAGGCGGTCCAGGGCCGCGCGGCGGTTGGGCAGTCCGGTCAGCGGGTCGGTCAGGGCCGCCTGCTCGAAGGTCGCGGCGTCCTGCTGGAACGCCGTGATCTGCTGCCCGAAACTGCTCGCCATCCCAATCACGATGGTCGTGCAGGCCAGGTAGGCGAGCAGACTCAGGTCATGCACCGGCCGGGAGGCCGCCAGGCCCGCGAAGGCCAGGAATCCCAGCAGGGTCGCCGGCGCCGCGATCCGCAGCGGCAGCAGCCCGAACCACAGGGCCACCATGATCAGGAAGGACAGGTACGAGCCGGTCTGTACCTCCGGGGCGCGCAGCAGCGGCGCGAACTCACTCATGGTGGAGACGGTCGCCACCCCCACGATGAGCAGACTCAGTCGCGCGGTGGGCCAGCGCAGCCACGTCAGCGCCACCAGCACCCACGCGGAGACCAGCAGGCCCAGCGAGTAGGCGGCGGCCGAATCCCACTGCTGACGCCTGACCTGTTCACCCAGGATGAACAGGTGCGCGGCCACCGATCCGCTCGCCGCCGTCAGGTAGGCGCGGCGACGGATCCGCTCCACGCGGATCAGGGCGGACGCCGGGTCGTTCACTCCCCCAGCATGCCCCGCGCGTCCCACGAAAAACTGACATGCGGCGAGGCCAAGCCGGTCCTGTGCCCTTCAGCAGACCTTGACGCAGCGGCATGGCCCCCCGGGGTCGGCGCGTACACTCCGAAGCATGCAACTTCAGAGCTTCGGCGCGGCCCTGACCGTCACCGGCAGCATGCATCTGCTGACGGTCGGGGAGCGGCAGATCCTGATCGACTGCGGCCTCTTCCAGGGGAACGACGACCTGGAGGCCCGCAACCGCGAACCTTTCCCCTTCGACGTGCCGGGCCTGGAGGCCGTGATCCTCACGCACGCGCACCTTGACCATGTGGGCCGCCTGCCGCTGCTGGTGAAACTGGGCTTCCGGGGCCCGGTGTACTGCACGGCGCCCACGGCGGGCCTCGCGGAGACGGTACTGCTCGACAGTGCGCGGCTGCAGGTGGACGGTTACCGGCACGACCTGCGCCGCGCCCGCCGCCAGGGCGTCCCCGACGAGCAGGTGCCCCCGCCGCTGTACGAGGAGGAGGACGTGCACCGCGCGCTGGCGCTGCTGCGCCCCCACCTGGAGTTCGGCGAGACCACCCGCGTCGCGGGCCTGAAGGTCACGCCGGAGCGGGCTGGGCACATCCTGGGCAGCGCGTACCTCCTGATCGAGAGCCCCGAGGGCCGACTGATCATGAGCGGCGACCTGGGCAACCGCGAGAGCGGCCTGCAACTGGACTTCACGCCCCCACCCCACGCGGACGCTGTGGTCATCGAGACCACCTACGCCAACCGCACGCACCGCCCCTGGCCCGCCACGCTGGCCGAATTCCGCGACGCGCTGCGCGACTCGGTGCGGCAGGGCGGGAAGATCCTGATTCCCAGCTTCGCCATCGAACGCACGCAGACGATCCTTCACACCATCAAGAGCCTGATGGACGCCGGGGAGGTGCCGCGCATCCCGGTGTTCCTGGATTCCCCGATGGCGGCGCGCGCCACCCACGAGTACTTCGAGTTCGGTGACGAACTCATCCCCGAGGTCCGAGACGCCCTGCAGGCCGGGGAGGACCCCTTCCGGCCCAGCACCCTGCACGTGGTGCCCACCAGCGCCGAGTCGCAGCGCATCAACCGGTACGATGGCCCCGCGATCATCCTGGCGGGCAATGGCATGATGACCGGCGGGCGCATCCAGCACCACCTCAAGCACCACCTGTGGAAACCCAGCACCAGCCTGATCAGCGTGTCCTACCAGTCCCCCAGCAGCCTGGGCGGGCGGATCGTGACCGGCGCCGACCATGTCCGCATCATGGGCGAGGAGATCGCCGTGAAAGCCCACGTGCACACCATCGGTGGGTTCTCCGCGCACGCCGACCAGGACGACCTGCTGGCCTTCCTGAGCACGACCGGCACCCCGCACGTGTGGCTGGTGCACGGCGAACCGGACGTCATGGCCGCCTTCCTGCCGGTGCTGGACGCGCGCGGTCTCAAAGGTGACCTGATGCCCGACCGGCAGGCGGTCAACCTGACGGGCCCGGGCTTCCCGCAGGGCCTCCCACCCGGCTTCGACGCGGCCCCCACGCGCGGCGCGCAGGCCGAGGCGGGCGAGTAGGGGCCAGGCGGGCGGAACAGCCCTGGGCGTTTTCATGCAGAGCGGCTACTCTGAAGGTCCATGAAACGCGCGCTGACCCTGCTCGTCCTTGCCCTCACCGCCTGCGGCTCCAAGTCGATCGACGGCGTCCAGACGTTCACGTACTCCGGTGGGGATCACCGCAGCGGCTCGCTGATCTACGCCGAGAACCCCCCGGCGGGCGGCCCCCACAACCCCGCGTGGCAGAACTGCGGCGTGTACGACCGCCCGCTGTACAACGAGTACGTCGTGCACAGCCTGGAACACGGCGCCGTGTGGATCACCTACCGCCCGGATCTGGACGCCGCGCAGGTCGCTGCCCTGAAGACACTCGTCGAGGGCCGCCCCTACACCATCCTCAGTCCCTACGAGGGCCTGGATACCCCGGTCGCTGCGAGCGCCTGGGGCGCCCAGCTGAAGGTCGAGCAGGCCGACGACAGCCGCCTGAAGGCCTTCCTGGACAAGTACGAGCAGGGCGCCACCGCCCCCGAGCGCGGCGCGTCGTGCAGCGGCGCGTACGGCGAGACCCGCTGACCGCCGCCCACACAGACGAACGGCCCCACGGAGGATGTGGGGCCGTTGTCGTTCAGCTGGAGGTCAGCGCTGTTCCTCGTCGTCGAAGTACTCGAAGCGGAACGTCCCGATCTCCACGGTGTCGCCCTCGCGCGCCCCGGCGCGTTTCAGGGCGTTGTACAGCCCCTGGCGCTTGAAGACGTTGCCCAGGTACTCGGCGGCCTCGTCCATGAAGCGCGAGAAGCGCACGATGCGTTCCTCGAAGCCTCCACCGTGCACCGCCCAGATCCGTTCGGGCTGACCGTCGTTGATGATACCCACACCCTTCGCGGCCGGGTCGATGCGGAACTCGATGCGCAGCGGTTCCTCGCGGACGCTGTCGGACTCGATCTCCAGCGCGTTGTTCTGCGCCCACAGTTCGCGGTCCGGGAGCATCTGGAAGATCGCCTCGCGCAGTTCCGGCAGGCCCTCGCCCTCACGGGCGCTGACCTGCACGACCGGCAGGCCGAACTCCGCGAGTTCATCCACGACCATCGCCGCGAGGTCCTCCTCGGTCAGCTCCACCTTGTTCAATGCGATCAGCGAGACCTGTTCCAGCAGCGTCGGGTCGTAGGCGCGCAGCTCGGCCTGGAGCTGGCGCAGCTCCCCCACCGGGTCACGGGTCACGTCCAGCACGTACACGAGCAGGCGCGTGCGGCTGATGTGCCGCAGGAACTCCAGGCCCAGGCCCTTGCCCTCGCTGGCGCCCTCAATGATCCCCGGGATGTCCGCCAGCGTGAAGCGCTCGTCAACCGGCGTGCCGTTCGCGTCCACGCGGTCCACGACGCCCAGGATGGGCGACAGGGTCGTGAACGGGTAGTCCGCGATGGCCGGATTCGCCCGCGACAGCGCCGCGAGCAGGCTGCTCTTCCCGGCGTTCGGGTAGCCGACCAGACCCACGTCCGCGATCAGGCGCAGTTCCAGCCGTACGCGGCGCTTCTGGCCGGGCGTGCCCAGCTCCGCGAAACGCGGCGCCTGACGGGTGCTGCTCACGAAGGTGCTGTTGCCGCGCCCGCCGAAACCACCGCGCGCGATGACCTTCTCCTGCCCGACCCGCACGAGGTCCGCGATGACCTTCCCGGTCGTCTCGTCGAACGCGGTCGTCCCGACGGGCACGTCGATGAAGACGTCCTCGCCGTCCCCACCCTGGCGCAGTCGGCCCTCGCCGTACGCGCCGTTCGGGGCCTTGAACTTCCGTCGGCCCACCAGACGCTCCAGCGACTCGACACCCTCGATGGCGCGCAGGATGATGCTGCCGCCCCGCCCGCCGTGCCCGCCGTCCGGGCCACCCTTCTCCATGTACTTCGCGCGGTGGAAGGACATGCTGCCGTCCCCACCGTTCCCGGCGGCCACCTCGATATTCAGGACGTCACGAAACGCCACTGGCCTCACCTCCCTTGGGGCAAGGCGCGTGTGCGTCCCCGCCCGGCACCACTGCTGGGTGCCACTGTACGACGCCGCCCCGCGTGGGGGCAGCAGCAAAGGAGCGCCTGACCCGTCAACCGGGCTGAGGCGCTCCCGCGAAAAAACCTGCCGCGCTGATCAGTCAGCGGCGGCGGCGGTGGGCACTTCAATGCTGATGAAGCGGCCCTTGTTGCCACGGTTGCTGAACACGACCTTGCCGCTCTCCAGTGCGAAGAGGGTGTGGTCGCGGCCCATGCCCACGTTCGGGCCGGCCTTGAACTTCGTGCCGCGCTGACGGACGAGGATGTTCCCGGCCAGGACCTGCTCGCCGCCGAACTTCTTCACGCCCAGGTACTTGGGCTGGCTGTCACGTCCGTTCTTGGACGAACCTACGCCTTTCTTGTGTGCCATGTCGGTATCCTCCCTTAGCCCTTGATGCCCAGGATCTTGATCGCGGTGTAGTCCTGGCGGTGGCCCGTGCGGCGGCGGTACTGGATGCCGCTCTTGTACTTGCGCACGTAGATCTTCTCGCCACGGCCGTGCTCGACGACTTCGGCGTTCACGGTGAACTTGCCGGCGGCGTCGCCGAAGACGGTCTGGTCGCCGCCCACGAAGATGGGGGTCAGGTCGAGCTTGTCGCCCGCCTCGCCTTTCAGGCTCTCGACGCGGATGACGTCGCCTTCCTGCACGCGGTACTGCTTCCCGCCGGTCTGAATGATTGCAAACATGGTGTTTCCTCCTGCCGCGCGCCCGGGAAACGCTGCCCTGGGCGGCCTTGGCCTGCTGCACCCGCTCGGCGGGTCACCAAGCAAGTACTGTAACACACCCTCTGGGCATAGGGAACCCGTCCGGGTCCGGCGGATCAGCGCAGACTCGGGGGTGGCAGGCAACGGCACTCGGCCCGCGCGGGGCGGGGGAGGGCTCTTCGGTTGCGTGCGGGTTCCCGGGTCTGGTGAACGTGTCCTCGCGGTACACGTGGACTCGCGCGGGGCGAGCCGGATTCTGCTGATCCTCCAGAGCCGCCCTGGGGCAGCTGACCGTGGCAGCATAGCACGCGCCCTCTGGCCGGGCCAGGGCAGGCTGTCAGAATCCATTCAGAGGCTGCACCCTACCGTGTGGGCATGAGCCGCAGCCGCCTTACCCTGAACCGCCGGATGCCGGGCCGCTGCGGCTCAGGTCAGCGTGGGCCGGGTCAGCGTGGACTGGGCCGCTGGAATCTGCTGGTGCTGCTGGGCAGCGCCCTGGTGACCACGGCGCTGGGTCTGGCCACGCAGCCCCTGGCGGCGCAGACCACCACGGCCGCCGCGAGTGCCTACCGGCAGGGGCAGTTCCAGCGGGCCGAGCAGTTGCTTACGGGCGTCGCGGCCGAGGGGCTGTTCGTGGACGCCGACGCCCTGGTCGTGCGGGGCTTCGCGCGCTACCAGACCGGGCAGTTCACGGCGGCCCGGCGAGACTTCCAGGTGGTCCTGGACCGCAGTCCGCGCTACGCGGACGCGTGGTACGGCCTGGCGCTGATCGCGCGGGCACAGGGCCGCGCCGCGCAGGCCCTGACCCTGAACCGTGAGGCGCTGTCCATCGACCCGGACCGCGCCGAGCTGCGGCAGTTGCAGGCCGCCCTGACGGCCGGTCAGGTCATGGCGTCCGGTCAGTAACGACCGTGGACCGGCCCGCCGGCTGGAGTCGCGTGCAGCCGATGTGGCGCGAGTTCCAGCTGCTGCCGTTCACTGGCATGGCGCTGGGCATCAGCGTGACCCTGACCGTCACGATGATCGTGTTCACGTACCTGCTGTTCCTGAACCTGTTCGCGCAGTCGTTCGCGCGGTCCCTGCTGGTGGTGCTGTTCGTGCTGGGCGTCGTGACGCTGACCCTGGTGCTGCTGACGGTCACGCAGCTGCTGTACGTGACCGTCACGGCCCGCCGCGACGCACAGGTGACCGCGCAGGCACGCGCCTGGGAGGCGCACCTGACCGCCTTCCTGGCCGGGGCGGACCCGCCCGCGACCCTGGACGTGACCGGGGCGCGCGCCCTGCTGCACCTGCGGGAGGCCCGGCCCGGCCCGGACGGCGCGCGCCTCGCGGCGCTGTACGACACGCTGGGGCTGCGTGCGCACGACGAACGCGTCGCCCGGAGTGGACGCAACACCACGGACCGTACCCTGGCGCTGGAACGGCTGGTGACCCTGCGCGACGACCGCAGCCTGCCGGTGTTCCTGGCGCTGCTGGACGACGCCAGCACGTCGCTGCGGCTGCTGGCGCTGCTGGGCGTGACCCGACTGGCCCGGCCCGGCTGGGCGGCCCCACCACTCCTGCCGGTTCTCACGTCGGGCCTGTTCTCGACGCAGCAGGTCCGCGAGGCGCTGTGCCTTCTGGGGGCGCAGGCCGAGCCGCTGGTGCGGACCCTGACCGCCGACCCGCGCGACCCCTGGAGGGAACTGGCCGTCGACACCGCCGGCCGCCTCGACCCGCCCCGCTACGCGGATCTGGTGCCGGACCTGCTGCGCGACGCGAGTCCGGGCGTGCGGGCGGGCGCGCTGCGGCTGTACGCCGCCGGGCGCCTGGACGCCCCCCCGCTGCGGCGCGAGGTGTGGCAGCTCAGCCGCGACTCGGCGTGGGCGGTGCGGGCCATGAGTGCCCAGGCGCTGGGCACCTTCCCGCGCCCGCCGGTCCGGACGCTGTGGCGGCTGCTGGGCGACCCGAACTGGTGGGTGCGGCACCACGCCGCCCGGTCACTCCAGGCGAGCGGCGAGGGCCGCGCGGCGCTGCGCGAGGCGGCCGCGCGGCACCCGGACCGGTTCGCGCGTGACATGGCGCGCGCCGCGCTGCCGCAGAGTGAACCCACCCCATGAACCTCACGGTCGTCGAGTTCCTGTTCCTGGTGTACTTCGCGCTGATGAACGTGGGGTACGCCATCGGCCTGACGACCACGGTGCGGGAACTGGCGCGCAGCATGCGCCGCCACCAGACGCTGCGCTTCGACGCACTGCTGCTCGGGCAGACGCACAAACCCATCTCGCTGCTCGTGCCCGCCTACAACGAGGAGGCGACCATCGAGGCCAGCGTCCGGTCCTTCCTGAACCTCCGCTACCCGCAGTTCGAGGTGATCGTCGTGAACGACGGCAGCCGCGACCGGACCCTGGACGTCCTGAACGCCACGTTCGACCTGCACCCGGCGCAGATGGTCGTGCCGCTGACCATCCCCACCAGGTCCGTGCGCGGCACGTACCGCAGCGCCCGCGAGGACCGCCTGATCGTGATCGACAAGGACAACGGCGGGAAGGCCGATTCGCTGAACGTCGCCATGCAGTACGCCCGCTACCCGCTGTTCTGCGCGCTGGACGCCGACAGTCTCCTGGACGAGGAGGCGCTGCTGCGCGTCGCGCGGCGCTTCGCGGACGACGACAACCTGCTCGTCGTGGGCGGCACCGTCCGCCCCCTGAACGGCGCCGTGTTCCACGACGGGCGGATCGTGGACCTGCACCTGCCGGCCACGGCCGTCGAACGCTTCCAGCTCGTGGAGTACATCCGCGCGTTTCTGGTGGGCCGCACCACCCTCAGCGCGTACGGGCTGCTGCTGATCATCTCCGGCGCGTTCGGCCTGTTCCGCCGCGACGTCGCCCTGCAGGTGGGCGGGTACGCGCACGACACCGTCGGCGAGGACATGGAACTCATCGTGCGGCTGCACCGTCACGCCCGCGAGCAGCGCCGCCCGTACGCCATCACGTACGTCATCGACCCGATCTGCTGGACGCAGGTGCCCGACACCTGGAACCTCCTGCGGCGCCAGCGCGACCGCTGGCAGCGCGGCCTGATCGAGGCCCTCTGGAAACACCGCCGCATGTTCCTGAACCCCCGCTACGGCCGCATCGGCCTGATCTCCATGCCCTACTACGTGTTCTTCGAGGCGCTCGCGCCCGTCATCGAACTCACCGGGTACGCCCTGGCGGTGGGGCTGGTCGTCACGGGGAAATTCAGCGCGCCGTTCGTGGCGCTGTTCTTCCTGCTGGCCACCGCGTACGGCACCCTGATCTCCTTCAGCGCCCAGAGCGTCGAGGTGTTCCTCCGGCAGCGCATCTCCCGGCCCGGCGACCGCCTGCGACTGCTGGGTTTCGCGCTGCTGGACAACCTCGGTTTCCGGCAGTGGACCCTCCTGATCCGCTTCTGGGCGACCCTGACCGGCCCGCTGCGCGCCGGACAGTGGGGCAAGATGGAACGCCGCCGCATCGACACCGGCACCCCCCCCACGCCTCCGCCCGATGCGGGCGACTCACCCCGGAACCCGGACCCCACCTGACCCGTACCTGCGGGCGTGATCACCCGAGTCCGGGCCGTGTGGCGCGACGCGCTGGCCCTGCTGTTCGCCCTGACCGACCGCCGCACGCCCATGGGCGCGAAACTGATGGCTGCCCTGGCCCTCGCCTACGCCCTGCTGCCCCTGGATCTCCTGCCCGACCTGACCCCCGTCCTGGGCGTCGCAGACGACATCCTGATCGTCCCGACGCTGCTGGCCCTGGCCGCCCGCACCCTCCCCACCCCCGTCCTGACGCAGGCGCAGACCCGCAGCCTGAGCGTGCAGCGCCGTCTGCCCTGGCTGATCCCAGCCGCCGCACTGACGGTCCTGACCCTGCTGAGCCTCCTGGGGTGGGCGGTCTGGCGCGCCCTGAGCGGCTGATTGTCAAGCGCATCTGACCGGCATTCAGGCTGAGCCATGGCTAGCATGAGCGCCGTATGAAGAAACTTGCTCCCCTGCTGCTCCTCGCGCCCCTCGCCCTGGGGTCCTGCGGCCTGTTCAACCGCGCCCCCAAACCCGTCACCACCGCGGGCGGCACCCTGACGGACGCCAAGGTGACCTACGACGCCAGCGGCGACGCCACCACCACCTACACCGCCTGGAGCGGCGGCGCGGGCAAGGTTATGCTCGACCTGTACGACTACACCGCCAAGACGACCGTCAAGGAAGGCGAGACCACCCTGGCCGCGGACGGCAAGTTCAGCTTCGCCAGCCTGCCCACCCCCAAGGACAGTGAACTGAGCCCCTACACCGAAGAGACCCAGCCCACCGGTTGCACCAGCACGGTCAAGGTCAGCGACAAGGGCATGCGCAGCGCCACCGCGATCTTCCGCACCGACGCCACCAAGGACGTCAGCGTGATGCTGATGGACGCGGCCGGTAAGAGCGAGACGATGGGCCAGCTCTTCTACGTGGACCGCGCCGTCAAGATCAACGGGAAGCAGGAGTGCAAGAACGCGCTCGTCACCAGCGTGTCGGACATCAACGTGAACTTCGCCAAGGGCTGGAACTGGGTCACGTACAAGTTCACCACCACCCGCGTGGACGACACCACCCCCTACACCGTGACGTACACCGCAACCAACGGCGTCGCCAGCAACCTCAAGTGGGCGCAGAACGTGTCTTCGGCCCAGGCGCTGAACCTGAACACCCTGCCCTTCACCCTGCGCTGAACGCCGCCCTTGCGTCCGCCCCTGCCGCTCCGGTGGGGGCGGTTTTACGTGCCGTTAACCGGCCCGCTTACACTGAGGTTCATGAGACTGCTGCTCGTGGAGGACGACGCCCGCATCGCGCAGCCCACCGCAGAGGCGCTACGCGAGGCCGGGTACGCCGTCACCTGGGCGCAGACCGGCCCGGCAGGGCTGGAGGCCGCCGCGTTGGGCGAGTATCCGCTGGTGATTCTGGACGTGATGCTGCCCGGCATGGACGGCTTCCAGGTCGCGCGGGAACTGCGCCAGCAGGGCGTGGAGTCCGCGATTCTGTTCCTGACGGCACGTGGGGAACTGAGCGACCGCGTGGAGGGCCTGGACCTGGGCGGGGACGCGTATCTGGTCAAGCCGTTCGCGGTGCCGGAACTGCTGGCGACCCTGCGGGCCCTGTCGCGCCGTGAGCGGGGGTCGGGCGCGCCGCGCGTGGCGTTCGCGCAGGGGCGCGGCACGCTGGACACCGTGGCGCGCACCGTGACCTGGGACGGCGCGGAGGTGGCCGTGACGGGCCGCGAGTACGCGCTGCTGGAGGTCCTGTCGCAGGCCCCGGAACGCTGGTTCACCCGCGAGGACCTGATCGACCGCGTGTGGGGGCCGGAATTCGACGGCGAAGCCCGGATCGTGGACGTGTACGTGCGCTACGTGCGGCGCAAACTGGCGCCCGAGGCGATCACGTCCGAGCGGGGGCGCGGCTACCGCGTGGAACGCTGAGCGGGGCAGGGGAGAAGAGATGCGGTTGACGTTGCGGGCGCGGCTGGCGCTGTGGGCGGCCCTGGCGACCGGCGTGGCGGTGCTGCTGGTCGCGGGGGGCCTGTACTGGTCCGTGAACGGCTTCCTGCGGCAGGCGCAGGAGCAGCGGGTCATGAGCGTGCTGGGGGCCGTGCAGGGCCGCGTGGAGGGTCTTCTGCGGCCCCGCCCGTCGGACGACCTGCTGGGATCGGTGCTGGGTGTCCAGCAGATCAGCGTCTCGCAGGCGGACCTGGAACGCATCGCGGACGACGTGGACCGCCGGGGCGTGGACCTGCGCGTGATCGCCCGGCAGGCGGGCGGGCTCGCGTCGGTCGACACGCCCAGCTTCCCGTCCGGGGTGCCCGTGACCCTGGGGCCGGGGCTGCACCTGACGGGCACGCACCTGATTCTGGAGCGGCCCCTGCGCGGCGCGTCGTTGCAGATCGCGGTGGATGCCCGTTCGCTGCGCGAGGCCCGCGAGGCGTTCCTGCGGGCGCTGGTCGCGCTGGTGCCGCTGGCTTTGCTGCTGTCCCTGCTGGTCGGCTGGGTGGTGGCCGGGCGGCTGCTGCGGCCCGTGCGGGCGCTGGAGGGTGCGGCGCACGCCATCGGCGAGGGCGGGGATCTGCGCCGCCCGCTGCCCGGTGCGGGCGACGGGGACGAACTGGCGCGGCTGGCGCTGACGCTACAGTGCAGTTTCGCGCACCTCGCGGACGCCCGCGACCGTGAGCAGGGCTTCCTGCGGGCCGCCGCGCACGACCTGCGCTCGCCGCTGGCGGCGCTGACCGCGCGGGTCGAGGGGACCCTGGCCCGCGACCGCGACGCGGAACGCTACCGCGCGGATCTGCGCGAGATCGGCACGGACATCACGCGGCTGTCCACCCTGGCGAACCACCTGCTGCTGCTGGCGCGGGACCCGGCGGCGGTGCAGCGCGCCCCGGTGCCGCTGCGGGACCTAGCCGCCGACGCCGTGGACCGCGCCCGGGAACTCGACCCACTGGCCGACGTGGACCTCGACGGCGCCGAGGCCGTCACGGTGCTGGGTGACCGGGTGCTGCTGGGGCAGGCGATCTGGAACCTCACCACGAACGCCGTGCGGCACGCGCCGGGCGCGACCGTTCTGGTGCAGGTCCGGGCGGTGCCGGGCGGCGCGGCCGTGACCGTGCAGGACGACGGGCCCGGCGTGGACGCCGCCACCCTGGTCCGCCTGGGCGAGGCGTTCTACCGCCCGGACGCCAGCCGCACCGCCGACGCGTCCGGCACCGGCGGGCACGGGCTGGGGCTGGCGCTCGCGCGGCACGTCGCGCAGGTGCACGGCGGCACGCTGGACATCGAGAGCGCGCCCGGCGCGGGCTTCCGGGTCACCCTGCACCTGCCGGGGTAGGCGGCCGGGGCGGTCTGCTACGCTGTGCGGCAATGAACAGTTCAGTGCCGCGCTGGAGTGCCGTCGTGCTGGGCGGCGGGGACCCCGGCGATCCCTTCGCCGCCGCGCACGGCGTGAACGTCAAACCCCTCATTCCCGTCGCGGGCGCCCCGATGGCCCTGCACGTCCTGCGGGCCCTGCGCGGCAGCGACCGCGTGGGCCGCGTGGCGTACGTGGGCCCCACCACGCCCGACCTCGAGGCGTTGATCGACATCCGCGTGACCGACCACGGCACCCTGCTGAGCAACCTCGAAGCCGGGGTGGAGGCCCTGCGCGACCTGGGCCTCGCCCCGGGCGAGCGGGTGCTGGTCGTCACCGCCGACGTGCCCATGCTGCGCTCACAGGAGGTCCGGGACGTGCTCGACAGTGCCCCCGACGCCGGGCTGGTGTACCCCGTCGTGCGCCGCGAGGTCTGCGAGGCCGCGTACCCCGGCGTGAAACGCACCTACGCCCGCCTGAAGGACGGCACCTTCACCGGCGGGAACCTCTTCCTGCTGGACCCGGCCCTGATCGGGCAGTTCCTGCCGCGCCTGCGCGAGGTGCTCGCCGCCCGAAAGGCCCCCCTGAAACTCGCGGGGCTAATCGGCTGGGACGTTCTGCTGCGCCTCATCACGGGCCGCCTGAGCGTGCAGCGGCTGGAGGAGAAGGTCTCCGGACTGCTGGGCGTGAAGGCCCGCGCGCTGATCACCCCGCACGCCGCCGTGGGCACCGACGTGGACAAGGACGCCGACCTGACCCTGGCCGACGCGCAGCTGCGCGGCACCCCGCCCGTTCACTGAACCGCGTGCCAATCCTGACGTAACCGCTCGGTTTTCTCGCGCTGAACGCTAAAAATCCTGTCCATTCCCGCCCTTGCGCCCGGGGTGGCCGGTGTGCATACTGTCCCTCATGCCTCACGTGATCGTTAGCCCCTGCATCGGCGTCAAGGACCAGGCCTGCACGGAAGTCTGCCCGGTGGAATGCATCTACGACGGCGGCGACCAGTTCCTGATCCACCCCGACGAGTGCATCGACTGCGGCGCGTGCGTCCCCGCCTGCCCCGTCAGCGCCATCTTCCCCGAAGAGGACGTCCCCGGCGGCGAGGAAAGCTTCATCGAGAAGAACCGCGTCCACTTCGGCCTCTAAGCCACCCACCACAGCGGCGCCTGGAGTTGACCTGGGCGCCGCTGCTCCAGGCCAGCCTCTTACAGGCCGTAGAGCTCCGTGTACTTCCCGCGCAGGTACGCCAGGTACGGCGCGGCGGTCATGCCCTGCCCGGTCGCGCGCTGCACCAGTTCGTTCGGCGTGAACGTCCGGCCCGGCGCGTACACGTGCTCACGCAGCCAGCCGTGCAGGCGCCCGAACTCGCCCCGCGCGATGTCCGCGTCCAGGCCAGGATTCCCCGCCTGCGCTGCCGCGTAGAACTGCGCACTCAGCACGTTCCCCAGCGTGTACCCCTGGAACACCCCGCCGATCCCGCCGCTGAACCAGTGCACGTCTTGGAGCACCCCGTCCACGTGACTCGGGGCGCGCAGGCCCAGGTTCGCCTCGTAGGCCGCGTGCCACGCGTCCGCCAGATCAGAGACCGCCAGCGAGCCGCCCAGCAGCTGCCGCTCCAGCTCGTAGCGCGTGATCACGTGCAGGTTGTACGTCAGCTCGTCGGCGTCCGTGCGGATCAGGCTGCGGCGCACCACGTTCACCGCGCGGAACATCTCCTCCTCCGTCACGTCGTTCAACTGCTCCGGGAAGGCGTCCCGGAACCGCCCGAACTGCCCGGCCCAGAACGCCCGCGACCGCCCCACCAGGTTCTCCCACAGCCGCGACTGACTCTCGTGTACCCCGGCACTCACCCCGCCGCCCAGCGGCGTGTCCAGCAGGTCCTCCGCCACGCCCTGCTCGTACAGCGCGTGCCCCACCTCGTGCAGCGTCGAGTACAGCGCGTCCGTCGGGTCCGCCAGCTGCGCCCGCGTCGTGATCCGCACGTCCCGCGCGCCCAGCCGCGTCATGAACGGATGCGCCGTCAGGTCCTGCCGCCCCCGCACGAAATCGTACCCGTACAGCGCCCCGACCTCCTCGCCCAGGCGCAACTGGGTGGGAACCGGGTACTCGCGCGCCAGGAAATCCATGCGCGGCGCCGGTGCCGCCGCCACCGCGTCCACCAGCGGCACCAGCGCCGCGCGCAACTCCGCGAACACCGCGTCCACCTGCCCGGCCGTCATCCCCTCATCCGAGGCGTCCACGAAATAATCCATGGGGTCCGTGAACGCCGGGAAGAACGCCGCGCGCTGCACACTCAGGTCCAGCGTCCGCTCCAGCAGCGGCACCATCCGCGCCCAGTCGTTCGCGGGCCGCGCCTCCACCCACGCCGCGTAACTCTCACCCGCATGCTGCGCCGACGCCCGCACGAACTCACCCGGCAGGCGCGTCGCCCGCTCGAAGTCCCGCCGCGCCACCGCCAGCATCCGCGCCTCCGTGGGCCCCAGGTCCAGCGCCCCTGCCTGATCCAGCAGCCGCCCGTACCCCGCGTCCGTCGCCCGCGCGTGCCGCAGGCCCGACAGCAGCGCCCGCTGCCGCGCCCGACCCGCCGACCCCCCACGCGGCAGGTACGTACTCTGATCCCAGCCCAGCAGCGCCCCGATCCCACCCAGGTCCGCCAGTTCCTGCCAGTGCGCCCGCAGGGCCACCCACGTCTCATGCTGTGTCATGACCCGCAGCGTACCGCGCACCTGCGGCAGATCGCGTGCCGACCGGATGTCACACTGCCCGCATGCCCACACCCCTGCCGCTGGAGGAACTTGTCACCCTGCCCATCACGATGGGCCTGACTGTCTCGCCGGACGGTGAGCAGGTCGCGTACTACGACAACCGCAGCGGCCGCATGGAACTGTGCACCCTGCACCTGCGCACCCGCGAGCGCCGCCAGCACACCAGCGGACAGGCCCCAGCCACCCCCCGCAGCGCCCCCGTCTGGAGTGCCGACAGCCGCGAGCTGTTCCTCGCCTGGGACCACGACGGGAACGAACGCACCGCCCTGCACGTCCTGAGCCTGGATACCGGCGAAGTGCGCGCCCTGCACCACCAGCCCGGCAGCATGGACTTCCCCGTGCACGCCCACCCGGACGGCACGCGGCTGCTCGTGAACTCCACGCGCGGCGGGCAGATGAACATCTGGCAGTACGACCTGACCCGCAGCGGCGAGGACGCCTGGACGCCCCTGAGCACCCAGCCCAACAGCACCCAGGCCGTCGCGTACAGCCCCGACGGGCGCCGCATCAGCCTGAACACCAACGAAAGCCCTGACCTGCGCAACCTGGATGGGTACGTCATGAACGCCGACGGCACGGGGATGTGCCGCGTCCTGCACCTTCAGGAGGGCACCCGCGAGAGCGTCGGCCACTGGCACCCGGACGGCACGCACCTGACTGCCGCCAGCGACGCCGCCGGGCACGGCCGCGCCGGACGGCTCGACCTGACCAGCGGCGAGGTGCAGTGGTTCACACCCGAAGGAGGACCCGACGACACCCCTGGCCGCATCAGCCCGGACGGCCAGTGGCTGAGCGTCACCCGCAACGCCGACAGCACCCTCACGCCACTGCTGTACAGCCTGGACACGGCCGTCCCCCGCGCCCTGCACCTGCCACTGGGCCTGAGCAGCGGCACGCAGTACGCCCTCGGGCATCAGCTGCTCGTGGGCCACACCACCACCACCACCCGCGCGGACGTCCTCCTGTACGACCTGACCACCGACACCACCAGCACCCTGATTCCCGCCGAATACGGCACCCTGCACCCCGAACGGTTCACGCCCGGCCAGTACATCCACTACCCCAGCCCCAGCGCCCACGACCCGCAGGTGCAGGTCCCCGCCATCCTCTACGTCCCTCAGGGCCTCAACCCGGCTGACCGCCACCCCGCCCTCGTGCACGCGCATGGCGGCCCCACCGCGCAGTTCTTCCGCACCTTCGACGACGAGGTGCAGTACCTCGTCAGCCTCGGCTACACCGTGATCTGCCCCAACGTGCGCGGCAGCACCGGCTACGGCACCCCCTGGCGCGACGCGAACCTGCGCGACTGGGGCGGCCGCGACCTGCAGGACATCGCCGCCGCCGCCACGTACCTTGCCACGCTCCCCCACGTCGACCCCGCCCGCATCGGGCTGTACGGCGTCAGCTACGGCGGATACCTGTCCTACCTCGCCCCCGTCAAACACCCCGACCTGTTCAAAGTCGCCATTCCCATCGTCGGGATCACCGACCTGCACCAGCTGCACACCGACAACAGCCGCGACATCCCCCAGCTCGCCTACTACTTCCGCACCATGATGGGCCACCCCGACGAGCATGCCGGGCTCTGGCGCGACCGCAGCGCCATCACCCACGCCGCGAACCTCAAAGCCCACATGCTCATGCTGCACGGCGCCAACGACCCCCGCTGCCCGGTCAATCAGGCCCGGGGCTTCCGGGACGCCCTGAACGCTACCGGCAAACACGAAGGGCAGGACTACGAGTACGTGGAATTCGACGACCAGGGCCACGGCACCGCCGACCCCGCCGCTCGCATCCGCACCACCCGGCTGATCGCGGACTACCTCGCCCGGCACCTGTAACCACGCCATTCCCGCTGCGCCACCTGGCCGATGCCCCACCCGCAGCGCCCCGCGCAGACTGGGCGCATGACCAACCATGTCCTCTCCCGGCGCCTGTCGTACCTGCTGCGCCACGCTCCGCACGAGGCCGGGCTGACCCTCGCGCCCGGCGGCTGGGTCCCCCTCGCACCCCTGCTCTCGCACCTGAACGTCACTCGCGCGCAGGTCGAGGCCGTCGTCTCGGGAAGCGATAAGCAACGCTTCAGCCTGCGCGGCGACCACATCCGCGCCAACCAGGGCC
Organism: Deinococcus soli (ex Cha et al. 2016); assembly: GCF_001007995.1. NCBI lineage: Bacteria > Thermotogati > Deinococcota > Deinococci > Deinococcales > Deinococcaceae > Deinococcus > Deinococcus soli (ex Cha et al. 2016). The sequence goes on along the minus strand of NZ_CP011389.1, from coordinate 1,448,469 downwards.
ATAGCGTGCCCGTGGATCTGCAACTCGAACCCGCCACGCCGCCCAACCTGCTGTACCACGGCACGCACGCCGGCGCCCTGCCCGCCATCCGCGCGGGGGGACTGCGGCCCATGAACCGCCACCACGTTCACCTCTCGCCCGACCCCGATACCGCCCGGCACGTCGGCGCGCGGCGCGGCCCACCCATCATCCTCACCATCCGGGCAGGGGAGATGCACGACGCCGGATACCTGTTCTTCGTCAGCGAGAATGGCGTGTGGCTGGTGGACCGTGTGCTACCCGCGTACGTCGACGGTGCATAAGACCCCGAAGTGCAGTCGGCTTGTTGCCGTGCTGGACGGCAGAAACTGGGCCGCACGGCAGGGATTGACATGGCCTGCATACCGGGGTATCCTTTCTACATCACCGCTGAAGAAGGCGGGTTTTTTGTTTTTGTGTTGTTCTATGTGGGGGATGGGCAAGAGGGTCTACTTGGGCGGCGTGTTTGATTCGGGCAGTGACGGGTCCGGCTTCGACGCCATCCTGCCGCCCCCGCAAGGCCCGCGCGCTTCGCGCACGACGGCTCGCGGTGGTCTGTGGTCGGTGCGTGGGCGGTGCGGGCCGCTGATCTGCTGTTTGTCCCGTGGCCTCGGCTGGAACTCGGGTCATCTCTGGGCGCCTGCCTTCCCGCTCCGGGCTACCCTGCCCTCATGGATCTTGCTGCTGCCCGCGCCGCCCTGCACTCCGCCTCCCGCGTTGCCGTGCTGACCGGCGCGGGCGTCAGTGCCGAGAGCGGGATTCCCACCTTCCGGGACGCGCAGACCGGACACTGGGCGCGTTTCAGACCCGAGGATCTCGCCAGTCCGCCCGCGTACCGCCGCGATCCCCAGATGGTCTGGGAGTGGTACGCGGGCCGCTACCGCGACGTGCTGGCCGCGCAACCCAACGGCGCGCACGACCTGCTGGCGCGACTGGAAGCGCAGAAGGGGCCGGGGTTCTTCCTCGCCACGCAGAACGTGGACGGGCTGCACCACCGCGCGGGCAGCGGCGCGCACGGCGGGCAGGTCGTGGAACTGCACGGCAACCTCCTCAGTGGCCGGGACGAGGTGACGGGGCAGACGTTCCCCCTTGCCGCGCCCGCTGAACTGGTCACGCCGCCCACCTCCCCGCTCGGGAACCGCATGCGGCCCAATGTCGTCTGGTTCGGCGAGTACCTGCCGGGGGATGCCCTGGAAGCCGCGCGGGACGCCTTCGCCGCCGCCGAGGTCGCGCTGGTGATCGGCACGAGCGGCGCCGTGTACCCCGCCGCCGGACTGGCCGCCGAGACCCTGCGGCGTGGCGGGATCGCCATCGAGATCAACCCCACCGACACCGAGATCTCGCACCAGATGACCTACGTGGTGCGGGACGTCGCGTCACAGGGCCTCGCCGCGCTACTCGAATGAAAGTCCACCCGCAGCGCAGCCACGTGAAAGGCCCGGCCAGCACCCCACCCGCCCCGGCACGCATCTGGGGCCTGCTCGCCAGCGAGGCCGACCGCGTGGTGCTGTTCCGGCGCGCCCCCACACGCTGGACGCGCGTGTACCTGTGGGACACCGCCACGGACACCCTGACGCCCGGATCGTGGTTCCAGGGGCGGCTGTACGAGTGGATGAGCGACCTCTCGCCCGACGGCGAGCACCTGCTGTACGCGGCGCGGAACGAATCCAAGCGGCAGCAGGCGCTGGCAATGGAACGCTACGGCGTCAGGATGTGGAGTTGGACGGCCCTGTCGAAACCGCCGCAGGTGCACGCCATCGGCCTGTGGAACGCCTCGGACGGCTGGAGCGGCGGCGGCGCGTTCCAGGACTCACGGACGATCCTGGTCAACCACACCGACCTGCCAAAACAGCAACTGATCCGCCCGCCGGGTTTTGAGATCCTGCAGCCTACGGGCACGTTGCGGGTGGATACCTTCCTCGTCGTATTGAAACGGACGGGTTGGCACGTCACTCATCAGCCGAGACGCTGGATCGGCATGGGTGAAGCGGACCCGTTCACCCTGCGGAAGAGGTCACTGGAACTGAATTTCATCTGTGATCAGCGGTATCACCGCTTCGTCCGGTACCGCTGGCTGGCGGACGGCCCAGCACCCGATCTGGAGGGCGCCACCTGGGCCGACCTCGACCGCCGGGGGCGGCTGCTGATCGCCCGCGCGGGACGCGTGTTCATCTGGCGCGGGGGGCAGGAGGCGGAACTGGCGGACCTGAACGCCGACCAGCCGCCCCGCCCGGCTCAGCCTGCGTAGGGATTCGGCCGTGTGGCTTCCTGCGCGAGCCATTGCGCCCAGGTGCGGCCCACGCCGCTCAGGTCCGGGCGGGTGAGGGGCGTGAAGCGCCGCGCGGCGGGGACGGGCAGGATGCGGGTGCGTGCGCCGGTCGCGTCGGCCCAGGTGCGGGCCAGTTCCGGCAGGGCGAGCACCTGTGGGCCGACGATGTCCGGCGCGCGGCCCTGCGGGGCTCCCAGCGCGACCTGCGCGATCTGTGTGGCGGCAGCGTGGACGTCCACGGGCTGGAGAGGGAGGCCCGGCAGGGGCAGCAGCGGCGCGCGGGTGAGGCGCGACAGCATGAACGCCACGAACTCGTGGAACTGCGCGGCGCGTACCACCGTGAACGGCACGCCGCCCGCTGCGACCAGCGCCTCGGCCTGGGTCTTGGCGCGGTAGTACGGGAACGCCCGCACCTGATCACAGCCCACGATGCTGACGTACACGACGTGTCGCACGCCCGCCTCCCGCGCCGCCGCGAGGAGCACGCCGGTCATCTCGACGTCCGTCTGGGGCCGCGACGGCTGGCTCGCCGCGTGAATGACGGTGTCCACGCCGCGCAGCGCGTCCGCGAGGCCCGCGCCGGAGTGCAGGTCACCCTGCCGGAAGGTTGGGCGGGGATCGGCGTGGCGTGACAGGACGCGCATGTCCGCGCGGCCCTCCAGGGCGGGCAGCAGGGCTCGGCCCAGTACGCCGGTCCCTCCAGTCAGGAGCATGGTCTTCATGGGGTGGCCTCCAGCAAGTCGGGAAGGGAGAGGGGGAAACTGCTGCCCTCAGCAGACGTCATAGCGCGTGGCGGATTGTCCCCCGCCGGGTGTCTGATTGCCCCCACAGTCGCCTAACCGCAGGGTGCTACGTTCAGGGTGGCCCGCTTCCGGGTGGGCCGACTTCCTTCGGGGTGGGGTGGAATTCCCTACCGGCGGTGATGGCGTGAGCCTCAGCCCGCGAAGCCCGCGCAAATTGCACCACGCGCAGGCCCGATCTGGTGGGAATCCAGAGCCGACGGTCAGAGTCCGGATGAGAGAAGGAGGAACGTTGCCTGCCCCCCAGCAGGCGGCGACAGACCATGTATGAAGTGAATGCTCCACCCGCAGGGGTGGCGGCGGCACTGCCCGTAGACGAGCGGTTTATGACGCTCGCGCTTGAGCAGGCTGCCAGAGGACTGGGCCGCACTGCGCCGAATCCCGCCGTGGGCTGCGTAGTCGTGCAGGAAGAAGTTGTGGTGGGGCGAGGCTTCCACCCCAGGGCCGGTGAGCCGCACGCGGAGGTGTTCGCCCTGCGGGACGCGGGCGAGCGGGCGCGCGGCGGGACAGCGTACGTGACGCTGGAACCGTGCAGTCACCACGGGCGGACGCCGCCCTGCGCGGACGCGCTGATCGCGGCGGGCGTGCGGCGCGTGGTCGTGGCGGCGCTGGACCCGAACCCGCTGGTGGCGGGACGTGGCGTGCAACGGCTCCGGGATGCCGGGATTGAGGTCACGGTGGGCGCGCTGGAAGCCCAGGCCGCGCGGCAGCAGGCGGGCTTCCGCAGTCTGATCATGCGGGGCCGCCCGTGGGTGGTGGCGAAGTACGCCATGACCCTGGACGGGAAGGTGGCGGCGCTGAACGAGAGCAACGGCGCCGTCAGCGGCTCGCAGGCCCGGGAGCGCACCATGCGCTGGCGCGACGAACTGGACGCCATCGCGGTCGGCAGCGGTACGCTGGGGCTGGATAATCCGGCCCTGACGACGCGCGGCGTGTCGGGTGGGCGTGATCCGCGCCCCGTGGTGTTTGACCGCCGCGCGGCGAGTGACCCGCAGGCCCGCGCGTGGCGCGACGGCGCCGTCCTCGTGACTGCCCCGGACGCCGACGCGGCCGCGCACGAGGGCGCCGGGATTACCGTGCAGCGTGCCGGATCGCTGCCGGACGCCCTGAGCGGACTGGCGGGCCTGGGCATCAGCAGCGTGCTGCTCGAAGGTGGCCCGACCCTCCTGAGCGCTTTCCTCGCGCAGGGCCTGGTGGACGAGGTGCGGGTCTTTCTCTCCCCGAAACTTCTGGGCGCGGGGCTGAGCCCCCTGACCGGCCCTACGCGCCCCATGCACGAGGCGCAGACGTTGCGGGACGTGACGGTCGAGACCCTCGGCCCGGACGTCCTGCTCACCGGCCTGCTGCAGGGCATCCCGCGCGTCTGAGCCTTCCTTCCCCGTGGAGGGGGGGCGAGTGTGCTCCTGCCTCCACCCGAGGTCAACACATGTTTACTGGAATCATCGAACAGGTCGGGCAGATCGCCCGCACCAGCGAGAACGAGGGGAACCTGACCGTCACCATCCAGCCCGCGCGCATGTGGGCCGACGTGGAACTGGGCGAGAGCATCGCCGTGAACGGCACCTGTCTGACCGTGACCACCTGGGACGCGGCGGGCTTCACCGTGGACCTCAGCCGCGAGACGCTGGCCAAGACCGCCCCGCACTGGCGCGAGGGCACGAAGGTGAATCTGGAACGTGCCATGACCGCCCAAGCGCGCTTCGGTGGGCACGTCGTGAGTGGGCACGTGGACGGTGTGGGCACGGTCCTGCGCGTGGACGCCCAGCCCGGCGCGTACACCATGACCGTGCGCGCCGCGCCGCACCTCGCCCGGTACCTCGTGCCGAAGGGCAGCGTCACCGTGGACGGCGTGAGCCTGACCGTCGTGGACGCGGGCGGTCCGGCGGGCAGCCGCGCGGACCTGCGCCCGGACGAGTTCACGCTGTGGCTCGTGCCGCACACGCTGGAGGTCACCACCCTGCACACCTGGGCCGAGGGCACGACCGTCAACCTGGAGGCCGACCAAATGGCGAAATACGTCGAGCGGCTGATCCTGATGCGCGACTGGACGCCCGAACAGGCGGAGCAGGAGGTGGGCGCATGACCCTGGCCTCCATCCCCGAGCTGCTGGCGGAACTGCGGGCCGGGCGCCCCGTGATCCTGGTGGACGACGAGAACCGCGAGAACGAGGGCGACCTGCTGATGCCCGCCGCCACGGCGACGCCCGAGTGGGTGAACTTCATGGCGCGCGAGGGCCGCGGCCTGATCTGCGTGACCCTCACGCCCGACCGCGCGCGGGTGCTGGACCTCACGCCCATGGTGGGCAGCAGCACGGACCCGAACGGCACGGCCTTCACCGTCAGCGTGGACCACGTCAGCAACAGCACCGGCATCAGCGCCTTCGACCGCGCCGCCACCATTGCCGCGCTGATGGACGACGCGGCCAGACCTACGGACTTCCGCCGCCCCGGGCACATCTTCCCGCTCGTCGCGCGCCCCGGCGGGGTGCTGCGCCGCGCCGGACACACCGAGGCCGGCTGCGACCTCGCCCGGCTGGCAGGCTTCCCACCCGTCGGCGTGATCTGCGAGATCATGGGGGACGACGGCGAGATGAGCCGCCTCCCGGACCTCCTCGCGTTCGGTGAGCGGCACGGTCTGAAGGTCGGCAGCATCGAGGCGCTCATCGCCTACCGCATGGAACACGACCCATTCATGCAACTGGTGGCGGAAGCCCGGCTGCCCACCGAGTACGGCGAGTTCCGCCTCGTCGGCTTCGAGGACACCCTCAGCGGCGCGGAACACGTTGCGCTCGTCATGGGCGACGTCACCCAGGGGCCCCTCCTCGTGCGCGTGCACAGCGAATGCCTCACCGGGGACGGCTTCCACAGCCTGCGCTGCGACTGCGGCCCGCAACGCGACGCGGCCATGCAGGCCATCGCTGCCGAGGGCCGCGGCGTCCTCGTGTACCTCCGCCAGGAAGGGCGCGGCATCGGCCTGCTGAACAAGATCCGCGCGTACCACCTCCAGGACGGCGGCGCCGACACCGTCGAGGCGAACCTGCAACTCGGTTTCCCCGCCGACGCCCGCGACTTCGGCATCGGCGCGCAGATGCTCCACCTCCTCGGCGCGCGGCAACTGCGCGTCCTGACCAACAACCCCCGCAAACTCCACAGCCTGGGCGGCTTCGGCCTGGAAGTCGTCGAACGCGTGCCCCTCCACGCCGGCCACAACGAACACAACACCGCGTACCTCAGCACCAAAGCCGCCAAACTCGGCCACATCGGCACCGACGGCAGCGGGGATTAAGCCAGCGAGACCCTGCCAACCCGGATGTCTTTCGGCCGTTCCCGCAGGAGACGCACAGCTATGTCCAGCATCTCATCTACCGTGTATTGCAGAGCTTCCTCGCTAACGAGGTGTTGCACGTCATCGAGAAAGAATCCCCTCTGAACGAAGTCACAAACTTCAAGAGAGCAACTCTTCTTCTCTAGAAGATGAAGGTAGGCCGGTTTAAACAGCTCGCTCTCTGCTGCGATGGGTGCCATGACGCCCTGCCGAATGGCGTAGAGAAAACCGACACCATGAGTCAACACCCACCGCTCTAAATCGACTGAAGATTGAAAGATCAGTTGAAGCTCCGCAGCTTCTGTCATCTCGCGCAATATCCCATAAGGAGAGTCACCATGAACCGAATTGAAGCCAACCTGCTCGCCACCGACCTGAAGTTCGCCGTTGTCAGCACCCGCTGGAATCACCTGATTGTGGACCGTCTGGTGGAGGGGGCAGAGCTGGCGTTCGTGCAGCACGGTGGGAAGACGGAGAATCTCGATCATTTCCTGGCGCCGGGCAGTTACGAGGTGCCGTTGATCGCGCGGAAGCTCGCGGAGAGCGGGAAGTATGACGCGGTGGTGTGCCTGGGGGCCGTCATCAAGGGCGACACCGACCACTACGATTTCGTGGCGGGCGGCGCGGCGAACGGCATCCTGAACACCAGCCTGCACACCGGGGTGCCGGTGGCGTTCGGTGTGCTGACGACGGACACGGTTGAGCAGGCCCTGAACCGCGCCGGGATCAAGGCCGGGAACAAGGGCGCCGAGGCGGTGCTGGCGATGATCGAGACCGTCAACCTGCTGCGGCAGATCGGGTAAAAGGGAGGCGGGGTGCGGGTGGGGCAGACTCCCGCGCGCGCCCTGTGCCCGTCAGGCCCAGCCGCTGTCCAGCAGTGCGCGGGTTTCCGCGACGGCTTCCTGCCAGATGAGCTGCATCTCGCGGTCCGGGCGGCGGTGCAGGCCGCCGTAGTTGCCGTCGCCCAGCACCTCGCGCACCCTCGCGGGGGGCAGCTGGCGCAGCGCGGCGACGTCCACCATGGGTTTGCGCTCCTCGGGGGCCGGGACGCCGTCCAGGCGGGTCCAGGGGAAGTTCTCCATCCAGCTGGCGTGACTGGCCAGGGGGTCCACGCGCTGCACGGCGGCCCAGGTACGGGGCGCGTTCCACCAGTTGTGCCACTGCACGCGCGTGTCCGGGTGCCGGGCCAGCCACTCGCCCAGCCAGCCCTGCCCGGGCGCATTCCCGCCGTGGCCGTTCACGATCAGGATGCGCCGGAAGCCCTGGGCGTGCAGGCCGCTCAGCAGGTCGTCCAGCAGATTCAGGTACGTGCTGACGCGCAGGCTGAGCGTGCCCGGGTACGCCGTGAACGTGGGCGTGATGCCGTACGGCAGGGCGGGGAACACCGGGACGCCGCTGCCGTCGGCAGCCTCACGCGCGACCCGTCCGGCCAGCAGCGTGTCCGTGGCGAGACTGAGCGTCGCGTGCTGCTCGGTGCAGCCCAGCGGGAGGACGCAGCGGTCCTCGCGGGTCAGCAGGTCCTCGACCATGCCCCAGTTCATGTCCTGAATGTGCATGGGTCACATTAGAGCATGGGGCTGTACGGCAAGGACGCACCTGCCAGGGTGGGCGGGTGCGTCCAACTGGGAAGGGCCTTGGCTTTACTGGGGCAGCAGGGTGCTGAGGTCCTTCAGGGCCACGGGCAGGTTCTTCTCGACCAGTTTGCCGTCGCGGACGTACTTCACGGCCACCTGATCGCCGGGCACGAGGTCCAGGTCGTTTCCGTCGGCGATGGAGCCGCTGGCGGTCAGGATGTTGTTGCCGTTGTACGCCACGTAGGCGTTCAGGCTGCCGCCCACGTTCTGGAAGAAGTTCTGCTTCCTCAGTTCGGCGTCGCTGATCACGATGTTCCTCACGTCCCGCAGGTACACGGCGCTGGCAATCTTGTGGCTGGGCAGGCTCAGGTCAGCCAGCAGGGTCGCGCCGCTGGGCGTGAAGGTCAGGGTGTCCGTGCAGCGGTTCGCGGTGGTGCCATCCAGGCTGAGGTCCACGTTCACGCTACCTGCGTTCTGCGTGGTGGTGTGCTGGGCACTGGCCTTGAGATTCAGGCCCTGCGCACCCCAGCTGTAGTCCAGGTTCATGCTCAGCGGCGCGTTCGTCTGACGGCCCGCCCAGGCGCTCAGCTTCAGCGCCTCGGGACCGAAGGTGTTCAGGCAGTTGCCGGGCGTCATGGTGAAGGTCGCCCCGGCGCGGGTGGTGCCCTTCTCGCTGATGGTGCCGCTGGCGTTCGTGGGCACCTCGGTCTGCACGGGGACCCAGGTGTTCTTCACGGAGTCGTAGCGCGTGCCGCTGTCGACCCAGACGGTCGGGGCACCATTCACGCGCCACTTCGCCTCGACGCGCAGGCCAGTGTCCTCGTTGACCATGACCGCGCCGTCGGTGGGTTGATCAGATCGTTCGAGGGTGCCGTCGGCCTTGAAGGTCACGGTCCCGGTGGGCAGGGGTTCACGGATTCCCGCGACGCTCTGGCTGCTCAGTTTGTTGCGGCCCGTCACGCGGTCGAGTAGTTGACGACCGATCTGCGCGGGGCGGTCCAGGCTGAGGTTCATGGGGCCGCTCTCCGGCATGAACAGGGCCATCAGGGTTTTCAGGTCGGGGTCCAGGTCCGGGTTGGCCGGGTTCGTCAGGGTGTTGAACTGCTTTGCGGCGGCGTAGGCCGTTTCGGGGGCCGTCTGCAGGTCGAGGCTCTTGCCCGTGACGGGTGCGGTGGGTGTGGTGGCGCCGGGATCCGTGGGCGTGGGCGTGGGCTTGCATGCAGCGAGGAGCAGGGTCGTGACGGTCAGCAGGGCTGTGGTGCGTTTCACACCGTTACCTTAAGGAACCTTCATTCATCTGTCGTCCTCATGTGACGTATACCCCCGGCGGGGCATCCGGGCGGGTCGGACATGGCCCGCGCGTGCCCGGGCGGCGCGGCGTAGCGTGGGGGCATGAGCGACACGCCCGCCGACACCACGCACCCCCAGGGGTGGACGTTTGAGACGACCGCCGTGCAGAGCAGCATTCCCCGGGGACTGGGGCAGACCATCGGCTTTCCCATCCACGCAGCGGCCGCGTTTCAGTTCGACACGCTGGAGGAGGCGCAGCTGGAATTCCAGCAGAACACCGGCCTGAGTTACGCCCGCCTCCAGAACCCGACCGTGCGGGCGCTGGAGGACCGCATCACCACCCTGGAGGGCGGCGCGGCCACTGTGGCGGTGGCGAGTGGGCAGGCGGCGACCCTCACCGCGATCCTCAGCGTGTGTCGCGCGGGGGATCACGTCGTGTCGGCCAGCAGCCTGTTCGGCGGGACGACCGGGATGCTGGGGAACATCCTGCCCCTGATGGGCATCACGGCGACGCTGGTGGACAACACCCCGGACGCCGTGCGGGCCGCCATGCAGCCGAACACGCGGCTGGTGTGGGCGGAGATGATCAGCAACCCCGCCGGGGACATCGCGGACATCCGTGCGTTCGCGAGCGTGGCCCACGAGCACGGGGCGCTGCTGGCGATCGACAACACCTGCGGCGGCGCTGGATTCCTGTGCCGCCCGCTCTCTCACGGCGCGGACATCGTCAGCCAGTCCCTGACGAAGTGGGCGGGCGGACACGGCAGCGTCCTGGGCGGCGCGGTCACCGTCGGGACCGGGCACGACCTGACCCGCAACCCCATCTACACGGACGGCGGAGAGCAGAGCATCCTCAGGGTGCGGGGTGACGCGGCCCTCGCGTGGCGGCAGCGCTGGTTCGGCGCGCACCAGCTGGGCATGACCCTCGCGCCGCACAGCGCGTTCCTGATCGCGCAGGGCCTGGAGACCCTCGCGCTGCGCCTGGAACGCGAGAGCGCCACCGCCCTCGCCCTGGCGCAGTGGCTTGAGGCGCACCCGAAGGTCGGGAAGGTCAGCTACCCCGGCCTGAGCAGCCACCCGCACCATCACCTCGCCCAGACGTACCTGCGCGGCGGGCAGGGCGCCGTCCTGACCTTCGAGGTGCCGGACCCCAGCGCGTTCCTGTCGCGCGTGCGCGTGCTGCGCATCGCCCCGAACCTCGGGGACGTCCGCACGCTCGTCGTGCACCCCTGGACGACCACGCACGGCCGCGTGTCCGAACCCGCCCGCCACGCCGCCGGGGTCACCCCCACCACCATCCGCATGAGCGTCGGCGTGGAAGCCCTGCGTGACCTCCAGGCGGACATCGAACAGGCGCTGTAAGGGGTTGATAGTGGAAGGTTGATGGTTGATAGAGGGGGTGACCCATCCAGCAACCATCAACTGTCAACCATTCACCCCTTACAGCCAGGCTTTCTTGCCGGTCATGTACTCGCGCTGGAAGTCGGCGTCGCTCTTGGTGAGGTAGATGACGCCCTCGATGAAGCCCAGCAGGCCCACCAGGAACGGCACGAGGAAGAACACGGCGCCGACGATGATGAACGACCCGATCACGCCCAGGACCCACCCGCCGATGGTCGCGGCGAGCATGATTACGCCGGGCTGGGTGTTGCCCAGGTAGAACTTGTGGACGCCCAGGCCGCCCAGGAAGATCGCCAGGAGGCCCGCGATGAGTTTCTTCTGGGCCACGTCGCCGCTCTGGACGCCCTGCGTGAACTGGGTGATGGCCTGCCGCGCCTGCCGTTCCAGATCGTCGAAGTTCCCGCTCTGACTGGGCGCGTGGTGCATCGGGGCGGGGCCCTGCGGGATGCTGGGGTTCTTCGCGCCGCCCGTGGCGCGCGCCACCCAGTCGTCGTCGGCCGGGGGGCGGGGCGGGGGCACGACCGTCGGGGCGACCGGGGCGGGCGGCACGTGGTGAGCGGGCTGCGGCTGGGGCTGCGGGGTGTGCGCGGCGCTGCTCCCGGCGGCCTGATCCACCCAGGACGGCGCTGGGGCCGGGCTGACCGGCGTGCTGCCGGGGGTGCTGGCGGTCGTGCTGGAGGTGCCCACGGCGGCGTCCACCCACGATGGGGTCGGCGCGGGCTCGGCCGGGCGGGGCGCCGGGGCGGCGGCGGGTGCGGTGCCCGCGACCTCGTCTACCCAGGAGGGCGCGGCGGCGCGCGGGGTGGCGTCCGGGATGCGCAGGTCGTCCGCCCCGGCAGGCTTCGGGCCGGGGCCTGGGCTGGCGCTGGAGCCGCCGAGGACCTCGTCCACCCAGGACGGCGCGTTGCTGGAGGCGTCGGGTTGTTTGTCGTCCGGGTTGGTCATGCCCCACAGTACGCGATTCCCACGCGGGCCGTTTCATCCGTCAAATGGTGGCGACGTGCCCGGACGCGACGATCACAGGGAGCGGCACAGTCAGCGGCCCCCTCTCGAACAGCGGGGCGAGGTCGGCGTGGTGTGCGGCCTCCAGCGCCGCCACCTCCTGCGGGGGCAGGGAGGCCAGCGGCACCCCCTCCAGCCCCGCGCGGATGTCCGCCCAGCGCGCCCCGACGTCCGTGAGGGTGTACGTCAGCGGATGCAGGGTTGCCCGCACGTCCGTCAGGCCCGCCGCGCGGAGCACGTCCGCCAGCGCCTCCGGGGTGGGGAGGCGACCCAGGGGCGGCGCGCCCGGCTTCAGGCCTGTCCCGGCCAGCCGAGCCCGCCACAGCCCCGGCAGTGGACCCAGCAGGCCCGTCCCGAACGACGACACGACCACCCGCCCGCCGGGGCGCACCACCCGCGCCCACTCGCGCACGCCGCCCGGCATGTCCGGCAGGAAGAACACACCCGCCGCGCACACCACCACATCGAACGCGTCGTCGGGGAAGGGCAGTGCCGCCGCGTCCCCTCGCATGAACTCCGCGCCCGGCACCCGCGCGCGCGCCTGCGCCAGCATGCCCGCCGACACGTCCACGCCCACCACCCGCCCGGCCCGGCCTGCCACGGCGGCGGCCACCGCGCCCGTGCCGGTCATCACGTCCAGCACCGCCTCGCCCGGCTGCACGCCCGCCACCTCGGCCACGAAGCGGGCCGCCTGGGCCAAAAAGCCCACCCCGTCGTACCGGTCCGCCACCGCGTCGAACAGCCGCTCGTTCGCCCGTACCCGTTCCTCGCTCATTCGTCCCCCAGGACCGTCCGCACCTGCGCCACTCGCTCCGGGACCGACCCGCGCAGCAGGGTGAACGGCACGCCCCGCGCCTCCAGATCCTGCCGGATGAACGCCTGCTGCACCGCCCGCACCTCCGTGTTCGCCCGCCAGCCGTCCTGCTCGTGCGGGAGGTCCGTGTCGCACAGGAAGGCGTGCGCGTACCGCGAGCGGCACTCGTCGGCCAGCGCCCGCAGCTCCGGCAGCGCCCCGCCGGTCAGGAGGTGCGACCACATCAATGTTGTGGCGGCGTCCGTGTCGCTGAACACCCAGCGGTGCACGTCGGGCGAGGTGATCGCCTCGTCCTCCAGCGCCCGGTGCCCCCGCGCGATCTCCAGGAAGTGCGCTTCTGTCAGCGCGCCGCTTTCCCGCTCGTACACGTCCCGGCCGTACTCGCGCACCCACGCCGTCCCGAAGGCCTCTGCCAGCACGCGCGTCAGGGTGCTCTTGCCGGTGCTCTCCGCGCCCAGAATCACCACCCGCCGCACGAAGTGCGCGTACACCAGCGGCTCCAGAAAGCCCCGCAGGCCATGCACGTCCGCGCGCAGCGCCGACCCGCTGACCGGCACCGCTGCCCGCGCCCGGTCCACGCACACGTGCGCCGCGCCCAGTGAGGCCGCGAACGCCTCGCCGTACGCCTCGGACGTGAAGACCGCGTCGGGCCGCACCCCCCAGCCGTCCAGCACGCCCCGCACGTACGCGCGGTGGGTGGCGTCCGGCTCGCTATTCAGCGGTGGATTCGGCGCGTCCGGCAGCAGCTCCAGCCCCGGGAAGAGCCGCGCCGGGTACAGCGAACGGACCCAGCCCCGCCGCAGCGGGCTGGGCATGTCCGGAAAGTCCGGGCGGGAGTACACCCACACGCTCAGCCGCTCGCAGCGGGCCAGCGCCTCGTCCAGCAGGTGCATGTGCCCCCGGTGGAGCGGCGCGAACTTCCCCACCACCAGCCCGTGCCGGTAGCGCCGACCCGTCACGTCAGGCAAACGCGACCTCCCGCGCCTCGTCCCGCCGCCACTCGCGCCAGCCGTACACGCTCATGCCCGCCAGGACGAACTGCAACGCGAACAGCACCCAGTACCCCGCGTGCCAGAAGAACACCGCCTGCACCGCGTTCACCGCGATCCACACCGGCCACGACCACGCCCAGCGGCGCGTCGTGCCGAAATTCGCCACCAGCGACAGCGTCACCGCCGTGAACTGCACCCAGTTCCACGCCGCGCCGAAATCCGTCACCGCCACCGTGTACGCGAAGATCAGCAGGCTCGCCACCCACGTCACCCCGTACCACAGCGGCTCGTTGAAGCGGATCTCCCCCCGCGCCCGCCGGGCCTCCAGATGCCACAGGTACAGCCCGTGAATGCCGAACAGCAGGTACGTGACCTGCAACCCCGCCAGCATCCACTGCCCACCACTGAGGAACAGCAGGAAGTACGGCAGCAGCGACAGGTTCGACCAGTGCCAGTACACCGCCCGCTTCGACCACAGGAAGTACAGGCTGACGAGCACGCACACCCCGCCCGACAGGTCCAGCAGCAGCGGCGGCACGTTCAGACCGAACAGATTCACGTGTCGATCCTCAGGGTCGCCACGCCCGCCCACGCCCCCAGTGGCAGGCGCACCACGTCGATCAGCAGCAGCGCCACGCGGCCCGCCGTGACTGTTACCAAGCGACCGTCCGCGCCCGACGCGAACAGCGCTGCCGCCGCGCGGATCGCCTCCGGCTCACCCGGCGCGTAGAGGTCCGCCGCGTTCCCCTCGGCCTCCCGCCTCGTCAGGCGCTCCGCGAGCCGGAAGGCGGACGGGGCGACCTCCACCTCGACCTCCCCGGTCGGCAGCGGCCGCAGCCCCAGCCAGTCCACGTGCGCCAATTCCTCGGGCGTGAACGCGCGCGGCAGTACGAACGGCACGAACGGCGCGTCCGTGTCACTCGACTCGGTCAGGCTCCCCAGCGCCGACACCAGCGCCCCGGCGAACGCCACGCCCTCCTGCACGCCCGCCGCGTCCAACGGCTGCCCCGGCTGCCCCTCCCACCCGAACACCCCGTCCGGCGACAGGCGACCCGCCACGACCATCGGCGACACCGACCCGTCCGCCCGGTACGCCACCAGCCGCTCCAGCTGCACCCGCCCATTCAGATCCCCGCCCGGTTCCGTCATGCGGACACTCTGCCGCCTGCGCCCCTCTCAGTCCAGCGGAAGATGCGTGACGGGATCAATCCGCCCCGTGAAGTCCGACCCGGCGAAGTGTGCCACCACGCGGATCGGTCCCACGATGGCCGCGTTGAAGGCCTCCAGCTCCTCGGCGGGCACCCACAGTTCCTGATGCCGGTCCTGCGCGCCCACCACCTGAATCGCGTAGCGGGTCGCCACGTCCGCGCGCACGCCGAACTCGGTCACGAAACCCACGGGCGGCGTGTTCCGGCGCGCATTCCAGTCCCGCGCGATCTCCTCGGCGTACGGGCGGTTCAGCACCGGGTAGAAGATCGGCTGATCCGGCAGGCGGGGCGGCCACGCCCGCCAGCCCGACGCGGCCACCAGCCGCAGCTCATGCAGCCCCGTGGGCCGCCACAGGGTCACCACCTCGCCCACCGGCGGCCACGGCACCGTCCGCTCCGCGTTCTGCGGGAACAGCACGTCCAGCCAGTCCCCGCCCGTCACGCGCCCCCCCATAGACCGCACAGGGTCGCCACGCCGCGCGCCAGGGGCGTCAGGACCCACACCCGCTCCGGGTCGCCCCGGCTATCGGATCGGTCCTCGCGGGTCAGCAGGCCCAGGCCCGCCAGCCCCGCCAGCGCCCCCTCGAACTCCAGCCGCGACCAGCCCAGCGGCACACTGCCGCGCACGGGCAGCGCGTCCGCGAACGGCTCGATGGGGTCGAGCAGGTCGAACACCTCGCCCAGCGCGTCCATCTCCCGCGCGGACAGGCCCTCCACGACTCGCAGCGCCTGGAAGCGGTCCGGGGTGGGGGAGGGGTGAAGCAGCGCGCAGCCCGCCAGCGCCCGCGCGATCAACGCCAGCTTCCCGTCTGATTCCGCGATCTCCGCCGCGCGGTTCGCCTGCACCACGTTCGCCCGGAACGCCGCCGACCGCACGTACGCCACGTCCACCCGCCCCGCATCCAGTCCCGCCAGGGCGTCCGCCAGCAGGGGCGACAGTCGCGCCGACACCGGCACGTCCAGCCCGCCCAGCACCGCCAACCCCACACCTTCCCGCATCCGCCCACTCTACGGCCCCACCGCGGCGGCGCGTGCCACACTGACCCGCATGCCCACCCTGCGCCCCTACCAGCCCGGCGACCGGGCCGCGTGCCTGCACCTCTTCGACGCGAACACCCCCCGATTCTTCCTGCCGGAGGAACGCTCCGACTTCGAAGGGTGGCTGGACGGCCAGGAAGGCCCCGCCGAGTACCTCGTCATGGAAGACGAGGGCGACATCATCGCCTGCGGCGGCCTGTGGTTCAGCCCCGACCCCACCCGCCCCGCCGGATTCGCGTGGGGCATGGTCCACCCCGCCCGGCAGCGGCAGGGCCACGGCCGCACCCTCGCCCAGGCCCGCCTGGACCGCCTGCGCGCCCTGGGCATCCCGCACGCCACGCTGGACACCAGCCAGCACACCGCGCCGTTCTACGCCCGCCTGGGCTTCCGCGAGGTGAAGCGCACGCCCGACGGCTACGGCCCCGGCCTGCACCGCGTGGACATGATCGCCGACCTGTAAACGAAAAACCTCCACTGAACGCGGAGGCTTTTCTTTGGAGCCAGAGGTCGGATTTGAACCGACGACCTACTGATTACGAATCAGTTGCTCTACCCCTGAGCTACACTGGCGGGCTACGATTTTTGGCTTCCGGTGGGAAGCTCAAAAAGTATAGGGAGGGGGGCGGGGGGTGTCAAGGCGCGCCGCCCGGATGGGGCGGGGGCCTATGCTGCGGGCCATGAGTGACGCGCTGACGGTGTTCGAGACGATTCATGGGCGGGTGCAGCCGCTGGAGTGGCTGGTGCTGGCCCCGCACCCGGATGACGCGGAGATCGGCGCGGGCGGCACCCTGATCCGCCTAGCGCGGGCGGGCCGCGCGGTGGGCATCCTGGAACTGTCGCGCGGGGAGCGGGGCACGCAGGGTTCGCCGGAGGTGCGCGTGGCGGAATGCGCGCGGGCGGCCGGGATCATGGGGCTGGCGTGGCGGGGGCAGTTGGGCCTGCCGGACGGGGAGTTGCGGGACACGCTGGAGGGCGCGCACGCCCTGGCCGCCGTGTTGCGCGCCGTGCGGCCTCGGGTGCTGGTCGTTCCGCATCACCGGGACCGGCACCCGGATCACTTCGGGTCGTACCACCTGAGCAAGCGCGCGGTGCATCTGGCGCAGCTGGCGAAGGCGGACCTGCCGGGCGACCCGCACCGCGTGGGGCGGGTGCTGCTGTATCAGGGCAACGCGGACATCACCCCGAACGTGCTGATCGACGTGGCGGACGTGCAGGACGTCTGGGCAGCGTCGGTGCTGGCGCACGAGAGTCAGTTCTCCGGCGCGGCCATCTCGGAGACGGTCACGCCGGAGATCGTGGAGCGCCGCCGCGCCCGCATGACGTACTGGGGCACCATGGCCCGCGTCCGCTACGCCGAGGCGTTCGAGGCGGAAGACGCCCTGCTGGTCGACCCGCTGACGCTGTAGGCAGTGGTGTCCGGCTGGGCGGG
Organism: Deinococcus soli (ex Cha et al. 2016); assembly: GCF_001007995.1. Lineage (NCBI taxonomy): Bacteria > Thermotogati > Deinococcota > Deinococci > Deinococcales > Deinococcaceae > Deinococcus > Deinococcus soli (ex Cha et al. 2016). The sequence continues at coordinate 1,431,310 of NZ_CP011389.1, read as the reverse complement.
GCTCAGCGTCCGCCCATGGTCTGCGCCCACTGGCTGAAGGGGCTGGGCGCGCGGGTCTGGCCGCCCAGGAGGTCCTTGATCTCGTCGGCGAGGTCCAGGCCGTACTTGTACGCGGCCTGCCCGGCGACCACGCCGCTGCCGTACTTCTCGCGGTAGTTGGCGGGGGCGCGGTCGCTGGTCATGGCCTCGGCGCTGGCGTTCGTCTGCGGCAGGACGGTGGTGAGGATGGGCGGGGTGTCCTCGCCGGTCGTCTCGAAGGCGCGTTTCAGGTCTTCGGGGAGGCGCTGGAGGCCCTGGCGGTGCTGGGCGCTCTGACTCTGGTACTTGGTGATCAGCACGCCCAGGCAGCGCAGTCTCAGGTCGCGGGCGCGGCGGATCTGCGCGATGCGGGACGCGATCTGCGGAATGCCGTAGGTGCTCAGGCGGTCGGGGATGGTGGGGATCAGGTAGTGGTCGCTGACCTCCAGGCCGTTCTGCGTGACGAAGCCCAGGTTGGGTGGGCAGTCGATCAGGACGTAATCGTACGCGCTGAAGGCCGGCGCGACGAACTTCTTCACGGCCTCCATGGGGCCGACCGAGTAGTGAGAGCGGCCCGCGATGTCCTGCATGCGGTCCTGCACGTCGATCAAGCGGATGGAGCTGGGCAGGAGGTCCACGCGGCCGTAGCGGGTCTGGGGGGGCAGCTGGTCGATCATCTGGGGCGGCACGCGGTTGAGGTTGCTGACGCCGCGGATGATGGCCTGCGTGGCGTCGAAGGTGAACATGCCGTCGCCGCGCAGCAGGTCCAGGAACAGGTGCGCGAGGGTCTGGCCGTCGTCGTCGGCCTGCTCCCAGCGGTCCTCGCCGATCAGGGCGAGGGTGGCGTTCGTCTGCGGGTCCAGGTCGATGACGAGCACGCGCTTCTGCTTCATGAACGCCAGCGTGTCGGCCAGCTGGACGGTCGCGGTGGTCTTCGCGACGCCGCCCTTGAGGTTGATGAAACTGATGACCTGCGGGGCCATCAGAGTTCGCGGATCTTCGCCAGGACCGCCTCGGGGCGCACGGTGTAGTCCCCGGTCTTCTCCTCGACGTGCTGGTAGCGCACGACGCCCGACCGGTCGATCAGGAACACGGCGCGGCCGCTGATGCCGCGGTCGTCGATGGCGACGCCGTACTCCCTGGCCACGTCGAGTTTCATGTCGGCCAGCAGCGGCACCTCAATGCCGTACTCGGCCGCCCAGGCCTTGTGCGCGTGCACGCTGTCGCGGTTCACGCCCAGCACCACGGCGCCCGCGTCCGCGAAGTCGTCCTGACGGCCGGAGTACTCGGGCAGCTGCATGGAGCACACCGGGCTGAAGTCCAGCGGGTAGAACACCAGCACCACGTGCTTCTGGTCGCGGTAGCTGCTCAGGGTGATCTGCTCGCCCGTGGAGGCAGGCAGGGTGAAATCGGGCGCGGGCTGTCCGACGAGGCTCATGCCCGGCAGTGTACCGGGCGCGCCCCGGCCCGCGCGGCGCAGCCCGACACGGTCTCTCATGTTGAACCGAGTCCCGTGATGGCCCTGCCGGGCCGGGGGTGGGCGTAGCCTGCCGGTGTACCGTCCCCGCCGTCTGCCCCGCGCAGCTTCACACGCGGCAAGGCGGCGCGCCATCCGAGGAGGAAAACCCATGGCCGATGTGATGCCCCCCAACATGCTCAACGAGCGCCCCCGCACCCCCGCCGGGCTGCTCAGCAACCGCGAGAAAGACCGCCTGATCGAGCGCGGCTTCCTGGGCCTGTACCGCTGGTACACCGCCCGCAGCCAGGAGACCCGCAACTGGAACCCGGACCGCAGCTTCGACTGGCGCAGCCTGAACAAGAACCTGCCGCCCGAGGTCATCACGGTCCTCGAAGGCTTCTTCGCCGTCGAGCAGTACGCGCCGGACTTCACGAGCAACCTCGTGCACCTCGTGCGGCGCAGCCACGGCCGCTCGCACTTCCAGCTCCGCTGGGGCAGCGAGGAGGAAAAACACGCCGACGCCTGGGAGAACGCCGTGCTGTTCAGCGGTCAGCGCAGCCCGCAGTGGGTCGAGGAGTACAAGGACCGCCTGAAATCCCAGACCTGGGAACTGCCGTTCCCGGACGCGATCCACAACCTCGTGTACACCGTGTTCCAGGAGCGCGCCACGCAGCTGAACTACCTGAACATGATGAAGATCGCCCAGGGCAGGAGCGAGAAGCCGCACCTGAAGGGCGTCTCGGACCCGGTGCTGGCGAAGGTCGCGCAGACCATCGCGGTGGACGAGGCCGCGCACTACAACTTCTTCCTGGAAGGCGTGCGCATGTACCTGTACTACTACCCCGAGCAGACCCTGAGCGCGATCAAGAACGTGATCAGCCAGTTCAGCATGCCCGCCGCGCAGCTCGTGCCGAACTGGGAGCACTTCTTCGAGACGGTGTACCGCGCCGGGATCTACGGCCCGCGCGACTTCCAGCGCGACGTGATGCAGGTCGCCTTCCGCAACCTCGGCATCGAGAGCCGCAAGGCGCTGGAGGAGGGCATCCGCAAGACGCGCGAGGTGCCGGACTTCGACGGCGGGAACTTCAAGACGACCGCCATCTGGGACACCTTCGACTACGGCGCCGTCGAGGGCGACGTGCGCCGCCTGCACGTGAAGATCCAGGACTACGAGAAGGAGATCGGCTTCGACGCGATCGACCCGACCGAGTTCATCGAGAACCCCGAGGTGCCCCGCGAAGGCCCCAGCGCCGCCGACGACTGATCCCTACTCCGATTGAACGGTTTGCCAAAATCGTTCAATCCGAGCGGATGCGAGTGGGAGTAAAGCGGGTTCCGGGCGTGAAGTTGACAACCCGGAACATCACCGGGTTGCCAACTTCACGCCCGGAACCCGTATGGAAAGCCGCAACTTCTCCCTCTGCCCGCCCCCTGCTCCGGGGCGGGTTTTTCGTCGCGCGGCGCGCGGGGGCGTGGCATGCTGGGTTCACCGTTCAGTCCAGCCGCCCCTTTCAAGGAGACCGTCATGACCACCTCTTCCTTCAATCCGGCCCTGGCTGCCCTGGGGTTCAGTCCCGGCGACCGGGTCGTGATCTTCCACGCCGACGACCTGGGCATGTGCGAGGCGACCGTCAGCGGCTGCGCCGACCTGTTCCGCGCCGGGACGCTCGGCAGCGCCTCGGTGATGACGCCCTGCGCGTGGGCGCCCGCCGCTGCCGACCTGGCCCGCGACCTGCCCGATGCGGACCTGGGCGTGCACCTGACCCTGAACAGCGAGTGGCGTGCCTACCGCTGGGCGCCCGTCAGCACCCGCGCCCCTGCCAGCGGCCTGATCGACCCGCAGGGTTTCATGCACGCCGGCGTGGAGGCCGTGCAGGCCCAGGCGGACCCGGCAGCTGCCCGCGCTGAGCTGGACGCACAGGTGAGCCGCGCCCTGGACTGGGGCATCGAGGTCTCGCACGTGGACGCGCACATGGGGGCCGCCGCGCACCCCAAGTTCCTCCAGGCGTGCCTGGACGCCGCCCTGCCCCGAGGAATCGTGCCGATGCTCCCGCGCCTGGACGAGGCCGGGTGGCGCTCGCACGGCCTGGGTGAAGCCGAGGCCGCGCAGATGGCCGCGCTGACCCGCACGCTGGCGGCGCGGGGCGTGCCCCTCGTGGATCACCTCGTGATGCTGCCGCTGCACGTGGGCGGGGACCACCTTCCGCTGATCGAGGAGATCCTGACGGGCCTCCCGGCGGGCCTGACGCACTTCATCCTGCATCCGGCGCGGGACACGCCCGAACTGCGCGCCATCTGCGGCGACTGGGCGGGCCGCGTGGCGAACCACGCCGCGTTCCTCTCGCCGGACTTCCCGGCCGTGCTCGCGCGCAGCGGCGTGAAGACCACCACGTACCGCGCGCTGCAACGCACCCTGCGGGGGCAGGCGTGACCGTGCCCGCCGCCGCCGCGCCCGCCGAACTGACGCCCGACACCACCACCGCGCAGCGCTGGCGCTACGCGATCATGAACTTCGGGCTGACCATCCCCGCGCAGACCACCAGCTTCCTGCTGCTGTACTACGTGGACCACCTGAAACTGAACCCGACCTGGGCGGCGACCGCCATGACGCTCTTTGCGCTGTACAACGCCGCGAACAACCCCCTGATCGGCTTCCTGAGTGACCGCACCCGCAGCCGCTGGGGCCGCCGCATCCCGTACGTGCGCTTCGGGGCGCTGCCCAGCCTGCTGCTGTTCGGCCTGCTGTTCAGCGCGCCGTTCAGCGGCACCGATCAGCCGGTCGCGCTGCTCGTGTACTTCGTGGTGATGTTCATCCTGTGGGAGGGTTTCGCCACCGCCGTCGGCACCGGCTACCTGGCGCTGCTGCCCGAGATGTTCCGCACCTACCGCGAACGCACCGACGTCGCGTGGCGCATGAACGCCGTGCAGATCTTCGGGTTGCTCGTCGGGCTGGCGCTGCCGCCCCTGCTGGCCGGCATGATCGGGTGGACCGCCATGGCCTGGGTGTTCGCCGCGCTGGCCGCCGCCGCGATCTTCACCGGGCTGGGCGGTCTGTTCGAACGGCCCGGCAGCGCAGGGCGTGAACTGGGCTTCCTCACTGCGCTGCGCGCCACGTTCACGCACCGCGCGTTCCTGATCGTCGTCGCGGCCCTCACCATGCGCTTCTTCGCGACCGGCACCCTGGCCGCCGGGATGGGCTTCTACGTCCGCTACAGCCTCGGGATCGAGGGCGGCGCGGCCACCACCCTCCTCCTCGCCGGGGCGTTCGTGACCGCCGGGCTGGCGCTGTACCCCTGGCGGACCTTCATCGCGCCGCGCCTGGGCCCCCGCGGCACGCTGATGCTCGCCTTCGGCCTGACCGCCGTCTCGCTTATCCCGCTGGCCCTCGTGAACTCGCTGGTGGGCGCCGCGATCACCACCGTGCTGTTCGGCGCGGCCCTCGCGGGCCTGATCCTGATGGGCGACGTGATCCTCGCCGACGTCATCGACGACGACGAGCTCCGCAGCGGACAGCGCCGCGAGGGCATGTACTACGGCATGGCGGGCTTCATCACCACCCTCAGCACCGCCCTGACCTCCCAGGTGTTCGGGGCCGTCACCCGCGCCAGCGGCTACGACCCCACACTGACCGTGCAGCCCGGCGCGGTCGCCGACGGCTTCCGGTTCTTCATGACCATCCCGCCCATCACGGGCGCGCTGCTGGCCCTGGCGATCCTGAGCGTCTATCCCCTGCACGGCGCGCGCCTGACCGCCATGCGCGACGCCCTGGCGCGGAAACGGGGCGGGCAGCTCGACGCCCAGAGCTAAGGCGTGTGCTCACGAATTTTCATGGCAATACTCCACCGCCATCTTTGGGTTCTGGAACGTCATCTCGCACCACCCGTAAGCCTGACGTAGAAAGCCGGCCACGCGGATTGACCCGTTCGGTTGCATCTCAAACTCGCAAATATCACTGAGCTCGCTTGGAAGTTGATCCACCGTGGCATGGCCTTGGTTCTCGACCTCTGCCATCAGCGTGAGGTTCGACCATGCGCAGAGTTCCACGCGAACGCCGATGAGCTCTATGCTTGGTTCAATGTAAGCAGCTTGCACGCCCACGACAAAACGTTGTGACTCTTGATCCAGCACCATCGCCAGCACAGGATCATCTGGCGAAAAGGTGAGTGAAGGGAAGTCTTTTGCGTTCAGGCGTATCACGAGATCAGGATGCCATGAGCTATTTCAATGTAAGCACAGGGCCTGGGCCTACATCAGCGCCGGGCCCACTGCGCGACCACGAAGCGTTCCCGTCCCGTCAGATCCGCCGCCGTGTCGGCCGTCCAGCCCTGGGCGCGCAGCTCGGCGGCGAAGGCCGGGGCGTTGCGCGGGTCGAGTTCCAGCAGCAGCCGCCCACCCGGCACGAGGACGCCGGTCGCCTGCGCGGCCAGCCGCCGCGCGAGGTCCAGGCCGTCCGGGCCGCCGTACAGCGCCAGTTCCGGGTCGTGGGTGACCTCCGGCTGCACGTCCTCGCGGTCCGCGTCGGGCAGGTACGGGGGGTTGCTGACGATCAGGTCGAAGGGGCCCGGCACACCCGTGAGCAGGTCGGCCTGCACCCACGTGACTTCCAGGCCGTTCAGGGTGGCGTTCTCGCGGGCCAGCGTCAGGGCCTCCGGGCTGAGGTCGGTCGCGCTGACCTGCGCGCCGCTGCGGGCGGCCTTCACACCCAGCGCCAGCGCGCCCGTCCCGGTGCCAACGTCCAGCACGCGGGGCGCGGGCAGGGATGAGAGGGCCTCCAGGGTCAGGTGCAGCAGCCACTCGGTCTCCGGGCGGGGGACCAGCGCGCGGGCGTCGCAGCGCAGCCGCACGCCGCCCCACTCCACCTCGCCCAGCAGGTACTGGAGGGGCACCCGCGCCGCGCGCCGCGCGATCAGCGCCTCGAACCGCGCCTCGTCCGCCGGGGCGACCTCTGACGCGGCGCGGGTCAGCAGGGAGACGGGCGACAGCCCCAGGGCGTGCAGCAGCAGCGCGCGGGCGTCCACCTCCGGGGAGGGAACGCCCGCCGCGTCCAGCCGCGCCGCGCCCCGCCGCAGCAGGTCACGCAGCAGCACAATCACTCCGGTTGAATGGTCGGTGAGGACCATTCAACCCGAGCGGAGCGAGAAGGAGCCGGATGACGTCCGGGAGTGGAGGAGACCACCCGGTGAAGTGCCGGGTGGTCGACGGAACAGACGGACGTCATCTCACCCGTGCCGGGGTCGGATGATCAGGCGGCGGGCGGCGCCCTCGCCCACGGACTCGCTCATGACGTCCGGGTGCTCCTTCAGCGCGATGTGGATCACGCGGCGTTCGGCGGGCGGCATGGGCTGCAGCTCGTGCGGTTCGCCGCTCTTGGCGACCTGCACCGCGAGCCGCTCGGCGAGTTTCGTCAGGGTGTCGGCCTGCCGCTTGCGGAAGCCGCCGACGTCCACGCGGACGCGCAGGTGCCCGCGGCCCTCCTGCTTGGCGAGGACCGTGTACGCCAGCACCTCAATGGCGCCCAGCGTGCGGCCGTCACGCCCGGCGAGGCGCGCGGCGTGCTCACCGGTGATCTCGGCTTCCAGGGCGTCCTCGGCTTCGCGGACCGTCACGGACAGGTCCGGGTCGATGCGGGTCACGAGGCCCTGCAGGAAGCGTTCCAGCGCCGCGCGAGGGTCTTCCGGCGCGGCTTCCAGCGTGGGGGCGCTGGGGGCCGCGTCGGGAGCGGGCGGCGGCAGCTCGCTCTCGTCCGCGTCGCTGATGCCCAGCCCCGCGAGGTAGTCGTCCAGGTTCGTGCGGTTATCCATGCCCCGCAGTCTAGCGCGCGATTCTCACGATGCTCCCACCGCCTTACCCCCCCAGTGCCCCCGCCGCCGCCCGCCGCGCGAACTCCCGCGCGCTGCGTTCCAGCATCTCGTACATCTGCGTGAAGCCGTCCGCGCCGCCGTAGTACGGGTCCGGCACGTCCGCGCCCGGCGCGAGCGGATCGAACGCCCGCATCAGCGTCAGGCGCGCCTCCGCGTTCGGTGGACCCAGGCGGCGCGCGTCGTGCAGGTTCGAGGCGTCCATCGCCAGGATCACGTCCTGCTCGTAATAATCTGCCGCGTCCAGCTGCCGCGCCCGGCCGTCCAGGGTCAGGCCGTGGCGGGCCGCGACCTCCCGGCTGCGCGGGTCCGCCAGTTCCCCGACGTGCCACGCGCCCGTCCCGGCGCTGTCCACGACCGCCGGCACGCCCGCCGCCTCCAGTTCACGGCGCAGCAGCGCCTCGGCCAGCGGACTGCGGCAGATGTTCCCCAGGCACAGCGCCAGCACCCGCAGCGGCTTCGAGTCAGTCATGCCCACGATTCTGCCGGGCCGCAGGCCCGTACGCCACCCGGCGCACCAGTGCCTCCACCGGCCCCCGCCCGAAGCGCGAGAGCCACCACGCGCTCAGCGGCAGCTGCGCCAGCCCCACGAGCAGCGCCAGTGCTAGCGTCTGCGCCGCGCCCCACGCCGCGAACTCACCGCTGTACGGGAACGCCTCGCCCGTCCCGGCCGCCGGGGCGCCCGACACCCAGCCGAACCCCTGGTGCAGCCCGTACGGGTAGAAGATCAGCGTCATGATCACGCTCTGCGTGAGGTAGTTCGTCATGGCCATTCGCCCGCTCGCCGCAAAGATGCGCCACGCGCCCAGCCGACCCGACGCGGCCAGCAGCCCCAGCACGCCCACGTACCCCAGCGCGCCCGCCAGTCCGCCCGCCATGCGCACCGGCAGTGCCAGCGTGCCCGCCGCATAATCGGCCCGGGTGTTCAGGTACGCCAGCAGCGCGCCCAGCGGCAACCCCACACCCAGCCCCCCCACCGCCAGCCGCCGCAACAGGGGCCGGTGCTCCTCCGGGCGGGTCAGCAGCCCGGCCTTCCCGGCGGCGGCACCCAGGCAGAACAGCGCCACCAGCCACGGGCCGTTGAACAGGTTGCCCTGCAAGAGCAGCGGCCAGAACTCGGCGGCCCGCTCCTGCACGTTCGCCCCGTACGTGGGCAGCAGGTCCGGCAGGAAGGCGAAGCGCGGCCCGGTGCGGCTGGCAGTCGCGGCGGCGTCCAGCAGCGCCAGCCCCAGCCACCACGCGCCCAGCACGCCGGCTGCGCCCAGCAGCGCCCGCGCCGACAGGTGCGCGACCAGCAGCAGCGCCAGCGCCAGCGTCGCGTAGTTGCTGATGATGTCCCCGTGCCACACCAGCACGTAATGCAGCGCCCCCACCGCCAGCAGCGCCGCGTGCCGCCGCAGGAACACCCCCACCCCCCGCCGCGCCAGGATGCCCGCCGCGCCCCACCCGAACAGCATGGCGAAGATCGAGATGAACCGCCCGTTCGCTAGGGTGTCCGTGACGACCTGCGCCGCGCGGTCCAGGCCGCGCTGCTGCCACTCCAAGAACCCCGCGAAGTCCTGCATGTTCACGATCAGGATGCCCAGCAGCGCCACGCCGCGCAGCACGTCCGGCAGGGGTGCCCGGTCTCGCACCGGCCCGGTGTCCAGGGCCCGCTCCGGGGCGGGCGGAGCCAGATCGGGCGGCAGGACAGGGGCAGGCTCGGGCGCGGTCATTCCCGGCAGGTTAACGCGGACCGGGGGCCACTGACCGGGCATCACCCGCAGCGGTCACGATCAGCGGCCCACGCGGCCCGAGGGTCAATCCCGGCAGCGGCGTCGCGTCGCCCCGCACCGCGTGCAGAGGCGGTAGCGCCGCCAGCGCGTCGTGAATGAGCAGCTGCGCGAGGTGCATGCCCAGGCACAGCCGCTCCCCACCGCCGAACGGCAGGTACGCCCACGCCGGGGGTTTGCCCGCCCAGCGGCCCGGATCGAACTCGTCGGGACGGTCCCACACCGCCGGGTCCCGCCCGGACAGGTACGGGGAGTACAGTGCCAGCGCCCCGCGCGGCAGCCGCACACCCCCCCAGATCAGGTCGCGGCTCAGGCGGCGGCTGCCCATCCAGCCCGGCGGGTACAGGCGCAACACCTCCTTCAGCACCGCCGCGTGGCGCGTGGGCGCGTGCCACTGCGGGTGCCGCGCCAGGAACCAGATCGCGTACGCCAGCGCGTGCGTGGTCGTATCGTGCGCGGCGGCCAGCGACACCCGCACCTCCTCCAGCCCGCCCGGCAGGGGGGCCAGCACCGCCAGCAGGTCGTCGTGCCCGTGCTCCCGGAGCCGGGCGTGCGCGAGGCGGCGCACCTCCGCGTCCACCCGTGCGAACAGCAGCGGACGCGGCACCGCCGGAACCGGAAACGGTCGGCGCAGCGGCGCCAGGAACGCGTGCAGCAGGCCCTCATCGAACTCCCCACTGAAATACGCGGCGTTCAGCAGCCGCAGCACCGCGCCGTCCGCCCAGGCCAGCGCATCGAACGCCCCGCCCGGCACGCTCGGCAGGGCTGCCCGCGTCCGCGCCTGCAAGGCCAGCAGGTGCGCCCGCCCGAAGCCCGGATTCATCAGCGAACGCCGCCCCGCGTGCCCCGGCGCGTCCGACAGGATCACCCCGCCCGACAGGTACGGCACGATCCGCGACAGGCTCCCCGCACTGCGGAACGTGCCCAGGTCCGTCAGCACGGCCCGGTTCCACGCTGCCCCCACCCCCACCACCGCCGGGAGGCCCAGCCGCAACCGGAACACGTCCCCACCCGCCGCGCGCGCCCGCGCCGCGCCCTCCTCGATCAGCGGCAGCGGCCGCAGCGCCCAGTCCTGCAGGTGCCCGTTCCCCGGACGGGTCGGCGGTTCGGGCAGCGTGCTCAGAGCCCGAATGGCCACACCTCCGTTCCCTGCGGCACCTGACGGCCGTCCAGGTCGTCGAAGGTCAGGCCCAGCAGCTGCCCGGCGCCGTTCCAGCCGCTCAGGACGCTCAGGGGTACCCCGCCGCCGGGATGCACCGTGCCGCCCACCTGCACCAGGTTCCGTGCGTGCGGCAGCTGCCAGCCGGGGCGGAGGCTGCCGGTCAGGCCGTGCGGGGCGCGGCCGTACAGCGCGCCGCCCTTCGCGGTGCGGGCGTACTCCGCCGGGGACAGGGCCCGCCAGTCCGCGACGGGCAGCGGGCCGCCCAGCGTGTCCCGCAGCCGCTCCTGCACCCGTGCCAGGAGCCACGCGCCGTACTCCTCGGGGCGGTCGGTGACGCCGGGGTCGGGCGGGGCGTTCACGAGCAGGAACGCCCGCGTGCCGTCCAGGTGCAGGTACAGCGTCGGGTCGCGCGGAAGGCGTCCGGCGCGGATGTCGCGCCACTCGCGGGCGTACTCGGCGGGCCAGAAGATGTGGTGCGCCTGCCCCTGGTCCTCCGAGAGCTGGAGTTGCAGCGCGAAGCCGCTCACGCCGCGCGGGGTGGGTTTCTCCGCACTGCCCAGCCAGGAGAGGGTCAACGCCCGGTCGGCGGCGCTGACCCAGGCGTCGGCCGCGAACGCGCCCTGACTGGTGTGTGCGCCCAGGATCAGGCCCCCGTGCGCGCTGAGGCTGGTGACGCGCGTGCCGAATTCGAAGCGCACGCCCAGCGCCTCGGCCTGCGCGTGCAGGGTGCGGGCCAGATCCAGCAGGCCGCCGCGCAGGTGCCACACGCCGTACCCGAGTTCCACCCACGCGATGTTGTGCAGCACGGCGGGCGCGCGGTACGGGTCGGCGCCCAGGTACGTGGCGAACCGCAGCCAGAACGGCGTCAGGAACGGCCCGGACCGCACGAATCGGTGCAGGGGGGATAGCGGCGCGGCCCGCCGCCCCCGGGTCAGCGCGTAGCGCGCCAGCCGGGCCGGGCCGGGCGGCGGCGCGAACAGGAACGTGTCCTGCGCGTCCAGGTACATCCGCCGGGACGACGCGAGCAGCGCCGCGTACCGCCGCCCCTCGGCGCGGGAGAGCTGCGCCAGCGTCGGCTCCAGGCTGCCCGCCACATGCAGCGCCTCAGGTGCGAACAGCCGCCCGCCCGGCGCGTGGTACGTCGTGGTGGGCCGCGCCGCGCTCAGCTCCGGCGCGGGCAGGTCCAGGCGGGCGTGCAGCGCGCGGAACACCTGCGGCATCGTCACCACGGTCGGCCCGCTGGAGAACTCTGTCAGGCCCAGCGCCGCCTTCCCGCCGGGGCCGTCCAGGGCGTCCAGCACCGTCACCCGCGCGCCCGCCCGCGCCAGCCGCAGCGCCGCCGCCAACCCCGCGAAGCCCGCGCCGATCACCGCGACATGCTGCGGCGTGCGTCTCACGGCAGGGCCCCGGACGGGCAGAGGGTTGAACGGGTCACGAGGCAGAGCATAGAGCACCCCCAGCGGCGCACAGTGTCAGATGCGAGACCCGCTCAGCGGGGCGTGCTGACCGAGTACGCCAGCAGCGCCTCGCGGCTCAGCGTCCGCCCGGCGCGCTCCACGCGCAACTCGCCGCCCGCGTGTCCGGCCAGCCCAACGGTCAGCACGTACCCGTACCCGCCCCGGTTCCAGCGGTACTCGGCCCGGCCGTCCCGGGTGGTGCGTGTCCCGCCCGTGATCGTCACGCCCGGCATGCCGTCGCGGTTGCGGCTGGCGTATGTGACCTTCCCCCCCGAATCCCACACGATCACGCTGTGCCGCGCGGTGGCGGCCAGCACCGCCGCCTGAGGCACGTACCGGCATGCGAACGATCCGGCGGGCACCCGGAACTCGCTGACGTGCGTCAGACGGTACGCGGGGTCCTGCACGGTCTCCACGTTGCTGCTGTGCACGAAGAACCCCGGCGCCGGGGCGCTGCTTCCCGCGAAGGTCAGCGGCGTGTACACCTGCCCCGCCCCCGCGTTGTCCGCACCGACCGTCACGGCCACCTGCGAGCGCGCGGCGCCCACCCACTGCGTCAGCGTGCCCGCCCCGGCCCCCGTGCCAGACAGCGCCAGCACCCGCCCCGGTGCATCGCACCAGAAGCGCACCGGCTTCCAGACGTCCGCGCCCACCTGCGCGAACGACGCCTCGGTAAAGCCCGCAGCGGACGCCAGCGGCAGCGACGCCAGGAGGAGGCCAGCGGCCAGACGGACACGGTTCAGGGACATGCCCCGAGCCTCCGCCCGGCCCCTGAGCGGCCCATGAACCCTCGCCTGCCGGGCGTTCAGGGACGGGAGGGGCCGTCGTGGCCCGGGGCGGTCATTGCCGGTACTCGCGGCCCTTCCAGCTCACGCGGCGGCGCAGGGCGCGCGCCATGACCGGCAGGGCCAGCAGCGGCGTGACCGGCCCCAGCAGCCCCTCGGCCAGATCGGCGGGCGTGCGGCGGCCCGCGATGAGGTTCACGGCCAGCCGTTCCAGCAGGCTCGCGGCGCGCAGCGCATTGCGGTTCGGCAGGGGCAGCAGCCACGGCAGCGTGTGCCCCGCGACGTGCAGCGCCACGCTGGCCAGCATGAACGCCCGCGAGTTCAGGTGGATGGGCAGCGCGTTCTTCCCGAAGCCCGCCACGGAGTCCGGGTACGAGCGGTACATCCGCACGCCGATGCACCCCTGACCCATCACGGTGGAGACCCGCAGGCCCAGCTGACCCAACTTGCGCGCCATGACGGTGTCCTCCAGCACCTGATCCCGCACGGCGGCGTACCCGCCCACGCGGGTCAGCGCGGCGCGGCGGTACGCCATGACCTGCCCGTTCGCGATGGTCGCCAGCGGGTGCGGCGGGGTCATGCGCAGCAGCGGGAACGGGAAGTACGACAGCACGGCCGCGTCCACGAGGGGCGTGAGCAGCCGCTCGCCGGGCGTGACGTTCGACTGGCGCGGCTGCACGCTCAGCAGGTCCGCGCCCGACGCGTGCAGTTCGCGCAGCAGGCCGCCCAGCGCGCCCGGATGCCACGTGACGTCCGCGTCCGTGAAGATCAGGACGTCGCCGCTCGCGGCCCGCAGCAGCTGCTGGCACGCCCACGGCTTGCCGTGCCAGCCGTCCGGCCGCGCCGCGCCGGGAATGACGCGCGCGCCCAGATGGCGGGCGACGTCGCCCGTGCCGTCGTCGCTGCGGTCGTCCAGCACGAGGACCTCGTGCGCGCCCTGCGCGAGCACACCGGGCAGCGTGACGGGGAGGTTCGCCGCCTCGTTCCGCGCGGGAATCAGGATGGACACGCGCGGCCCCCCCGGCGGCACGGGGGCCGGGCGCAGGCGCGGGAAGGTCACGGCGTTCACCGCCAGCGTCAGTGCCTTGCCGAGCAGCCACACGGCGGTGACCGTGCGGTACGCCCGCGCCCAGCCCGGTTCAGGCGTTTTTATGCGGCGCCGCGTCACGCGCGGTCCCCGGTCAGCCACGCCAGCAGCCGCGACGGCCAGTCCACCCGGTCCGAGCGGCTCGCGCGGCCCGGCACCAGCCGCAGGTACCCGGCCAATGGGGCCTCCGGGTCGCTGCCCAGCAGGTCGGCGTCCAGTTCGGCCAGCAGCGCCGCCAGGGCACCCGGCAGGTCCGCGGCGGCGACCGGCGGCCCGACGCGCACGTAGCCTTCCGGGAACTGCGCGCCGCGCAGCACCACCCGCAGCGCCACCGGCACCAGCGGCACCCCGGCATGCCGCGCGATCCACGCCGCGCCCGGCTGCACGCCCCGCAGCGGCCCCGCCGGGTGCAGTTCGCCCTCCGGGAAGATCACCAGCCAGCCCGTGCGGGCGCGGCGCACCCCGGCCCGCACCTCGTCCGCGCGCAGCGCCCCCACCCGCCGCAGGAACGGAAAGCGGGCCAGCTGCCGCCCCGTCATCAGCACGCTGAACGGCTGCCCGCACGCCAGGGCCACCTCGCGCAGCACGTACCCGTCCCACCAGCTGTGATGGTTCGGGGCCAGTACCGCCCCGCCGCCGGGCAGCGGGCCGCGCACCCACACGCCGCCCAGCCCGCCGCGCACGCTGCGGCGGATGCTCAGGGACAGCAGCCCGGTCGCCCAGGCGTGCCGCGCCGTGCTGTCAGGGGCGGTCAAAGCGCGTCACCCGCCGCGCCAGCCACAGGCCCCCCAGCATCGCCGCCAGCGTCACCCCGGCCTCTGCGAACCGGCCCACCAGCACCAGCCCGCCCGGCAGGAAGAACGCCTCGATGGGGTACACCACGCGGAAATCCGCGCCCCGCGCCGCGCGGCCCGGCAGCAGACTCAGGCTCGGCCCCCGGTGGGTCGGGAAGTCCCGCGCCTGCCACGGCAGCGCCCACGCCCACTCCTCCCGCCGCAGCCCGAACAGGCGCGGGGCGAGGCCCGTGAACACCCACGAGATCAGCCACCCCACCCCCCACCAGCCCAGGAAGTTCTGCACCGGCGCGCCCGCCCACAGCGGCAGCGGATCACTCCAGAGCCAGTAACGCTGCGCGGTCATCAGCGGCTCCAGGCCCACGTCCCACAGCAGCATCAGGAACCCCGCCAGCCAGGGCCGCCCGCCCGACAGGCTCGTGGCGGTCAGCGTCAGCGCGAACCAGCCCAGCGGCACGATCAGCGGCACGCCCAGCAGCAGCGGCCCCGGCGCGGTCGCGTACGAGTACAGCCCGAACGGAATCCCGGTGCGGCTCCCCAGCACCTCCACGCCCAGGCCCAGCACGAACGCCACCAGCGCCATGACACCCGCCTTCCAGGCGTTCTCCCGCTCCCACACGAACAGCAGCGCTGCCACGAACAGCGCGCCCGTACTCGCCAGCCCCAGCACGGGGAAGCCCTCCGGCCACAGCGGCACCGGAATCTTCAGCGCCACGTACAACGCCACGAACCACATCCACGGGCGCGTCACCGCCAGCAGCCCCGCGAACCGCGCCGCCAGCACCCCCGCGAAGTCGCGGCCCAGCGCGTCCCCCGCCAGCGCCAGCACGCCCGACAGCGGCAGCCCCAGCCCAATCAGCGCCCAGCCCGCCGCCAGATCCGCCAGGACCAGCAGCGCCCCCAGGAACGCCACACCCAGCGCCGCGAAGCCCAGCCCAGCGCGCCACACGGTGGGGGAGAAGCTCACGCCTGCGCCGCCTGTAGGGCCGCGAAGTACGCGCGGGTCGCCTCTGACACGTCATCCGGCAGGGCCGCCAGGGGCCACCAGCGCACCTGTGCCGCGTCATCCGAGGCGCGCGGCTCCCCACCTGAAAAGTCGGCCGTGAACACGTGCGTCTCCCACGCCACCACCTTCCCGTCCGGGTACGTGTACCGGTGCGGGAACACGCCCAGGACCCGCAGTGCCCCCACGGTCAGGCCCGTCTCCTCCCGCAGTTCCCGCCGCGCCGTGTCCTCCGGCGACTCCCTGGCGTCCGCCCCGCCACCCGGCACGTCCCACCGCCCGGTGTCGCTCCGCCGGATGAGCAGGACGTCCCCGCCGTCCACGACGGCGATGCCCGCCCCCATGCGGCGCCGGAGCGCCGGTGATCGCCACGCCCGGAGCGTCCTCAGCAGCCAGCCCTCGTGGCTCATGCCTACTTCCACCGCCGGCGCGTCAGATCTTTCACGAGAACCTGCGCGGCGTTGCGGCCGGACGCGCCCATGATGCCGCCGCCGGGGTGGGTGCTGGCCCCCGTGAGGTAGAGGCCCTGCACGCCGGGCCAGCGGTACTGGCTGGCTTTCATCCACGGGCGGAAGGAGAACATCTGATCGAAGCTCATCTCGAGGTGCATGACGTTCCCGCGGTGCAGGCCGAGGTTCGTCTCCAGCCACTGCGGGGTCTGGACGAGTTCCCCGACGATGGTGTCGCGGGTGCCGGGCGCGTAGTGCTCGAAGGCGTTGAGGATGTTCTCGCGCGCCTCGGCGGTGCGGGTTTCCCAGGAGCCGCTGCTGAGTTCGTAGGGGTAGTACTGCGCCCACAGCCACAGCACGTCCCCGCCCGGAGGGGCCAGGGAGTCGTCCACGGCGCTGAAGCTCATGGCGATCAGTGGCGGGTCACTGGTGGGTTCGCCCGCGAGGTACTCGCCGTACCCCTTCATGAGCTGCTGCTCGTTCCTGATCAGGAGGCCCAGGCCGACGCGGCTGTCGGGTTCGGTGTGGTTGCGGTACTTGACCTTCTCGCTCAGGGCGAGGCGGAGGATCATCCCGAAGCCGTTCCCGACCCGCACCTGCCGCGCGGCGGGCGGGACGTACTCGTCGGGCAGCGCGCCCGCCGTGGTGAGGACGTGCGCGCCGGACACGACGGCCCGCGCGGTGTACGTCTCGCCATTCTCCAGTCGGACGCCCTGCGCCTTCCCGTCCTTGACGAGGATGTCCTTCACGGGCGCGTTCACGAACACCTGCCCGCCGTCGGATTCGATGGCGCGCTTCAGGGCTTTCGTCAGGCCGCCGCTGCCGCCCTTGGGCCGCGCCACGCCGCCCTCGTGGTACAGCGGGTGCCACAGCAGAAAAGGCGCGCTCAGGGGATCGCTGGGGGGCGGTCCGCTCTGCGCGGCCATCCACACCAGCGGGGCGCGCACCCGCTCCTCGGTGAAGTACTCCCGCGCCACGTCCCCGTACGGGCGCAGGATGCGGGGCAGCTGCTCCATCCAGTCCTTGCCCTTCCCGCTGGACACGACCATCTTCCCCATGTCCAGTGGCCCCGGCGCGGAGTTGAACAGGTCCGCCACGGAGCGCGCGAACGGCGTCCAGTCGTCCAGGAATTTCGTGTACGCCTCGCCCTGACCGGGAAACAGGGCGTCGAGCTCCCGCGCGGTGCGGTTCGCGTCGCGGTGGATGAACCACGGCGTCTCCCCGTCCGACGCGTGGAACATCGGGTCCACGTCCAGGTAATGCAGGCCGTGCCGGGTGAGTTCCAGTTCGCGCACCACGGGCGTCATGCGGATCAGGATGTGCGCGCTCCCGCCGTAATCGAAACGGTACCCCGGCACGAGTTCCTCGGTGCTCACGGCCCCGCCGACGATGTGCCGCCGCTCGAACACGCCCACGCGTAGGCCCGCCTTCGCGGCGTACGCGGCGGTCACCAGCGCGTTGTGGCCCGCGCCCATCACGATCACGTCGAAATCCGGCATCCCGCGCAGTCTCGCACGCCACCCCGCCCCCGGAGCGTCACCCCGCACGCAGAAGCGGCCCGCCCCCCACCGGGAACGGGCCGCGCCGCAGAGACGGTCAGGGCAGTTGCACGGTCTTCCCGTTCGTGAACGTCACCGTCACCTGCGGATCGCTCGTCGCCGCGCCCGAGACGGTGCAACTGGCGATCCGGTCGCCCCCCACCACGTTCTCCAGCGGGCACGGCCCGTCGCGCAGCGTGCCGCCCGACTGCGCCGCGATCACCATGGTGTACGCCGACATGGCTGCCGCCCGCTCACCCGCTGCGCTGGCCCGCTCACGCGCCCCCAGCAGGCCCGGAAGCACCACCGCCGCCAGGAGGCCCACCAGAACGACGTTCAGCACCGCGTGACCGGCGATCAGGCCGATCTTCACCCCGGCCTCCAGATCGGGGCGGAAGTGCTGCGCGGCCCGCCGGGCGTACGCCTGCCCGAAGTGCACCAGCATGATCACGAAACCCACCAGCGGCAGCACCCCGAACACGGGAGCGGTCGTCAGGCCCACCAGAAACGCCCCCGTCAGGTTCAGCATCAGCAGGATGCCGATCCAGCCGACGTGCCAGCCCACCAGCCCGATGTACGTGAAGCCCGCGCCGGGCAGCAGCACGTTCAGCAGGTACCCTACGGCGAGGTTCGGGGCTTTGCGGGGCGTGGGCGCGGCGGTCGGGCGGATGGTGTCTTCAGGCCAGGTCATGCCGCCACGCTAGAGGCGACAGGCGTGCCGCGCTGCCTCAGGTGACCGCGCCCCCGGCAGGTGCATGATGGATCATGACCTCCTTCACGGTTCGCCGCCTGGACCCGGATGACGCCGCCGCCCTGGTGCAGGTCGCGCAGCACGAGACCGACTTCACGGGCGAGCCGCCCAGCCCACCCCTGACCCCGGATGCCGCCCACGCGTACCTGAGCGACCCGGGCGTCTGGCACTGGCACGCCGAGGACGCGGGCGGCAACCCGGTGGGCTTCCTGATGGCGTACGTGCACCGCCGCCGTCACGGCGAGCCGCTGGACGTGATGTTCGAGGAGATCGGCGTGCGCCGGTCCTGGCGGCGGCGGGGCGTGGGCCGCGCCCTGGTGGACGCCCTGCACGCCCAGATGCGCGAGCAGGGCATCGGCAGCGTGTGGGTCGCGGTGGACGGTGAGGAGGCGCGGGCATTCTACGAGGCCTGCGGGTACGAACTCGACGAGTTGCAGGGCGTGATCCTCAGCCGGGATGTGCAGACCGACACACCCGCCTGACGCGGCCGGCGTACGCTGCGGGCAGGAGGCAGTCATGGGTCTGATGATGCTGGGTGTGTTCGTGCCGCTGCTCGCCGTGATGTTCGTCGCCGCTCGCCGCCAGGACCGCGTGAACCGCGCCATGAAAGACATCGGCGAGGGCGAGGACGCCGGGTGCGTCGGCCCGCAGGTGGGCTGCCCGACCTGAATTGAGGTCGAGGGTCCAAGGGTCGAACGTCTGAGGCGTGCGTACTGGATAGCCCTTAGCCCTTCAGACCGTTCGACCCTCAGACCTCTTCCGGCCAGCCGAAGACGGCATCGCCGGGCGCGGGCCAGTGGACAGGGAGGTCGTCCGTGTGGCCGTCGATGCGGCGGATCGGGACGAGACCGGTGCCGCTGCCGCACAGCCACGCGCGGGTGACGTGGCCGAGGTCGCGGGTGTGGATGGGCCGCGTGTCGTGCGTGCGGCCCATCAGGTACGCGGCGCGGGTGACGGACGGGAGGCCCCCTTCGGGCACGACGAGGGCCCCGCCGATCTCCAGCAGCGGGGAGGTGCGGCTGCCGTCCACGACGTGCCCGCGCGCGTCCTGCAGCCAGCCTTCGAAGTGCGGGTGGGCCTGCGTGGCGGCGAGGCGGTACGGGAGGTAGTTCCCGGTCTTGTGCGCGCCGAGCTGCGGGTGGATCTGCAAGTCGGTGACGCGTACCGTGACCCCCTGATCCGGGCGTGGGCCGGGCGTGAGGGGCCGGTGCATGTGCAGGGTGCCGTGGGGCGTGACGGTGACGCGCAGCAGGCCCCAGGGGTGCGCCTCCAGCGGGGGTGGAGCGGGGTCCGGGTGGGGGAGACCCAGGAACGCGCAGGTGGCCCTCAGCCGCTTCAGGTGCGCGGCCCACAGCAGCGGCTGCCCGTATCGGGTGCGGACGGTGGTGAAGGCGGTCGCGCCGTGCAGCCACGCGGGGTCGTTCCAGGCGGCGGGTATTTCTGTCACGGCTGCGGCCATTCCTGGCTCAGGCGCAGCCAGTTGCCCAGCAGGGTGCGTCCGGCGGGACTCAGGACGCTTTCCGGGTGGAACTGCACGCCCCACGCGGGCTGCCCGGGGACGGCCAGGGCCATGACCTCGCCGTCCTGGCTGGTCGCGGTGACCAGCCCGGCGGGCAGGCCGCGCACGACCAGCGAGTGGTAGCGGCCGAACGGCGCGTCCTGAGGGACACCCTGGAACAGGTCGGTGCCGCGGTGCCGGGCGTACTCGGGGCGGCCGTGGACGGGACGTGCGCGTTCCACCCGCCCGCCGAGCACCTGCCCGAGCGCCTGATGCCCCAGGCACACGCCCAGCAGCGGGATGCGCCGGTCCAGGCACGAGCGGGTCAGGGCCAGGGTGACGCCGCTGGTGTCGGGCGTGCCGGGGCCGGGGCCGATGAGCACGGCGTCGGGCAGCGTGCCGAGCAGGTCGTCCAGGCGCTCGTGCTGCCCGCGCATGTCCACCTGTGCGCCCAGCGCGAGCAGGTCGTGCGCGAGGTTCCACGTGAACGAATCGCGGTTGTCCAGCAGCAGCACCCGCGCGCCCGTGTGGGACGTGGCGGGCGGTGGCGCCCAGGGCGTGCCGGGCACCGGGGGTTGCGGCGGCTGCGCGGGGCGGCCCGGGACGCCCGCCAGGACGCTCAGGAGCGCCTGGGCCTTGTGTACGGTCTCCTGAGCCTCGCGGGTGGGGTCGGCGTCGATGACGGTGCCGCCGCCCGCGCGGACCTCCACCGTCCAGCCGGCCTCCGTGCGGGTGAAGGCCGCGGTGCGGATCAGGATGTTCACGTCCACCAGCGGCCCGCTCACGATGCCCAGCCCGCCGGTATACCAGCCGCGCGGGCCGGGTTCCAGGTCGCGGGTGACCTCCATCACGCGTTCCTTCGGCGCGCCGGTGATCGTCCCGCCGGGGAAGGTGGCGGCCAGCACGTCCCGCAGCGTCACGCCGACCCGCGCCCGGGCCTGGACCTCGGACACGAGGTGCATCACGTGGCTGTACCGCTCGACGAGCATCAGGTCCGGCACGGTCACGCTGCCCGGCGCGGCCACACGGCCCAGGTCGTGCCGCACGAGGTCCACCAGCATGGTGTGCTCCGCGACCTCCTTCGGGCTGGCGCGCAGTTCCGCTTCGAACGCCGCGTCCTCGGCGGGCGTGTCGCCGCGGCGGCGGGTCCCGGCGATGGGCCGAGCACTCAGGTCGTCCCCGGCCCAGCGGACCAGCCGCTCCGGACTGCACGACACCACGACCTCCTCCCCCAGGTCCGCGAAGGCCATGAACGGACTGGGGTTCACCTCCCGCAGGCGCAGGTACGCGGCCAGCGGGTCGCCCTGCGCGGCCGCCTGCACGCCGCGCGAGAGGTTCACCTGATACACCTCGCCCGCGCGGATCAGCTCCTGCACAGCCCGCACGCCCGCCGGGTAATCCACATCGTCCGCGCCGAACGCACCCACGCTCAGGGTCGGTTCCGGCGGCAGCGGCGCGCCCAGCAGCGCCGCCCAGTCCAGATGCGGCTCGCCCACCACGCTCAGGGTGCCCGTCACGCGGTCCCACACGAGGCCCGACGGGTACTCGCCCCACCACATCGCCTCGCCTCGGGGCGCGTGAGCGGCCAGCCCGAAGCTCCGGGCCGCCTCGTACTTCAGGCCGCCCAGCCACGCCGGGAACAGTGCGTCGCCCGCAGGCCGCGCAGGCAGATCGTGCGTGACCCGCACGGGCGCGGCACTCAGGAACGACCGCGCCCCGTACGCCACGACCGGCCCCAGCGACTCCAGCAGCACCACGCCCGGCAGGCCCGCCGCGCGCACCCGCCGCAGCACCTCCGCCGGACTGAGCATGGGCAGGGCAGGGGAGAGGGTCGGGCTCGCGTTCACGCGCCGGATTCTAGAGCAGTTCTCCGAATTCCAGCATCAGGAAGACGGACTCCTGAAGCTTCCATTCTCCGTCCTGCTCGATAAAATTCACTCGCTTCGCTCGGCCATAAAGGTGCGTCCTTTATGGCAAATGCTTGAGCGGGCGGTCTCCCAGATCAGGCGGCCCCGCGTGCACCGCGACCTTTGCCGCCAGGGTGCGGTAGAAGTCCGGCTGGTGCAGGTACGCCAGATGATCCGACCGCACCAGCCCGGACAGTGGGAAGGCCGTGTCGTGCGCGCCGGGCGCGATGCCCTGGGCGCGGAAGCTCAGCAGGTCCGTGTACGCCCACACGTTCCAGAAGTACCCCAGCCGCCCGCCCGCGTGGGGATCGGGGTGCGGGCCGCCCAGCGTGAAGCCCAGCTCGTGGAACGCGCCCACCTGACTGCCGCACGCGCACCAGAAGTCCACCCGCACCGCCGCGCCGTCCGGATCGGCGGGCAGGAACGCGTGCAGCGCGTCGAAGATCAGCTGCCCGCCCATCGAGTGCGTCAGGACCACCAGCGGCTCACTCGAGTGGGTGCGGGCCGCGTGCGCCGCGCGCAGCCCGGCCAGGACCCGCTGCGGGATCGGCCCCGGGTGCTCGGGCGTGCCGCGTCCGTTCAGGTAGGCCAGGACGTCGCCCATGAACAGCGGCACGAACGCCTCCAGCGGGCGGCGGACCTCCTGCATGGTGCGCTTCACGTTCCGCCGCCGCGCCCGCATCAATCCGGGCGGCAGGTGCGGTTCCAGTCGCCGCGCCGGGGTGGGCAGGCGCGCCTGCACCGCCGCGTCCAGCACGCCCCAGCGTTCGGCGGGCGGCAGGTCCGCCAGCAGCGCCCGCACCCGCGCGTCGCGTGCCACGCCCCACGCCACGCGGATCACGCCCGGCCACTCCGCGACTGGGTGCGCGGCGCGCAGGCGGCGTTCCAGCGCCTCGCCCAGCGCGTCCCCGTCCAGCGTCAGCGGGTCGGTTTCCGGGGCGACCTCGCGCTCGCGCGCCGCGCGGAACTGCCCGCCCTGCGTGAAGTGCGCGCCCAGGTCCCCCCAGTACACCCGCTCGACATGCACCGACTCCGGCGCGTCCGGGTTCAGGCCAGGCGCCACGTGCTCGCGCAGCAGGCGCTGCACGCCCGGCCAGTCCACGCCCTGCGTCGCGCGGTGCAGGTCCTCCCAGCCCAGGTCGCCCTCCTCGCGGACGGCCACGCCATGCACGAACAGAACCGGCATGCCGCCCATGCTACCGGTATCCTGGCGCATGGCCCCCAACACGGCAGTGAACGCGCTTCAGGACGGCAAGCGGCGGCAGGCGCAGGCCCTGCTCGGGAGCGGCGAGGTCTGGCTGATCGCCGCGCGCGAGTCCGGCGTGCGCCCGGAACCGGCCCTGACGCTCGTGGCGGGCGTGGACGTCACCTGGGACAGTCTCTTCCTGCTGACCCGCACCGAGGCGGTGGCGATCGTGGGCCGGTTCGACGCGGACGCCGTGCCGCCCGGCTGGACCGTGCACGGCTACGACGCCGACCTGCGCGCCCTGCTGCGCGCCGAGGTGACCCGCCTGGGCGCGCGGCGGGTGCTGCTGAACATCAGCGAGGACGACCCGCTGTGCGACGGCCTGACGGCGGGCCTGGAACGCCGGGTGCGCGGCTGGCTGGCCTCCGGTGACGATCTGCCTGCGCTGGAGTGGGACAGCGCCGCGCCGCTGCTGGGGCAGCTCCGGTCGGTCAAGACGCCCGGGGAACACGCCGCGATCCGGGGGGCGGTGGATCTGGCCGAGGCGCACCTGCGCGAGATGGCGGCCGCCGCCCGCCCCGGCTGGACCGAGCGGGACGTCGCGGCGTTCCTGCACGGCCTGTGCCGCCGCGACGGCGCCGAGCCCTCCTGGGGCTGGGACGCCTGCCCGAACGTACACATCGGCCCGGACAGCCGACCCTCGCACGCGCCGCCCGGCGACCACGCCCTGCGCCCCGGCGCGCTGCTGCACATCGACTACGGCGTGCGCCTGGCCCACGGGTACTGCTCGGACATCCAGCGGGTGTACCGCCTGCCCGACGGCACCCCGGTGCCCGGGGAGGTGCAGGCCGCCTTCCGCGCCTGCTGGCAGGCCATCCAGGCGGGGGCGGACGCCCTGCGCCCCGGCACGCCCGGCCACGCGGTGGACGCCGCCGCCCGCGCCGCGCTGGTCGCCGCTGGGTACCCCGAGTACCAGCACGCGCTGGGCCACGGCCTGGGCCGCGCCACGCACGACGGCGGCACCCTCCTCGGGCCGCGCTGGCCCCGCTACGGGCAGACCGTCGAGGGACCCGTGCGCGAGGACGAGGTGTACACCCTGGAACTGGGCGTGATGGTGCCCGGGCACGGCTTCATCGGGCTGGAGGAGGACGTGGTCGTCCGCGACGGCCCACCGCAGTGGTTGTCCGACCGGCAGGACGACCTGAAGACCCTGGGGTGACATGGACTCGGGTTGAAATGTTTGCAAAAACGTTCAACCCGAGCAGACTCGGAGAACTGCGCAGCAGAGCAAGCAGGCGAGAAGCGGGTTCCGGGCGTGGAGTTGACCGATCGGTGATGTTCCGATCTGTTAACGCGACAGACGGAATCCGTATGAGCCCTGGCGGGGCGGTGATTACCTGGGGGGCGCGCCGGGCAGGTCCACCGGGCGGACCGGGACCGGCTCGCCGAAGCGGGCGTACTTGCGGCCCCGCGTGGGATCACCGCGCCCGCACAGGACCGTCACGGTCGGCAGGCCGTGCACGTTCACCTCGGCAATCGCCAGCCGACCCGTGTCGTACGCCCCCAGGTCCAGGTACAGGTGGCGGCCCAGGCGGCAGGGGATCGGGACGGGCGTGTGCCCGTGCACCGAGTACGTGACGCCCTCGGGCAGCGGGAAGGGCCCCTCGAAGGGCCGCAGCCACAGCGCCGCCGACAGCGGGTTCGGGTGCTGCGGGTGCTTGACGGGCGGCGCGGCGTGCGACACGAGCACGCTTGGGTGCGCCGGCGGGTGGTCGTGGAGCTCGCCGTCGGCCGTGACGTACACGACGCGGCGCAGGACGCCCAGGTACTCCTCGAGCAGCGGGGGGAATTTCTCCAGGGTCAGGCTGCCCAGCTCGGCGCGGACCGTCTCGCCCCCGGCGCGCATCCACCACTGGAAGCCCTCCATGGCGCGGCGGTAGTCGCCGAGGTCGTGCGTGCCGAGGTACTGGCGGTAGTACTTCACGCCCTCCTGCATCATGCGCTCGTGGTTGCCCATCAGCAGCGTGGCGCGCCCGGCGCGGTGCAGGTCCATCAGGGTCTCCACGACCGGCATGGAGCGCGGCCCGCGGTCGATCGCGTCGCCCAGGCACAGGTAGTGGGCGTCCGGGTACTGGTGCAGCGCGGCGCGCAGCAGGTCCGGCCGGCCGTGCAGGTCCGGGATGATCAGCACCTGGCGGGTCAAGCGCGACCCCCGGCGGGGCTGTCGTCATGCTCGTCACTGAAGTCCAGCAGGGTCTGCTTACTGCGTTCACGCAGCTGCCGCGCGGCGTCCGCGTCGGGCGTGAAGGTCACGTGGCCGCCTTCAAGGGTCACGCGGTACCCGGCGCCGTCGGTGGCCCCGGGGAGCCATTCGGCGGGCAGCTGGTAGGTGCGGCCCCGGCTGTCCTCCACGTCAGCGAGGCCCGCGTCCTCGTCCAGCACGTCGATGACCAGCAGTTCAGGCGGCACGTTCATGCGGGGCAGTCTAGCGCCTGCACCTTCCGGCGGACGACCCGCGCCGGGGGCGTCGGTGTAGGGTGCGCTTCATGATCACGAGGCGCGCGGTCCTGCGGTCCCTGCTGGGCGGGGGCGGCGCCCTGGCGCTGGGTGGCGGGGCGGGCGTGGCGCAGGGATACCGCTTCGGCGTGACCCGCCACGCCCGCGCCCTGCCGGGGTTGCGCTCGCCGCTGCGCGCCGCGTTCCTGACGGACCTGCACCACGGTCTGTTCATCGGGGAAGGCAGCGTGGCGGCGTGGGTGGACGCCGCGAACGACCTGCGCGCGGATGTGGTCCTGCTCGGGGGCGATCTGCTCGACGCTCGGCTGAACGAGATGCCGCCCGGGCTGCTGCGGCAGCTGGCGCGGCTGCGGGCGCCGCTGGGGACGTTCTCGGTGTGGGGCAACCACGACTACGGGAGTTTCGGACGGTACGCCAGCCGTCATTACGGCCCGGTCCGGGCGGACTGGGCGGCGCGCCGCGAACGCTTCGCGGGGCAGCTGGCAGGCGCGGGCGTGACGGTCCTGCGCGATGAGGGGCGGTCCCTGCGCGCCGACCTGTGGGTGGGCGGCACGGACGACCTGTGGTTCGGGCAGCCGGATGCGGCGGCGGCGCTGTCCGGGGCGGGCGCGCGGGCGACGCTGCTCGTCACGCATAACCCGGACCTGCTGCCCGCGCTGCCACGCCCGGTGGGACTGGTGCTGTGTGGGCACACGCACGGCGGACAGGTGCGGCTGCCGGTGGTGGGTGCGTTACAGGTTCCCAGTGCTTTCGGGCAGCGCTACGCGATGGGCTGGGTGACGGGCGCGCACGACACCTCCGCGTACGTGAGTCGGGGTCTGGGCCTGAGCGGGCTGCCCGTGCGGAACCTGTGTGAGCCGGAGATCGCGCTGTTCCAGCTGTCACCCGCCTGACCACGCGGGGTCCGGCGGGGGCTTGCAGGACGCGCCATTTTGTGTATGGCAGCGCTTCCAAGTCGTCGCTCCGGCGCGTGCCCCCACTGCGCGGGTGAGTGACTGCGGCCGCCCGGTGACGCGAGCCCATTGCGCAGATGACATGAACGGCTGTCATTTGTTGCCGGTTTTCGCTCAAACCATGCACTTTGGTCGGAAAATGATGCGGGCCACCTTTAGACCCGTTATAAACAACGGCCCTGCATAGACATGCGCGCGTCTGTATCGTAATTCCAGCAGCCTGCACCCCGCAGGCGGATGCGAGTCACGAGCGAGATGGGAGCGTCAACATGAACAGAACAGACAACCGGGTGACGCCGGCTGAGGCGCCGCACACCCCTGGAACCCCCGCGAGCGGCGCGGAACTCAAGCTCGCCCGTGAGCAGGGCCTGTACAGCGGAGCCGAGCACGACGCCTGCGGCGTGGGCTTCGTCGCGCACATAGGGGGCCGCAAGAACCACGCCATCGTGCAGCAGGGCCTGAAAATCCTCGAGAACCTCGACCATCGCGGCGCCGTCGGCGCTGACCCCCTGATGGGCGACGGGGCGGGCATCCTGATCCAGATTCCCGACGAGTTCTACCGCGCCGAGTTCGCGCAGCAGGGCGTGACCCTGCCCCCGCTGGGCGACTACGGCGTCGGCATGATCTTCCTGCCCAAGGAGATCGCCTCGCGCCGCGCCTGCGAGCAGGAACTCGAACGCGCCATCGTCGCGGAAGGGCAGGTCGTGCTGGGCTGGCGCGACGTGCCGGTCAACCGCGAGATGCCCATGAGCCCCGCCGTGCGCGAGAAGGAACCCGTCATCCGGCAGGTGTTCATCGGCGCCGGACCCGACACGCTGGTCCCCGACGCGCTGGAACGCAAGCTGTACGTCATCCGCCGCCGGGCGTCCAATGCCATCCGCGCGCTGAACTTCACGCACGGCGCCGAGTACTACGTGCCCTCCATGTCGTGTCGCACGGTCATCTACAAGGGCCTGCTGCTCGCCACGCAGGTCGGCGAGTACTACCTCGACCTGCAGGACGAACGCGTGGTCAGTGCGCTGGCCCTGGTCCACCAGCGTTTCTCCACGAACACCTTCCCGGAGTGGCCGCTGGCGCACCCCTACCGCATGGTCGCGCACAACGGCGAGATCAACACCGTCAAGGGGAACTTCAACTGGATGCGCGCCCGCGAGGGCATCATGGCCTCGCCCGTGCTGGGCGACGACCTGAAGAAGCTCTACCCGATCTCCTTCGAGGGCGAAAGCGACACCGCCACCTTCGACAATGCCCTCGAACTCCTGACGCTGGCCGGGTACCCCATGGCGCACGCCGCCATGATGATGATCCCCGAAGCCTGGGAGCAGAACGCCAACCTTGACCCGCGCCGCCGTGCGTTCTACGAGTACCACGCCAGCATGATGGAGCCCTGGGACGGCCCGGCCGCGATGGTCTTCACCGACGGCCGACAGGTCGGCGCCACGCTGGACCGCAACGGGCTGCGCCCCGCCCGCTACGTGCAGACCCGCGACGATCTGGTCATCCTGGCCAGCGAGTCCGGCGTGCTGCCCGTCCCCGAGAGCAAGATCGTGAAGAAGTGGCGCCTGCAACCGGGCCGCATGTTCCTGATCGACTTCGAGCAGGGCCGCATCATCGAGGACGACGAACTGAAAAACCAGTTCGCGTCCGCCAAGCCCTACGCGCAGTGGGTGGAGAACACCCGCTTCCGCCTGGACGACAGCGAGGAGACCGGCACCGTCGGCCAGTTCCGCGAGTCGCTGCTCGACCGGCAGCAGGCCTTCGGGTACACCCAGGAGGACCTGAAGTTCCTGATGGGCCCCATGGCCCTGACTGGCGAGGAAGGCATCGGCAGCATGGGCAACGACAGCCCGCTGGCCGTGCTGTCCGGCAAGAACAAGCCGCTGTTCAACTACTTCCGGCAGCTGTTCGCGCAGGTCACGAACCCGCCCATCGACCCGATCCGTGAATCGGTCGTCATGAGCCTCGTGTCGTTCGTGGGCCCGCGCCCGAACCTGCTGGACATCAACGCCGTGAACCCGCAGCTGCGCCTGGAAGTCGAGCAGCCCATCCTGGACTTCGACGACATGGCCCGCGTGCGCAACATCGAGGAACACACCCGCGGCAAGTTCAAGGCGTACGACCTCGACATCACCTACCCCGCCGAGTGGGGCGCGCGCGGCGTGGAAGCCAAACTCGCAACCATCAACGCCTGGGCGGTGGACGCCATCGAGAGCGGCCACAACATCATCGTCATCAGTGACCGCCGCGTGGACCGCGAACGCGTCGCGATTCCCAGCCTGCTGGCCCTGAGCAGCATCCACCACCACCTCGTCAAGGCGGGCCTGCGCATGAAAGTCGGTCTGGTCGTCGAGACCGGCGACGCCCGCGAGGTGCACCACTTCGCCGCGCTCGCCGGGTACGGCGCGGAGGCCATCCACCCGTACCTCGCGCTGGAAACGCTGATCAACCTGCACACCGACGTGCCCGGCATGCCTGCGCTGAACGGCATCGACGCGCACAAGGCCATCTACAATTATGTCAAGGCGATCGGCAAGGGCCTGAGCAAGATCATGTCCAAGATGGGCGTCAGCACGTACATGAGCTACTGCGGCGCGCAGCTGTTCGAGGCGGTCGGCCTGAAGACCGACTTCGTGCAGAAGTACTTCTACGGCACGCCCACCCAGGTCGGCGGCATCGGCATCTTCGAGGTGGCCGAAGAAGCCCTGCGCAACCACCGCGGCGCGTTCAGCGACGACCCCGTGCTGGCCCAGAACCTCGACGCGGGCGGCGAGTACGCCTGGCGCGTGCGCGGCGAGGAGCACATGTGGACGCCGGACTCGATCGCCAAGCTGCAGCACTCGGTGCGCAGCGGCAACTACGCCACGTTCGAGGAGTACGCCCGGATCATCAACGACCAGAGCAAGCGCCACATGACCCTGCGCGGCCTGTTCGAATTCAAGACTGACGGCGTGACCCCCGTGCCGCTGGATGAGGTGGAGAGCGCCAGCGAGATCGTCAAGCGCTTCGCCACGGGAGCCATGAGCCTCGGCTCGATCAGCACCGAGGCGCACACCACCCTGGCCGTCGCCATGAACCGCATCGGCGGCAAGAGCAACACCGGCGAGGGCGGCGAGGACCCCGCCCGCTACGAGCGCGAGATGCGCGGCGAGACCCTCGGTGAGGGCCACACCCTCGCCAGCATCCTCGGCGAGAGCAGGGTTGAAGTGGACTACCCGCTGGAACCCGGGGACAGCCTGCGCAGCAAGATCAAGCAGGTCGCCTCGGGCCGCTTCGGCGTCACCACGAACTACCTGACGAGCGCCGACCAGATCCAGATCAAGATGGCCCAGGGCGCCAAGCCCGGCGAGGGCGGCCAGCTGCCCGGCGGGAAGGTCAGCGAGTACATCGGGTTCCTGCGCCACTCCGTGCCCGGCGTGGGCCTGATCAGCCCGCCCCCGCACCACGACATCTACTCCATCGAGGACCTCGCGCAGCTCATCCACGACCTGAAGAACGTGAACCCCCGCGCGGACATCAGCGTGAAACTCGTCTCCGAGGTCGGCGTGGGCACCATCGCCGCCGGGGTCGCCAAGGCCAAGGCCGACCACATCGTGATCGCCGGGCACGACGGCGGCACCGGGGCCAGCCCCTGGAGCTCCATCAAGCACGCCGGTTCGCCGTGGGAACTGGGCCTCGCGGAGACGCAGCAGACCCTGGTCCTGAACCGCCTGCGGGACCGCGTGCGCGTGCAGACCGACGGGCAGCTCAAGACCGGCCGCGACGTCGTGATCGCCGCGCTGCTGGGCGCCGACGAGTTCGGCTTCGCCACCGCGCCGCTGGTCGCGCAGGGCTGCATCATGATGCGCAAGTGCCACCTGAACACCTGCCCCGTGGGTGTCGCCACGCAGGACCCGGTGCTGCGCGCCCGCTTCCAGGGCAAACCCGAGCACGTCATCAACTTCTTCTTCTTCATCGCCGAGGAAGTCCGCGCCATCATGGCCAGCCTGGGCATCCGCTCCTTCGACGACCTGATCGGCCGCGCCGACCTGCTCGACACGAAAAAGGGCATCGAGCACTGGAAGGCGCAGGGCCTGGACTTCAGCCGCGTCTTCTACCGCCCCGAGGTGCCGGGGGAAGTCGGCGTGCGCCACCTCCACACCCAGGACCACGGCCTGAGCGGCGCGCTTGACCTGCAACTCATCGAGAAGTGCCGCCCCGCCTTCGAGAAGGGCGAGAAGGTGCACTTCCTGCAGGACGTCCGCAACGTCAACCGCACCGTCGGCGCGATGCTGTCCGGCGAACTGACCCGCGTGCGCCCGGAAGGGCTGCCGGACAACACCGTGTTCGTGCAGATGGAAGGCACCGGCGGCCAGAGCTTCGGCGCGTTCCTCGCCCCGGGCCTGACCCTGTACCTGATCGGCGACGCGAACGACTACACCGGCAAGGGCCTCTCCGGCGGCCGCGTGGTCGTGCGCCCCAGCATCGAATTCCGCGGCAAGGCCGAGGAGAACATCATCGTCGGGAACACCGTCCTGTACGGCGCGACCTCGGGTGAAGCCTTCTTCCGAGGTGTGGCGGGCGAACGCTTCGCGGTGCGTCTCAGCGGCGCCGAGGCCGTCGTGGAGGGCACCGGCGACCACGGCTGCGAGTACATGACCGGCGGGACCGTCGTCGTGCTCGGCCAGACCGGTCGCAACTTCGCGGCGGGCATGAGCGGCGGCGTCGCCTACGTGTACGACGTGGACGGCCAGTTCGAGAAGCGCTGCAACACCAGCATGGTGGACCTGCACCCCCTGCTGCCCGAGGACCAGCAGTTCGCGCAGACCCAGGGTGGCCTGCACTTCGACCAGAGCGACGAGGCCCACCTGCGCCGCCTGCTCGAAAGCCACCACAAGTGGACCGGCTCGCAGCGCGCTTCTGAACTCCTCGACGACTGGGACACCACCCTGAAGCGCTTCGTCAAGGTCTTCCCGAAGGAATACCAGCGCGCCCTGCGCGAACGCGCCCAGGCCGGTACCGTCCAGGCCGCCGACACCACCAGCATGCAGACCGCGCAGCCCGGCAACCCCGTGGCCGCGCAGGGCACGCTCACCAAGTAACCCCCTTCCGCGCCCCGTCCACACGGGCCGGGCGCGTCCCCTCACCGGAGCACGCATGAGCAAGATCACCGGCTTCCTCGACCAGCCGCGCATCAAGGACCAGTACGCCCCGGTCGACGCGCGCCTCAAGCACTACCACGAGTTCCTGCTGCCCCTGGCGCCCGACGCCGCCCGCCTCCAGGCGACGCGCTGCATGGACTGCGGCATCCCGTTCTGCAACAACGGCTGCCCCGTCGGGAACATCATTCCCGACTTCAACAACCTCGTGTACCAGGACGACTGGCGCTCGGCGCTCGACACCCTGCACTCCACGAACAACTTCCCCGAATTCACGGGCCGCATCTGCCCCGCCCCCTGCGAGGCCGCCTGCACCCTGAACATCAACGGCGACGCCGTGGGCATCAAGAGCATCGAGCTGAGCATCATCGAGCGCGGCTGGCAGGAAGGCTGGGTCACCCCGCAACCCCCCGCTGTGAAGACCGGCAAGAAAGTCGCCGTGATCGGTTCGGGCCCCGCCGGACTGGCCGCCGCGCAGCAGCTCGCGCGGGCCGGGCACGACGTGACCGTGTTCGAGAAGAATGACCGCGTGGGCGGCCTGATGCGCTACGGCATCCCCGACTTCAAGATGGACAAGCACCACATCGACCGCCGCGTCGAGCAGATGCAGGCCGAGGGTGTCACCTTCCGCACCGGCGTTCTGGTGGGCGCGTGGCCCGACGCCAGCAAAGTCACGAACCTCAGCAAGCACACCGTCACGCCCGACGAGCTGAAAGCCGAGTTCGACGCCGTCCTTCTGGCGGGCGGCGCCGAGCAGCCCCGCGACCTGCCCGCCCCCGGCCGCGAGCTGGACGGCATTCACTTCGCCATGGAGTTCCTGCCGCAGCAGAACCGCGTGAACGCCGGGGACAAGCTGAAAAAGCAGCTGCGCGCCGAAGGCAAGCACGTCATCGTGATCGGCGGCGGCGACACCGGCAGCGATTGCGTGGGCACCAGCAACCGCCATGGCGCCGCCAGCGTGACCCAGTTCGAGGTCATGCCCCAGCCGCCCGAACAGGAGAACAAACCCCTCGTGTGGCCCTACTGGCCCATGAAACTCCGCACCAGCACCAGCCACGAGGAAGGCGCCGTGCGTGAATTCGCCATCGCCACCAAGGAATTCATCGGCAAGGGCGGCAAGGTCACCGGCGTGAAAACCGTCCGCATGGAATTCAAGGACGGCCAGCTGACCGAGGTGCCCGGCAGCGAGGAGATCCACAAGGCCGACCTTGTCCTGCTCGCCATGGGTTTCGTCAGCCCCGTCGGCAGCGTCATCGACGCCTTCGGCATTCAGAAGGACGCCCGCGGCAACGCCCACGCCCACACCGACGAGGGCGGTTACCACACCAACGTGCAGGGCGTCTTCGCCGCCGGGGACATGCGCCGCGGCCAGAGCCTCGTCGTGTGGGCCATCCGCGAGGGCCGCCAGGCCGCCCGCGCCATCGACCAGCACCTCATGGGCACCAGCGTCCTGCCCCGCTGAGTTCAGGCAGGACAGAGGAGGCGGGCGTGAAGGCCCGCCTGTTCTCTCTCGCTGATGTAAAGATTGCTTGACATGCAACTCTGGGCTCTCTACCCTGAGTCAAGCAAGCTTGACATCCGAGCCTGCGCCGGAGGTCCATCATGAACCCAGGCACCGTTCCCGCCCGCCGCGACCGCCAGACCCGACAGATCCGCCTGTGGGAACTCGCGTTTACCCTTGTTTTCATGGCCCTGTTCCTTGCCGTCGGACGCCGACCCGTCAACCCACTGGCCTACCTGACCGTCATGCTCGGCGGATTCATTGGCACTCAGTGGATCTTGTTCCGGTACTACAAGTCCCTTGACGAACGTGCCCGGCAGCGGTTCGTTACGTCCTGGATGGCCGCAGGGCTGTTCCTGACCAACACCATTACAGCGATCCTGGTCTGGGGACTGTACACCTGGCTGACCGCACCGCCTGAACAACAGGATGCCACCACGCTGAGCCTGCCGTTCTGGCCGGTGTACCTCATGCTCATCGGCTCCATGCTCGCCATGTGGGCCACCAACCGCTACCTGCGCTGGAAGGACGGCATGTGAACAACCGCCTGCGCGAACTCCGCACCGCGCGCGGCTGGACGCAGGCCGACCTCGCCGACCACCTCGACGTGTCCCGCCAGACCGTCAACGCCCTGGAAACTGGCCGGTACGACCCCAGTCTGCCGCTGGCCTTCAAACTCGCCCGCCTGTTCGGGCAGCGCATCGAGGAAATCTTCCAGGACGAACCCCAACAGTGACCACACCAGAAGACCGCGCCGTCCCAGGCAGGGGAGAGGCGCGGCCTTTCTGCTACAGGCAGCGGGTCAGGGTTTCCGAGGCGATCTCGATGCCCGCGAAGGCCAGCCGGTCACTGCCGTCCTCGGGCAGTCGTTGCCGCAGCGCCAGTCCCCCGTTCGCGACTGAGGCGTCCAGGTGCCGCTGCTCGTCCGGGGTGATCAGCACGACCTCGTTCGCCCGGAGGATCGCGCGGATCTGCCCGGCGTCCCCGCCCGTTTCCAGCAGGCGGCGCTTGATGATGTTCAGCGGCACGCGGTGCTCGCCGTACAGTTGCGAGGCGCACAGCCCAGACGCGAACGCCGCGCGGGACATCCGGTAGTGCGCTCCA
Source organism: Deinococcus soli (ex Cha et al. 2016) (assembly GCF_001007995.1). Taxonomy (NCBI): domain Bacteria; kingdom Thermotogati; phylum Deinococcota; class Deinococci; order Deinococcales; family Deinococcaceae; genus Deinococcus; species Deinococcus soli (ex Cha et al. 2016). The sequence goes on along the minus strand of NZ_CP011389.1, from coordinate 1,397,376 downwards.
CCCCGGCGGTGGCGGTAGAGCGGCTGGCCCTGCGCGTTGAACTCGTCGTAACTGCGCAGCAGTTTGTCGAACGGGTTGCCCCGGCTGAACGCCTGCAAGACCTCCGGCGGCTGACTGAGGATGGCGGCCAGCACCTGCACGATCCCTTCCTGATGCGTCACGACCGCAGTGTAGGTGTCTCGTTCAGGCTGGTCGGTGGAGGTTGACCTTTCCGCTGCTGAATTCGGCGGGGGCGCTGCTGTGTTCGTGGAGGATCAGCCAGCCGTTCCCGCCGGGGGTCAGGGTTAGGGTGATGCGGTTGTTCATGGCGCGCAGGCGTTCGCCGCTGGTATTCAGGCCCGCGTAGGTGACGAAGGCGTGCACGAGGGCCATCTCCGGCGTGACGGTGCTGCGGATGTCGTCGAAGGTGACCTGGACGCGCTCGTCGCCGAGGCTGGCGAACCAGCTCTCGATCATGCCGCGCCATGCCTGCTGGCCGTCGTAGAGCCAGTGTTCCCACATGTCGTACACGGTGACGTGCGGGTGGTACAGGGCGAGCAGGGCTTCGGCGTCGCGGGCGTGCACGGCGTCGGCGTAGGCCTGGAGGATCTGGGTGGGGGGCATGGTCTACCGTAGCACCTGATTGCCCTTAGACGGAATAGGTTGTTCCTGATCTGTTCTCCGCTTACGCGGCGTGATGCCCGAGCACCTGCGTGAGGGCCTGCACGACCTGCGGGTCGAAGTGTGTGCCGCTGCCCTGCTGCACGAAGTGCAGGGCGTCGCCGGGCGTCCAGGCGTGCTTGTACGCGCGCGGGCTGGTCAGGGCGTCGAACACGTCGCAGGCGGCGAAGATCCGGGCAGTCAGGGGAATGGCGGTGCCGCTGCGGCCGCGCGGGTAGCCGCTGCCGTCCCAGCGTTCGTGGTGCGCGGCGATCACGTCCAGCGCCTCGGGTGGCAGGAACGGCAGTTGCCGCGCGAGGTTCAGGCCCTCGTCGACGTGCTGGCGCATGCGTTCGCACATGGCGGGCGTCAGCGGGCCGGGGTGATGAAGGACGTCGTCCGGGAGGGTCAGTTTGCCGATGTCGTGCAGGTACGCGCCCCAGCGCAGCGCGCCCAGCGCGTCGGGCGGAAGGTGCATGGCCTGCCCGACCAGCGTGGCGAGTTGCGTGACGCGGTCGGTGTGGCCGCGCAGGTCGGCGTCGCGGGCTTCCAGGGCGAGACTCAGGGCGCGCAGGGCGTGTTCGTGCGCGTCACGTTCGCGTTCCTCGGCGTGCAGGCGCGCGGCGACCAGCGTGACCAGTCCGGCCAGGGTGCGCAGCAGGTGGCAGTCCCCGGGGCGCCACGGGCCGCTGTCGGGCCGGGTGATGAGCAGGGCGCCCAGCAGCTCGCCGCCCCGCTCGCGGATGGGTGCGGCCAGCAGCGCGGGGTGGTGCGCGGTGGCGGGCAGGTTCAGCAGGTCCGGTTCGTGCGTCAGGCGGCGTAGCAAACCCGGCGGGAGGGTGGGCAGCGGGGCGGGGCCGCGACTGACCCGCGCGGGGTAGCTGGGTTCGTCGGTCAGGACGGCGCGGCTGGAGGTGGGGTGGTCGCGGCGCTGGTAGTACGCGGCGGCGCTGGCGCTGGTGTGGCCCGTGATGGTCTGGAGGACCGGGGTCAGGGCGCCCGGCAGGCTGCTGGCCGTGAGGCCCACCTGCGTCAGGTGCAGGGTGAGATCACTGGGGAGCGGGCCGGTGTCCATCGGACCTTCACTATCGCACGCGAGCGTGTAAAAGTTCACATAAATGGGTAAGGGGAGTGCTGCTGCACCCCCCTGCGCCCCCACTGCGTGAACCCGGTTCAGGGAATCGGGAAGCCGCCCGCGAACGCGTGCACCTCGGCCTTGACGTCCTGGCCCTTCAGGGCGCGGTCAATCAGGTCTGCGACGGTCTGCATGTCGGCTTCCGTCATGCCGCGCGTGGTGACGGCGGGCGTGCCGATGCGGATCCCGCCGCCGTGCAGGATCTTCTCGGTGTCGTACGGCAGGGTGCTCTTGCTGATCGTGATGTGGTTCGCGTCGAGCAGGCGCGTGGCCTTCGTGCCGTTCAGGCCCTGCGGACGCAGGTCCAGCACGAACAGGTGGTTGTCGGTCCCACCGGACACCACGCGGTAGCCCTTGTCTTCAAAGGCCTGCGCGAGCGCCTGCGCGTTGCGGATGATCTGCGCGGCGTACGCCTTGAACTCGTCGGTCAGGCACTCCCCGAACGCAACGGCCTTCGCGGCGATCACGTGCTCCAGCGGCCCCCCCTGGTACCCGGGGAACACGGCACGGTCGATCTTCGCGCCCAGTTCCGGGTCGTTGCTGAGGATGATCCCGCCGCGCGGCCCGCGCAGGGTCTTGTGGGTGGTGCTGGCCACCACGTGCGCGTGCGGCAGCGCGTTGGGGTGCACGCCCGCCGCGATCAGGCCCGCGATGTGCGCGATGTCCGCGAACAGGATCGCGCCCACCTCATCGGCGATCTCGCGGAAGGCCGCGAAGTCGATCGTGCGGCTGTACGCGCTGGCCCCCGCGATGATCATCTTCGGCTGATGCTCGTGCGCCAGACGGCGGACCTCGTCCATGTCGATGAGTTCGGTGTCGGGGTTCACCTTGTAACTGACGATCTGGTAGCGCAGCCCGGAGAAGTTCACAGGGTTCCCGTGCGTCAGGTGCCCGCCGTGGCTCAGGTCCATGCCCAGCACCACGGACCCCGGCTCGATCAGTGCGTTGTACACCGCGAGGTTCGCACTTGACCCGCTGTGCGGCTGCACGTTCGCCCACGCCGCGCCGAACAGTTCCCGGACGCGGTCGATGGCCAGCTGCTCGATGCGGTCCACGACCTCGCACCCACCGTACCAGCGTTTGCCGGGGTAGCCCTCCGCATACTTGTTCGTCACGATGCTGCCCTGCGCCTCGCGCACCGCCGCCGACGTGAAGTTCTCGGAAGCAATCAGTTCCAGGCCGAGGCGCTGCCGCTCGGCCTCCTGGGCGATCAGGTCAAACAGGGCCGTGTCACGGGCGGTGGTGGGTTCGGCGGTGCTGGTCATGACCTCACGGTAACACCCCCCCACCCCGCGGACAGGGGGCGTGTCTTTGCAGGTCAGACGACGGGGCAGGTGACGTCCCGGCGTCGGTGCTCAGCTCTTACTGGGGCCGCCCGCCGACGCGGGGCGCGGCACCGCCGGGGTCTCGTTCGCGGGCGTGTGGCCGCGCACGTCCCGGAGCATCTCGCGGATCAGGGCGAAGTCCGCCTCGATATCCCCGGTGGGGGTCACGTACCCGATCACGCCCACCTGTTTGCGGCCCCAGTCCAGGACGGTCACCCCGATCGGGACGTTGGCTTCCAGCGCCATGTAGTAGAACCCGGTCCGCCAGTACTCCCCGCGGCTGCGGGTGCCTTCGGGCGCGACGACCAGCATGATCTCCGGTTCACGGTCGATCAGGGTGACCACGCCGTCCACGAAGTTCCCCCCGGCGCGGCGGCGGTCCACCGGCAGGCCCCCCACCGCGCGCATGAACAGGCCCAGCGGGAACGTGAACAGCTGGTGTTTCGCCACGAACCGCACGGGGGAGCGGGTGGACCACATGAAGAACAGGCCCGGCCAGAAATCCGCGTTGTGCGTGTGCGGGGCGACGGCCCCCACGAACTTCGGTCCGGGCGGCGGGGCCAGCACGGGCCGCCAGCCCACTAGGCGCATGGCGGTCAGCGCCAGACGGGAGAACAGGGTGGGACGGCGACCGGGCCAGAGAGCAGACATCACCGTGCAGCGTAGCGGGGCGTCACGTCATCGCCCGCCAGTTTGAACGCAGTTCAGAAAAACCGGGTGAAGAAGAAGCCCTGTCCAGAAGGTACATCGGCCAGACGGATTCCGGACCAGACGGTCCGGCGGGCGTTTCCGGCAGCAGCCGCTGGGTGGGGGCGCGCCGTTCAGCGGCGGCTGCGGCGCCGCGCGCCGGGGCGTTCCTGCCACGCGGCAAGGATCAGGGACACCACGATGACCAGACCAGCCAGAAGTAGTTCCATCGGTAGATTCTCCTTTTCTTTATCTGACGTTAAGGTCACAGCCCTCATTCCGACCATGAAAAACATCTCAAGATCAGATAAAGACAGGTGGCTGTCCTGAACCTGACCACCGTCTCCACCCCCGGAAAGCCGGTCAAAACGCCCCCCGCCAACCTGCACGCCCCTACCCCACGCCCTGTCAGCCCAGCCCCCCCACCTCATCCAGGCCCAGACCCGCCGCGTCCAGCGTCGCCCAGAACGCCCCGGCCTCCACCGGCAGCACGCTCAGGCGCGAGCCCCTGCGCGTCAGGGCCGACCCGTCCCACTCCGGCATCTCACGCAAGGTCTCCAGGGACACCACCTGCGGAAACGCGATCAGCGGCTCCACGTCCACCATGCTCCAGCGCGGCGCGTCCACCATGGACTTCGGATCGAAATACTGACTCTGGGCGTCGAACTGCAGGTCATCCGCATACGCCGCGCGGCACACCCGCGCCACGCCCGCCACCCCCGCCGGCTTCGCATTCGAGTGGTAGAACAGGCACAGATCCCCCTCGCGCATCTCCCGCAGGAAATTCCGCGCCTGATAATTCCGCACGCCATTCCACGGCTCCCGCCCCGCCCGCACCAGATCCGCGAAGCCGAACACATCGGGCTCCGATTTCAACAGCCAGAAACGCATGACGCCCAGCCTAGGGCATCACCCGGCCTGTTCGGTTCCCTCTGCCACCGTCCTCGCGTGCAGGGCGCCCTAGACTGACGGCGTGCGCGCCTCGCCCTGGCTTCCTGTCCTGCTGATCCTCGCGCTGGCCGCGTACCTGCTGCCAGAGGCGGACGTGCCGTTCCTGCCGCGCGTGAACGTGGCGCCCCGCGTGGACACGCAGGCGCCCACGCCCCCCGTCACCCTGCCGGAGGACGCCCGCGCGCTGTTTGACAAGTCCCGCCCCGCCACCGTCCGCGTGGAGAGCGTGAACACCGAGCGCAATACCGGCGGGATCGGCACCGGCTTCTTCATCAGCGCGGGCGGGCAGCTCCTGACCGCGTACCACGTCGTCAGCGGTGGGCAGCTGTTCCAGGTGAGTACCCTCTCGGGCCGCAGCTATGGCGCGCGGGTGGTGGCCTTCGACGCCTCCGCGGACGTGGCCCTCTTGCAGGTCAACGGGCGCGGCACGAACTTCCCGTTCCTGAACCTCACGACCCGCGCGCCCCGCCCGGGCGAGACGGTGCTGGCCATCGGGAACAGTGGCGGGGACTTCCTGCAACCCCGCCGTGGCAGGCTGCTGCGCCTGAACGCCGAGGCGGGCCGCGCGGATTTCCCGCAGGGCACGCTGGAGATGACGGCGCCCCTGGCCCCCGGCGACAGTGGCGGCCCGATCATCGACGGGAACGGGCAGGCGATCGGGGTGGTCAGTTACATCAGCCTGGACGGCAGCGGGCAGACGCGGCGCAGCTACGCCGTACCGGTCGTGGAGGGCAACGATCTGATCAGCGCCCTGCGCGCCGGGATCACGAACGACGTGCCGGTCGTGGGCCTGATCTTCGACTCGGTCCACAGCGGGCAGACCGACCCGCCCGGCGCGATCATCCTTGAGGTCGCCCGCCGCAGCCCCGCCGAGCAGGCCGGGTTGCGCGGCAGCACCTTCGACGAGCAGGACCAGCTGACTGCGCTGGGCGACGTGATCCTGCGCGTGAACGGCCAGCGCACCCGCGACGCGAACGAGGTCATCACCGCGATCCGCCGCGCGAAGGTGGGCGACACCGTCACCCTGACCTACCTACGGGATGATCGGGAACGGCAGGCGCGCATCACGCTCGTGCCGAAAGCCAGCGTCCCCGACCTGCCATAGTAAAGCGGCGACCACCCTCCTCCCACCCGCGCATCAGCCGCCCCCGCCAGACTGGAGGGATGTCGAGAGCATTCGTGAAAGAGGACGAGGGGGAACGCTGGACGCCGCCCACAGCGCCGCGCGCCTACCGCGTGGTGTGGACCGGCGACCCGGACGCCCCCGAGGTTCTGAAGGAAACCGACGATCTGCTGGAGGCCCTGCGTTGGATGCAGGCCCGCGACCGCCACGAGTTCGAACTGCGCGACGGACGCGGGGCGCTGCTCGCCACCGGGTAGGGGAGGGGCTTACCAGTTCCCGTCAAGGGTCAGGCGCACGGTCCCCGCGAGCGTCTGCCCCGGCGACAACACGCGCAGGTCCACGCCCGGCACGCCCTGCGCCGCGAGGTTGAACGCATCCGTCGCGTGCGACACGGGTTCCAGCGCGAGGCTGCCGTCCGGCGCGGTGAACACCACCAGATGCGAGTACACGTTGTCCGCCGTGAGCGTCAGCGCCCGCGCACCCCAGTCGAGGTGGGCGACGCCGTCCCACGCCGTATACGTCGTGTTGATCTCCCGCGCGCCCACCCCGGTGGGGTCGCGGTAGTCCTCGTCGGGGCGCAGTTCACGGGCCGCGCCGACCGTCAGGACGCGCTCGTCCGTGTCGTAGATCAGCTCCGCGCCCACCGCCAGGGTCGGGTCCACGCCCGGCAGGTCCGGCTGCACGCGCGCGAAGTACGGGTGCAGACCCATCCCGGCGGGCATGTCGCTGGCATCCTCGTTCGTGAGGGTCAGCGTCATGTCGAGGTGCGGGCCGTGCAGGCGGTACTCGATCCCTGCCGTGAACGCCCACGGCCAGTTCACGTCCGCGAAGTCCCGCGAGTCGAAGGTGCAGCGCAGGTGCGTGTCGTCCACCCGCTCGGCGTGCCAGGGGCGGTTGCGCACGTCACCGTGCTGCGCCAGTCCATCCTTCGTGTTCGGGCGCAGCACGATCTCACGGCCCCCGAAGACGAATTTCGCGTCACGCACACGGTTGCTGAAGGGGATCAGCGTGAAGCTCGCGCACTGACTGCTCGTCTCCACGCTCCCCAGTTCGACCGGGCGGAGCACCGGGCGGCCCGACGCGGCGCGCAGGTTCAGCACGCTGGCCCCCACCTCCGGCAGGACCTCCAGCGTCAACTGCTCACCGCGCAGGACCTCCACCCGGCCCGGGTGGGTCACGCGCGGCCCCGGGACGCCTCGAACAGCAGGATGCCCGCCGCGACCGACGCGTTCAGGCTCTGCACCCGCCCCCGCACCGGAATGCTGACCAGCGCGTCGCACTTCTCACGCACCAGACGGCGCATGCCCTCGCCCTCCGCGCCAATCACCAGCGCCACCTTCCCGCTGAAATCCACCTTCCGGACGTCCTGCGCCGCCTCGCCCGCCGCGCCGTACACCCACACCCCGTCCTTCTTCAGGGCGTCCATCAGGCGCGGCAGGTTCTTCGTCTGCGCGACCGGCAGGTAACTCGTCGCGCCCGCCGCCGTCTTCGCCACGACCGGCGACAGCGGCGCGCTGCGGCGCTCCTCGACGACCACGCCGTGCGCGCCCAGCACCTCCGCGCTGCGGATGATCGCCCCGAAGTTCCGCGGGTCCGTGATGCCGTCCAGCAGCACGATCAGCAGGTCCTCGCCGCGCTTCTCCGCGAGATCCAGGATGTCGTCCACCGACGCCCACTCCAGGTCCTCCACCTCGGCCAGCACGCCCTGATGCTGCGTCGTGCCCGCCAGCTGATCGAGCTCGATGCGCGGCGCGAACTTCATCCGCACCCCCGTGGCCTTGAGCTGCGCCACGAACGCCTCTTCCACCCCACGCGCGACCAGCACCTCGGACACCCGTCCGTCCTGCAACGCTTCCAGCACCGGATTCCGCCCGTACAGCAACATAGAGGCCAGTGTACGCGCCCCGAGCAGGGATTACTCCCCGAGCAGGAACCAGTGGAGTTTCCCGCAGGTCGCGCACCGGAAGTACGTCGCGCTGCGGTTCGCCCAGTCCAGCCCCAGCAGCGTCATGCCCTGCGTGTTCAGTTGCGCCTCGCCCTCGAAGAACGTGTCCTGCTGGCAGTGATCGCAGGTCAGGCGCCTCCCGGCGATCTCGAAGGCCTGCGGTGCTGGTTCGTCCTGGCTGAACAGTCCCATACCCTGTGGTACGCCGCTGCGCCGCCCGGCGTTCCAGAACAGGAAAAACCCCCGCGCGGGGCGGGGGCTTCTCGGTGTGGTGGATCGTGTAGGAATCGAACCTACAACCCGCTGATTAAGAGTCAGCTGCTCTGCCAATTGAGCTAACGATCCAGAGCGAGGAGAAGTATACGGGCGGACCCGGACCCTGTCAAGCGCCCCCCAGCAGCGCGCGGGTCTGCCCGGCCAGATACAGGCTCCCGGCGACCAGCAGCGTGCCGCCGGGCGGCGTGAGGGCCAGCGCGTGCACCAGGGCCCGCGCTGGGTCGGGAACGGCGTCCCCACCGTGCAGCGCGGCGAGGTCCTGCGGGGGCGTGGCGAGGTCGCCGGGCGCGGTGAACACCAGCCGCGACGCGACGCCCAGCAGCGGCGCGAGGGTCGCGCCCGTATCCTTCCGCGCGAGGTTTCCGAACAGCAGCACGTCCGCGCGCGGCACCGCCAGCGCCAGTGCCTGCGCGGCGTGCGGGTTGTGCGCGCCGTCCACCAGCACCGTGTGTCCGTCCACGGTGAACCGTTCCAGGCGGCCCGGATGCGTGGCGTCCAGCGCGCCCTCCACGCCCGTCCCATACCCCAGCGTGCGCAGCGTCGCGGCGGCCAGCGCCGCGTTGCGCACCTGATGCGGCCCCTCCAGCCGCGGCGGGTGCGGCAGCGCGAACAGCGCCGGGTGCGTGTCCGGCGTCAGCAGCGGCGCCCCCACCCCCGCGGCCACCTCCGCGATCACGTCCAGCGCCTCCCCTGCGGCCGTGGTCAGCAGCGGCACGCCGGGCCGCGCTGCGCCCGCCTTGTCCCGCGCGATCTGCGCCACCGTACTCCCCAGCACGCCCACGTGATCGAGCGCCACGTTCGTCAACGCCACCGCCGCCACGTTCTCCAGCGCCTGCGTCGCGTCCGTCGCGCCGCCCACCCCGGCCTCCATCACCGCGACCTCCACCCCCCGCTCCGCGAACACCCGCGCCGCCAGCGCCAGCGTCAGATCGAAGAACGCCGCGTCCCCCCCGTGCGCCCGCGCCCACGCGATGAACGCCGCCGTCTCCGCGGGCGGGATCGGGTCGCCGTCCACCCGCACCCGCTCCTCAAAGTGCGTCAGGTGCGGACTCGTGAACCGCCCCGAGCGCACCCCCGCCGCGCGCAGCCCCACATCCAGCATCGCGCAGGTGCTGCCCTTCCCGTTCGTGCCCACCACCCGCACACTCCGGAACTGCGTGTCCGGGCGGCCCAGCGCGTCCAGCAACGCCCGCGCCGCACCCGGCCCCCGCTCACGCCCCGCACGGGTGCGCGCGAACAACCACTCGTAATCCGGGACAGACGGAACACTCACGCCGGTCAGGGTAAAGCTCAGCCGCTTCCCAGGTCACGCGGGCGGTAGGTGACCGCCTCGGCCAGATGCGCCTCGCGGATGTCGTCACTGCCCGCCAGGTCCGCCACGGTCCGCGCCACGCGCAGCACCCGGTCAAAGCCCCGCCCGGTCAGGCCCAGCTGCCGCGCCGCCGCCCGCGCAAAACTCTCCGGCCCGGCCCCCAGCGGCGCAGCCCGCCGCAGCGCCTGCCCGCTCAGGTCCGCGTTCCGCGCGCCCTGCCGCGCCAGCATCCGCGCCCGCGCGGCCAGGATGCGCGCCCGCACCGGCCCCGACCCCTCGGGTTCCGGCGCGCGGGTCAGCTCATCCACCGTCAGGCGGGGCACCCGCACGAGCAGATCGATGCGGTCCAGCAGCGGGCCGCTCAGTCGCGCCGCGTAGCGCGTCCGCTCGGCGGGCGTGCACGTACAGGCCTTCTCCGGGTCCCCGTGATGCCCGCATGGGCAGGGGTTCATCGCCGCAACGAGCTGGAAGCGTGCCGGGTACTGCACGCTGGCCCGCGCGCGACTGATCGTCACGTGTCCGTCCTCCAGCGGCTGCCGCAATGTTTCCAGCGCCTTGCGGCTGAACTCCGGGAATTCATCGAGGAACAGCAGCCCCCGGTGCGCCAGACTCACCTCGCCCGGCCGGGGCACACCCCCACCCCCGATCAGGCCCGCGTCCGACACCGTGTGATGCGGCGCGCGGTACGGCGGCTGCACGCTCAGACGACCCCGCGCCGTCAGCAGGCCCGCCGCCGAGTGAATGCGCGTCACCTCCAGCGCCTCCGCGCGCGTCAGCGGTGGCAGCAGCCCCGGCGCGCGGCGTGCCAGCATCGTCTTCCCGCTGCCCGGCGAGCCCACCAGCAGCAGGTTATGCCCCCCCGCCAGCGCGACCTCCAGCGCCCGCCGCGCCCCCGACTGCCCCTTCAGGTCCGCCAGATCCAGCAGCGCCTCCCCGTCCGGCGCGTCCGGCACGGGCGGCGGCGTCACCCCCAGCGGCGCCTGCCCCGTCAGGTGCCGCACCGCGTCCAGCAGCGACCCCGCCCCGAACACCCGCGCGTCCTCGATCATCGCCGCCTCCGACGCGTTCCCCTCCGGCAGCAGCACCTCCGCCCCCAGCGACCCCGCCAGGAGCGCCAGATTCACCGCGCCCGCCACCGGCCGCAACGACCCGTCCAGCGCCAGTTCGCCCGCCACCAGCGTCTCCGCCAGCGCCCCCAGCGGCACCACCTCCTGCGCCGCCAGCACCCCCAGCGCAATCGGCAGGTCGTACAACGGCCCCTCCTTGCGCAGATCCGCTGGAGCCAGATTCACCGTGATCCGCGCCGCCGGGAACGGCAACCCCGCGTTCCGTACCGCCGCCCGCACCCGCTCCCGCGCCTCACTCACCGACTGATCCGGCAGGCCCACCACCGTGAACGCCGGCAGGCCCGGCGAGACGTCCACCTCGACCTCCACCGGCACCGCATCCACCCCGAACAGCGCCGCGCTCCGCACCCGCGCCAGCACTCACCGACCCCCAGAACGCCACATGTGACCCGCAGGCTAACAAGCCCGCAACCCCCAGCGGACCGCACATCAGCGCAGAAATGGGGGTGGTGAATGGGGGAGAGACAGGTAAGCGAGACGTCACTACCCTGGGTTGCACTGGGGTGGGGACCGTTGCTGGCGAGCCTTGTACGACGCTCTGCCTCCCTGAAGGCCACCGAAGTTCACGAAGGTCTGTGGTGAAGGGGACCCCAGGGCTGGAAATGTCCCCAGGTGCGAAACGAGGATTGATGCTATGAAAGACGCATGAACGTGAATCGCCCCCGTCTCCTCGTGTTCCTTGTTTACTTCCTGGCCATACAGGGGGGACTGTTGGCAAGTGGGGCCATTGTTGGGATGATTGAAGACGGTCCCTTCACCCCCACCGGTTATCTGATCGGCATTGCTCTCACGATCATTGGGGCGGGGTTAGTGCCAACCATCGCTTCACGTTGGCTGGGAGGTATGCAGCGGATTGGGGTGTTCATTTTCGCGGCCATCGGCATTGCCATCGGTCTTGCGAAGGGTCTCACAGGTAGCGTGTGACGCTTCCAAGAATCCCCCCCACCGTGGCCTGTGCTGGGGTGGGGGGGATTTCTCGTTATCCACACCATACCTGTGGACGTTTGTAGCTGATCTGGTAGACCCAGCCGGGGATCGTGACCGCAGGCCGGTCCGGGGGGCGTCGGTGATCGATTAGGCCTGTTCTTTGGCGGGAACGGCGACAGCTTCAGCGGTGACGGGTTGCGCGGCGACCGCTTCGGCCGTGACGGGTTGCGGGGCGGGCTGAGCGGTGACGGCAGCGGCCGGTGCGGGTTGGGGCGCGGCGGCGACGGCCTGGGCAGGGGCGTGGATGGTCTGCACGGGGGCGGGGCCGGGGGGCGTGTCGCGCACGCTGCCCTCGAAGTCGTCTTTCAGGCTCTGGGTGCTCCTGCGGAATTCGCGCAGGCCCGCGCCGAGGCTCTTGCCGAGTTCGGGGAGTTTGCGCGGGCCGAAGACGACCAGTGCGACGAGCAGAATCACCAGCAGTTCAGCGGGTCCGATGTTGGGCATGGGGTTCGTTCCTCCTCGGGGCCGCCCGGGGGTGGCCGCGTTCAACTGAGTCCAGTGTAGGCGCGCCGGTTAAAGCAAATGTCATGCCTGCCGCGCATCAGGGCGCTGGGGGTCAGGGGGTGGTCAGGTGGTGCGGGCGCGGTAGGCGCGCAGCGTGCCGTTCATGAACGCGACGTACAGGGTGCCGTCGGCGGCCAGCGGGGTGGCCTGCACGCCGGTGCTCTCGCGGTGCGTCCAGCGGACGGCGCCGCTGCGGACGTCCAGCGCGCACAGTTCCCCGTCCTCTGAGGCGAGGAAGACCAGTCCGGCGCTGATGACGGGACTGGCGGTGACGCGCCCCTGCATGCGGTGCGTCCAGAGGTCCTCGCCGTCTTTCAGGCCCAGCGCGCGGACCTCGCCGCCCCATCCGGCCAGGATGGCGGTGCCGCCCGGCGCGCCGGACAGGGTCAGCGCGGGGGAGGCCCAGACCTCGTCTTCCAGGTCGTACGTCCAGAGGATCGGGTCGGGGTCCACACTGACCCGGCCGGTGTGGGCGCGCAGGGTCAGGGCGTGCACCTCGCCTTCCCAGGTCGCGACGACGAGCGTGGCGGCGCCCGGCGCGGTGGGGATCAGGGCGGGCGTGCCGTGCATGGTGCCCACCTCGACCTTCCACAGGCCGTGGCCGCTGCGGGCGTCCAGGGCGTGCAGCCAGCCGTTCTCGTCACTGACGAGGGCCGCGCCCGCCCACACCAGCGGGCTGGCGGCGACGGGGCCGCCGGTGCGGTACGCCCATTTCAGGTCGCCGGTCCGGGCGTCCAGGGCGTACAGGTGGCCGTCGCGGCTGCTGGCGAGCACCTGGTCGTGCCAGAGGGTGGGGGCGCCCGTGAGTTCCGCGCGGGCCTTGTGCTGCCACACCTGCGCGCCGCTCATGAGGTCCACGCGGCGCAGCGTGCCGTCCCACGCGCCGAACAGCACGTGCCCGCCGTGGAAGGTGGCGGGCGCCGTGACCTCGTCCCGCGCGGCGTACGTGGCGAACGGTCGGCCCGAGGCGTGCGTGAGGACCAGCTGCCCGCCGCGTGTGCCCACCGCGACCAGATCGCCGTCACCCATGACGGCGGCGGGCCAGGTGACCTCGCCGGGCAGCGGCACGCTCCAGGCCTCGCGCAGGGTGTCCACCTGCGCCGGGCCGTCGGGGTGCTCGCCGCTGCGGGTGCGGCCGCCCCGGTACTGCCCGCGGGCGTGCGAGGTCCACACGTCGCGCCGCGCCAGGGCCCACAGGTGCGCCAGCGCCTCGCCGCTGGGGGGGCGGTCCTCGGGCGCCTTGGCCAGCAGGCTGAGCAGCACGCGCGCCACGGCGTCCGGCACCGCGGGGTTCAGGTCACGTGGGTCGGGTGCCGCCTCGTAGACGTGCTGGTACAGGACGCTCTGGTCGCTGTCGCCCACGAACGGCGGGCTGCCGCACGCCACGCGGTACAGCACGGCGCCCAGCGCGTACAGGTCACTCAGGGGGCCGACGCCCACGCCGCGCGCCTGCTCGGGCGCCATGTAGGCCGGGGTGCCCAGGGTCACGCCGCTGCGGGTGAGGTGGCGGGTCTGCTCGGTCAGCGCCACCAGCCCGAAATCCATGATGCGGGGCATCCACGCGTCGTCCAGCAGGACGTTGCCGGGGGTCAGGTCGCGGTGCGTGATGCCGCGAGCGTGAATGAAGTGCAGTGCCCGCGACGCGGCGGCCGCCGCCGTCAGGAACCTCGCCAGGGGCAGCGGAGCGTCCTCCAGCGGGCCCAGCGCCGTCACCGGGCCGCCGGTCATGAGCGGCATGGTGAAAAAGGGGCGCCCGGCGTCCGGGTCGGTGCCCAGGTCCAGCACCGGAATCACGCCCGGGTGCGTCAGGCGCGCCAGGGTGCGGACCTCGCGCAGGAAGCGTTCACGGTCACTGTCGGGCACGTGGGCGTGCTGCACCTTCACGGCGACCTCGCGGCCCAGCAGCTGATCGCGGGCGCGGAACACGCGGGCGCTGCCGCCCTCACCCAGCAGGGCCAGCAGGTCGTAACGCGCGGCGAGTTGCGTTCCCGGTTCCAGCGGCATCCACCCGGGAGTGTAGCGCCCCCGCCGCCCGCGCGGTCCCGGCGTTCACCCAGGCTGGGGGTCAGGGGGCCGCGGGCGAGACGCGGTTGCGCCCGGCGTTCTTCGCGCGGTACAGGTGATCGTCCGCGACCCGCAGCGCCTGCGGCAGCCGGTCAGGGCTGGTCACCGCGTACCCCACGCTGGCGGTCAGGCGCATGTCCGGCAGCAGCGCCGACCAGTCGTGGCCCTCCACCGCGCGGCGGCACGCCTCGGCCAGACCGTGCGCCCGCCCGCGCGTGCGGACCGGGGTGACCAGCACGAACTCCTCGCCGCCGTAGCGGCCCAGTAGGTCCCCGGCACGCACCTGCGACGCCAGCAGGGCCCCCACCTCGCGCAGCACCTGATCGCCCACCGCGTGCGAGTGCCGGTCGTTCACGTGCTTGAAGTGATCCACGTCCACGAACACCACTGCCAGCAGCGCCCAGTCCGCCGGGCCCGGACCGGCGTTCCCGGGGAACTGCAGCGCCTGCAGGCCCTCTTCCAGCCCGCGGCGGTTGAGCAGCCCGGTCAGCGGGTCCTGACGGGCCTGCACCTCGGCCTGCCGCAGCCGGTCCTGCCAGGAACTCGCGTCCGCGCGGGCCTGCCGCAGTTCCCGGTCCAGTTGCAGGTGGCGGGCGGCGGCGCCGTTCACGCGGTCCATGGCGGTGTTCGCGGCGTGCAGCGCCTCGCGGGTCACCTCCAGTGCCTCGCGCAGGCGACCCTGCCGCTCGTGCAGCGTCCCGATGGCATTCAGGAGCCGCTGGATGTCCAGGTGCCGGTGCTGGCGCCGCGCGATGTCCAGCGCCGCCGCGTACTGCGCGAGCGCCGCGTCAAACTCCCCGCGCGACTGCAGCAGCTCCGCGAGGCACAGCTGCGGCTCGATGTACAGCTGCTGCTTCAGGACCGCGTTCAGCTGCGCCGCGCGCCGCGCGAGCCGTTCGGCGCCGCTCAGGTCCCCGTGCAGGCGCAGCAGCGTGGACTCGTGCGCGGCGCACAGCAGCTCGCTGGTCAGGCTGGGCGTCGCCTGCAGCGCGGCCCGGGCGGCGCGCAGCACCATCAGGCCCTGCTGCACCGCCTGCCGCTGCGCGTCGTCCCGGCCCAGTTCCTGCGCCTGCCGGGCCAGCAGCGCGTACGCGTGCGCGCGGCCCTCGTGCAGGAACATCATGAACTCCTCGGCCAGCTGATCGTCCGGCAGGCTGTGGATCAGTTCCTCCAGCAGGTTCAGGTGGTGCAGGGCGTCCTTCGGGTCGCCGCTGCTGCACGCCAGCCACGCGAGGTTCACCAGCGCGTTGCCGTGATCCCCGGCGTGCCGGGCGTGCCGCGCGAGGTCCAGCGCGTCCTGCAGGTCCTGGCGGGCGCCGGTCACGTCCCCGCCGGTCAGGCGGGTCAGGGCGCGGGTGTTCAGCACGCCGGACAGCAGGTCGCTCAGGCCGTGTTCCTCCAGCATCGCCTGCGCGCGCGCCACGGTGTCCAGCGCCCGCTCCTGCTGCCCCAGGCTGGCCGACACGAAACTCAGGCCCAGCAGGGCCTCCACGGCGGCGCGCGGGGACGCGGCGCGCAGCGCCTCGCTCAGGGCCGCCTCGCCCAGTGCCTGCGCGCCACTCAGGGTGGTCTCGCGGGTGTGGCGCGCCACGGCCACGAGCGCCAGCGCGCGCGCCTCGCCGTCCGGCGCGGCCCGCAGGCGCGCGGTCAGGTCGGCGGGCGTGTCGGCGGGCAGCAGCACGTCCAGGTGGTCCCTCGTGGGGCAGGCAGGCATCTGTGGTGCATTCTCCCTGAAAGCGGGTGGGGAAAGCGGGGATATCCCTCAACACGTATTGGGGGAACTGGGGGGGTGGGGTTGGCAAACGAAAGGAGGACGCCTGACGTGCAGGTGCCCCCCTATGCTGGGCGCATGAGTGAAGCGGCGATCGACACGCGCGACCTGCGCAAGACGTACCGGGGCCGGGCGGTCGTGGACGGCCTGACCCTGAGCGTCCCGCGCGGCGAGGTCTTCGGGTTCCTGGGGCCCAACGGCGCGGGCAAGAGCACCACCGTGAAGATGCTGCTGGGCCTCGTGCACCCCAGCGGCGGCGAGGTGCGCGTGCTCGGCGGGCACCCTCAGGACCCCGCCGTGCGCGCCCGGCTGGGCTTCCTGCCCGAACAGTTCCGCTTCCAGACCTGGATGACCGGCCAGGAATTCCTGGAGTTCCACGGGAGACTGGCGGGCCTGAGCGCCGCCGAACGCCGCACCCGCATCCCCGCGGTGCTGGACGAGGTCGGTCTGGGCGGGCGCGGCCACGAGACGCTCGGCGGGTACAGCAAGGGCATGCTGCAGCGCGCCGGGCTGGCCGGGGCAATCCTGGCCCGCCCGGAGCTCGTGTTCCTGGATGAACCCACCAGCGCCCTGGACCCCATCGGGCGGATCGAGGTGCGCGAGATCATCGAGCGGCTGCGCGCACAGGGCACGGCCGTGTTCCTGAACTCCCACCTGCTCAGCGAGGTGGAACAGGTGTGCGACCGCGTGGCGTTCGTGAAGCGGGGGCGGGTCCTGACGCAGGGCAGCATGCGCGAACTGATGGGCGGCGTGCTCCCCGTGGACCTGCGCGTGAACACCCTGGCGGGCGGGCTGCTCGACACCCTCGCGCGCCTGGGCGAGGTGCGCCGCAGCGACACGAACACCCCGGGCCGCGCCGACGTGGAACTGTGGCTCACCCGCGACGACCAGATCCCCGCCGTGGCGGACGCCGTGCACGCCGCCGGGGCGCGGCTGTACGCCCTGACACCCCGCCGCCCCGACCTGGAAACCATGTTCCTCGACCTGATCGAGGACACCCCGGAAGCCGCCCGCAGCGGCGCGGAGGTCCGCCGTGCGTAACGTCCTGCTGATCGCGGAACTCTCCCTGCGCGAGGCGACCCGCAAACGGCTCGTGAGCGTCCTGCTGGTCCTCTCCGCGCTGTTCCTGGGCTTCTTCCTGTTCGGCGTGTACCGCCTGGAACTCACGCTCGACCAGCGCGCCATCGACGCCGGACTCGACGGGCGCAGCCCCACGGGCGCCGCGAACCTGCCCGTCATGTTCAGCGCGCTGTTCGGCATGTACCTCGTGTACTTCCTGGGATCCCTGATGGGCGTGCTGTCCACCGTCGGCGCGGTCAGCGGCGACATCGAGAACGGTGTCATGCAGAGCGTCATCGCCCGCCCGGTCAGCCGCGCGCAGCTGGTCGCGGGCCGCTGGCTGGGCTTCACGGCCGTGAACGTCGCGTACGTCGCGCTGCTCGCCGCCGGACTGCTCGGCGGCGTGCGCCTGATCACCGACTACACCCCGCCCGAGGCGCTGCCTGCCGTGGCCCTGCTGCTGCTGGCCGTCACGGTCCTCACCTCACTGACGGTGCTGGGCAGCACGCTGTTCACCACGCTCGCCAACGGCATCGGCGTGTTCGTGCTGTACGGTGTGGGCTTCACCGGCGGGATCCTCAGCGCCATCGGCACCCTGGCCGACACGCCCACCCTGACCACCCTGGGCCGCGTCGCGAACGCCGTCATGCCCACCAACGCCCTGTGGCTGGGCGCCAGTTACCACCTCCAGCCGGAGATCATGCGGCAGGTCGGCGAGGTGAGCCGCGGCGCCAACCCCTTCACCAGCTCCGTGCCGGTCGACCCGCTGCTGGTGCTCTGGGCCGCCATCCTGGCGGGTCTCGGATTGGCGGGCGCCATGTGGCGCTTCAGCCGCCGCGACCTGTAACCAGTCGCAGCCGAGGCCGCCCCCGGACCTGACCTGGGGCGGCCTCACGCTGTTGCCGCCTCTTCCAGCTTCAGTTCAGGGTGATCAGCTGACCGCCCAGTTCGAACCACACCCGGCCGTCCGGGGTGACGGTCAGCGCGCGGGCCGCGCCGCCCAGGGTCACCTGCGCCGCCACGCCGTCCGCGACGCGCAGCAGCGTCCCGGCCGACGGATCGCTGACCCACACGCTGCCGTCCGGCGCGGCGGCCAGCGCGCCCGCCCGCACGCCCGCCGGGAGGGGCAGGGCCACCTGGGTGCCGCTGCGCGGATCGAGCCGCCACGCGCCGCCCGCGCGGGTCTCCGTGAACAGCAGCGTGCCGTCCGGGGCGGGCGTGGGCGCGGCGGGGACGCTCACGCCGGGCGTCCCGACCGGGTACGTGCGGACCGCGCCGCTGGCCGGGTCCACGCGCAGCACCGCCGGGCTGTCCCCGCGCCGCGTGAGGAGCAGCGCGCCGTCCGCGCCGACCGTCAGGGCGTCCGGGACGCTGCCCAGCGGCAGTTCGCCGCGCGTGCCGTCCGGCGCGGCACTCAGCAGCCGCGCCTGCCCGTACACGACGGCCCACACCCGCCCGTCCGGCGTGACCCCCAGGCTGCTGAGGGTCTCGGTGGTACCGGCCGGGACGCGGGTCAGGGTGCCGTCCGGCGCGCGGCGGATCAGTTCGCTGCCCGCGGCGGTCGCGCCGCGCACCGCCACCCACACGCTGCCGTCGGGGGCGACGGCGTGCCCGGTGAGGGTGTCCAGTCCGGTCACGGGGAAGGGCAGGGCGGTGACCTCGGCCCCGGCGCTGCCCATCAGGGCGTGCCGGGCGTCGGCGCCCGCGTTCGCCACGGCGCGCAGCAGCACCCCGCCCTGCCAGGGCACCGCGCCGCCCGCCTGGTACGTGCCGCCCATGATGGGCGCCGCACCGGCGCGCAGCAGCGGCAGGGTCACGCTGGCGCGCGCCGCGCCCGCCTGCACGCTCAGCGTGACCGGCCCGCGCGCCGCGCCCGTGCCCGTCACGCCGATCAGCGTGTCGGTGCCGCTGGCACTCAGGGTGACGCTGACCGGCGCACCCTGCGCGTCACGGGCGGTGACAGTCAGGTCCGCCGGGCCGCGCCCGCTCACGCGCAGCGTGCCCGGCACGTTCAGCGCCCCCGTGACCGCCAGGGTCTCCAGGCGGACGGTCAGGCTGGCGGGGGCGGTGGTTGGCGTGGTGGTCGGGGCGCCCGCGGCGGGCGTGGCGGGTCCGGCCCCGCAGGAGGCCAGCAG
This sequence comes from Deinococcus soli (ex Cha et al. 2016), assembly GCF_001007995.1. Taxonomy (NCBI): domain Bacteria; kingdom Thermotogati; phylum Deinococcota; class Deinococci; order Deinococcales; family Deinococcaceae; genus Deinococcus; species Deinococcus soli (ex Cha et al. 2016). The sequence continues at coordinate 1,378,336 of NZ_CP011389.1, read as the reverse complement.
CGCCGCCGTGAGGAGCGGCGTGGTCAGGAGCGCGGTGAGGGAACGCATGTGGGCATTGCAGCGCGCCGGGCCTCACCCGGCCCTTACCGCCCCGCCCGGTGAAGGCGTGCTCAGGGACGCCGGGCCGCGCCTGGACGCCTGTTCCGACCTGACTGCCCCTGAGCGGGGGAGGCGCCGGAAACCGGGAGCGCGCCGTTCATGAACGCACCCCGCCCGGGTCGGGGCTCGCCACGGCCGCGCCGCGCGTGAGCCGCGCCGCACGCAGGCGACGCCCCAGCGCGTGCAGGTCCTCCGGGCCGCCCGCCGGGAGCAGCGCGTCCAGGTGCGGCAGCGCCGCCGCGATCGCGCGCTGCACCGGGCGGTACCCGGGCGTGGCGGCCAGCGGGGAGAGCCACACCACGCCCGCCGAGCGGCGCCGCAGGTCCCGCAGCGCGCGGCCCACCAGCGCCGGGTCACCGGTGTCCAGCCCGTCACTCAGGATCAGGACGACCGTGTCGCGGTTCACTCGGCCCCGCTCGTCACGTGCCAGGCGCAGCAGGTTCTCCCCGATGCGGGTCCCGCCGCCCCAGGCGTCCCCCAGGTCCGGCAGGGCCAGCGGCTGTCCCGGCGCCGCGCCCCGGATCAGCGGTGTCAGGCGGGTCAGGCCGGTACTGAACGCGTAGACCTCCACCCGCCGCGAGCGCAGGTGCAGCGCCTGCGCGAACCGCAGCAGCAGCGCCCCGTCCCGGCCCATTGAGCGGCTGCCGTCCAGCACGAGCAGGAAGCGCGGCGCGCGCCGGGGGCGGCCCAGCCAGCGCAGGAGCACGGCGTCCCCGGCGGTGCGCGCGGCGGCGTGCAGGGTGCGCCGGGCGTCCAGCTTCGAGCCGCGCGGCAGCGGCCGCAGGCGCCGGGCGCGGCCCAGTTCCAGCGCGCGGATCAGACCCGTCGCGGCGCGCAGCAGGCCCCCCAGGTCGCCGGCGTCCACGCGCAGCGCCTCGCCCGTCGCGGCGTTCGGACTGACCCGCGCCTGCATGACCGGGGCGTCCTGCTCGGCGCCCTCCTCGCTGTCCTGCCCGTCCTGCAGGGCCTCGCCATCCGGGAGGTCGCCGCCCGGATCGCTCCCCGCCTGCGGGCTCGGCGCCTGCTCCGGCCGGGTATCCGGGTCGCCCTGCTCCCGGTCCGGCTTGTCCGGCGGGTCCCCGTCCGGGTCGGGTTCAGCCGGGGCGGGCGTCTCGGGCAGCAGGGGCGGCAGTTCGGGCTGCGGCTGCCCCCCGGCGCGGAAGAACGCGTTGAATTCCAGGTCGAACAGGCGGCCCTGCTCGGGCCCGGCGGTCAGCACCGCCCGCAGCGCGCCGCGCAGTTCGCGCCGCGACAGCAGGTCCACGAGTTCCAGGGCGCGCAGCGCGTCCCGGACCTCGCCGGGACCGATCAGGAACCCGTGCCGGCGCCGCAGCCGCCCCGCGAAGGTCGTCACCTGCGCGGCCAGCGCGGCGGGCGTTCCCGCGACCCTGCCTGTTTCAGCCACGCGCCTGCGCCTGCGCCGCCACCCCCTGTAACGTCGGCGCGGCCAGCAATTGATCCTCACGCAGCTTCAGCACCGCGCCCAGCGTCGCATGCAGGGACTCGGCGTCCAGGTGATCGGCGTGCAGGCTGACCAGCGCCGCCGCCCAGTCGAGCGTCTCGGCGACGCCCGGCGTCTTGCCCAGCGGCAGCGCCCGCAGCGCGTGCACGGCGTCCGTCACCTGCCGCGCCAGCGTCTCGTTGATGCCCGGCAGGCGCGACAGCACGATCTGCAGTTCCTGCGCGCGGCTGGGGTACTCCGTCCAGTGGTACAGGCAGCGGCGGCGCAGCGCGTCACTCAGTTCCCGCGAACGGTTGCTCGTGAGGATCACGTGTGGACGACTGACCGCCGCCAGGGTCCCCAGTTCCGGCACGGTGATCTGCCACTCGGCGAGCAGTTCCAGCAGGAAGGCCTCGAAGGCGTCGTCCGCCCGGTCGATCTCATCGATGAGCAGCACGGCCGATCTCGGCTCGCGGATCGCCTGGAGCAGCGGCCGGGGCATCAGGAAAGTCTCGCCGTACAGGTCGTCGCTGGCGGCCTCGCCACGCAGCTCGGCCGCGCGCAGGTGCAGCAGCTGCCGCGCGTAGTTCCACTCGTACAGCGCCGACTGCGCGTCCAGGCCCTCGTAGCACTGCAGCCGGATCAGGCGGGTGCCCAGCACGTCCGCCAGGGTCTTGGCCGCCTCGGTCTTTCCGACGCCCGCCGGACCCTCCAGCAGCAGCGGCTTGCCCAGCCCCACCACCAGCCGCAGCGCCGTCGCCAGCGCGTCGCCCGTCACGTACCCGCGCGCCTGGAACGCCGCCTGGAGGTCCTTCACCGCCGGGATCATGAGACCCACCCGGAACTCTGACAGCCGTTCTTACAAGTCATGATCTGCGCTCCTGGGGCGGAAAAACAGCCCGCCTCCGCTCATCTTAATGTCCGGGCCGCGCCCGCCACGTGACGCTCCGGTGAGAGGCGTGCGCCTACCCTGAACGGCATGACGCTGCCCCTGCTGCTGTGCACCCTGATTGCCCTGACCTCCGGCCTGCACTTCGGGCACCGCTTCGCGCAGGCGCACCGCGCCGGACAGTCCCTGCTGCCCGCTGTGACCGCGCACAGCGCCATCGCCACCGCGCTGATCGTCCTGACCGTCCTGCTCGACCCGACCGACACGGGCCTGCTGTGGCTGGCCGTGGCCGCCGCCAGCCTGATCAGCCTCGCGCTGGGCGCGCTGTGGCCCACGCCCGCCGCGCGCCCCGTTGCCCTGGGCGACAGCGAGCTGCCCCAAGCCGCCTGACCCCGGGCCGCCTGAAACCGGGTCAACAGTCAGGACAGCCAGCGCAACCGGCAGGGACGCCGCCCCGTACTGGGGTTCAGGCGTCCCTGCCTGCCGTGCGTCCGGGCCGGACTTCACCGCACCTTTCGGCGGACGCGTCCGCGCCGCCCGGCCCGCTAAGCTGACCTCACCCGCCCCTGCCGGGGCACCGGAGTCCCCATGAGCGAGCGCCGAACCCTGACCACCCTGATCCGCCTGGGCCGCGCCCTGACCGACCCGGACGCCGACCCCGCCCGCGACGCCGCGCAGGTCGCCCGCCGCACCGTGCAGGCCCTGAGCGAACCCGTCCACGAGGCCCGCGCTGGACTGCGCGCCCGCGCCCGCGACCTGCGCGACCGCGCCTCGCAGCGCGCCGACGAACGCCTGGAACGCCTGATCACCGAACGCCGCGGCGAGCAGGACCCGGAGATCCTCGCGCTGCTCGAGCAGCGCCGCGCGGCCCGCGAGGCCCGCACCCGCCAGGAGGACGCCCGGCGCATCCTGTTGGCCCACGCGCAGACGCCCCCGCAGCGGCAGGTGCTGCGCGCCGTGCTGGACGTCACCCCCTGGGCCGGTGGCGTGCCCGGCGAACTGCGGTACACACAGCTGCTCGATCGCCTGGCGCCCGGCGGGGACGCCGAGAGCGAGATGAGCGTCCACCGGGCCATCTGGACCCTCGCGGAGGCCGGGGTGTTGGCCGTCTCGCCGCACGGCGTGGTGAGCGCCGCGCCCCCCCGCCCCCCGCAGGCGCTGCCGGGCCCGGCCGACCGCTGACGGCACGACCGGCGTCCCCGGGGCGACGTGCCCCGCGTGGCGCCGGTCGCTGCTCATGCGCCCTACGCCAGCGTCCCGGCGGACGCGCCCACGTTCGCGCTCATGTTCTCAAAGGTCTTCGAGATCAGCTTCTGCGCCTGCGCGTCCAGCAGCCGCCCACCCACCGTTGCGACCGGGCCGCGCATGGTCGCGTCCCCCGTCCAGTCCAGGGTAGTCGTGCCGTCCCCGTTGTCCACGACGTCCGCGCCCGCCGTCAGGTCCACGACGCTGCCCAGCCCGCCGCCCTGCACCTTCACGTTCACGCGGTTCGCGGCCGCGTCGGGCAGCACCTCGATCTTGAACTTGAACTTCCCGCGCACCATGCCCACACCCACCTGCACGGTGGCGTCCATGTGCGTCTGGTCATGCACGACGACCTCCTGCACGTCCGGCAGGCAGCGCGCCACCCGCTCGGGGTCCTGCACGAACGCCCACACGGCGGCGGGCGGCGCCTGCACCTTCTCCTGACCTGAGTAACTGAGTTTCATGACCTGACCTCCTGACAGAGCGCCGCCCACGCGGCGACCCCTGAACTGATGGAATGACGCTGCCCAGTGTAAGCCGGGCCCGGTTGCAGAAAGATTGGCCTAGCATGCAGACCATGCCCACCCCACCCCAGGCGCCCGTCGCGGGCGTGCTCCTCGCCGCCGGACGCAGCGCCCGCATGGGCCGTCCCAAACAGCTCGCGCTGCTGGCGGGGCGGCCGCTGGTCCGGCACGCCGCGCAGGCCCTCGCGAACGGCGGGCACGACGCGCTGCTCTGCGTCATCCCGCCCGGCGAGGTCGGGGACGGCATCCGCGCGGCCCTGGCGGGCCTGCCGTTCGCGTTCGTGGTGAACCCCGACCCCACGCGCGGCCTGGGCAGTTCCTTCCGCGCCGCCGTCGCCGCGCTGCCAGGCGAACTGGACGGTGGGCTGGCCGCCGTGAACTTCGCCCTGGCGGACATGCCGCTGCTGGGCGGCGCGCAGCACGCCGCGCTGGTTACCGCGTTCCGCGAGAGCGGCGCGCCCGTCGTCCTCGCCCGCTACGCCGACCCCGGCGCGGAACCGGTCCGGGCGCCCCCGCACCTGTTCCGCGCGGACCTGCTGCGCGCCGTGCAGGGCACCCCGGACGCCGACCACGGCCCAAGAGACCTGATCCGCGCGCACGCCGCGCAGGCCGTCACCCTGACCTTCCCCACGCAGCTCCTGCTCGACGTGGACACGCCGGACGCCCTGGCGCAGGCCGAGGCACTGCTCGCCGCGCAGACGCTCAGAACGTCTGAATGAACGCCTTCCAGCCCGCGAACGACCGCCGCGTCGTCCCGCTCTTCACGCGCATCTGCGCGATCTGCTCCAGCCCGGCTGGGGCCACCCACTGAGCCTGAACGCCCGGCGGATCATCGCCGCGAACACCGCCTCGTTCCCCGCCGACAGCACCCGCTCCCCGGCGGCCCGCAGGATGTCCGCGTAATTCACGCCGCTCTTCACGATCAGCGCCTGCCAGTACGCCGTGTCCCCACCCGACGGCGCCCGGCCCAGGCTGTCCAGGTACGCCCGCTCGATCAGCGCCGAGCGCACCCCGCCCACATGCGCGTCCTGCAGGTACGTCCGCGTGAACGCCACCAGACTGGCGTACGTGCTCTCCGGCTGCTGGCTGAGTTTCGTCAGCAGCTTGAAGAAGGGATTGTTCGGACACAGGCGCACCTCCATGGACGTCTGCGTAACATGCGTGATCACCTCCGCCAGCTGCCGTGCAGCAGGCCCAGCAGCGCCGCCCGCAACTGCGCCTGCTGCGCGCCACTCAGCCCGTCATCCCGGAACCCCGGCTTCGCCCAGTCGCTTCGCTCCCGAATGGTCGACGGGCGCCCGAACACCTCGCGGTACATCCCGTCCACCTGCCCGTTCGTGGTGAGCGTCCCCTCAGCCTCCTGACCACAGACGATCAGGAAACAGTCGGCGTGTGCGGGCGCGGCAGTCAGCGGGGCGAGCAGTGCCACGGTCAGCGGCGCGCGGCGGACAGAGGAGGTCGTCATGCCCGGCAGCGTAGACGCGAGGGCGTTGAGGGCGCGTTGCAGGCCGCTGTCAGTCCAGCGGCAGCGTCATCACCCACTGCGGCCCGATGCGGCCCTCGCGGGTGGCGGTCACCTGAAAGCCCGCCTTCTCGTACACGCGCCGCGCACCGGGATTGCGCTGGTTCACGACCAGAATCACCCGCCGCGCCAGCGGGTACAGCGCCCGCACGAGTCCCGGCAGGGCCCGCATGGCGGCCGTACCCACGCCGCGCCCCTGCTGCGCCGCGTCCACGCTCAGGGACGAGAGGGCCACCGCGTCCGGGTCGGGGGCCGTCAGGTACCGGTCGCGGTACGCCCCGACCGCCAAGACGAAGGCACCTGCGACCGCGCCCCCACGCAGCACCGTGATCAGCTGCCGCTGCGGGTCGCCCGGCACGCTGTCCAGCAGCTCGGCCGGGTGGGTGGTGAAGTCGGCCTGCGCGGCGGGGAGCGTCAGGGCGCGCAGGGCAGCGGCGTGATCCGGCTGGACGGATTGAAGGGTGACCGGCATGCCCGAGTCTGCCACGCCCGGGGTCGTCCGCTTCCAGTTCCTGGGAATCCTTCTCAGTAACTCCTGAATTCCTTACACTGCACCCGGAATTGCGGGGTAGAATGCGGTTTATGTGGGTGTCGACGAAAGCACAGTACGGCCTGCGCGCCCTGATCGAGATCGCGCGTGGTGACGGCAACGCCGTGCCCCTCAAGGACGTCGCCGAACGCCAGGGCATCAGCCAGCACTACCTGGAGCAGATCGCCAGCAACCTGCGCCGCGCCGGGTTCATCAAGAGCATCCGCGGCGCGCACGGCGGCTACCGGCTCGCGCGGGCCGCGCGGGACATCAGCGCGTACGACGTGGTGACCGCCATGGAGGGCAGCATCGCGCCCGTCTCCTGCGTCGAGGACGACCACATCTGCGACAGTCAGAACGTGTGCGGCACCCAGAGTCTCTGGTACCGCGTGGACGCTGCGCTGCGCGACGTGCTGGGCGGCACCACCCTCGCGGACCTGATCGAGGACAGCAATCGCCAGCAGCACGCCCGCCTCGTGCAGATCGACCCCAGCTACCCGCACCTGGGCTGACGGTGAACAGTTGATGGTTGATGGAACCGCGCGTCCGTCAACCATCAACTTTTGCCCATCCTCTATCCTGAAGGCCGTGTACCGTTCGCTGATCAAGCCGCTGCTGTTCCGCCTGGACGCGGAGGACGCCCACCACCTCACGATCGGCCTGATGGACGCCGCGTCCCGCGTGCCCGCCTGGCCCGCCCTGGCGCGGCGCGTCACGGCGCCCGCATCCCCCATGCTGGAGCAGACGCTCTGGGGACAGCCCTTCACGTCCCCGGTAGGGCTCGCGGCGGGCCTGGACAAGAACGGCGTGGCCGTCCCGGCATTCACGGCGCTGGGCTTCGGTTTCCTGGAGGTCGGGACCGTCACGCCCCTGCCGCAGCCCGGCAACGACCGCCCCCGGCTGTTCCGCCTGCCCCAGGACGGCGCGCTGATCAACCGCATGGGCTTCAACAACGCCGGGATGACCGACCTGCACGCCCGCCTGGGCGCGCTGGGCGCGCGGCCCGCGCCGGTCTGGGTGAACATCGGGAAGAACAAGGTCACCGCGAACGAGGACGCCGCGCAGGACTACCGCCGCTGCGTCGCCGCGCTGCAGGACGTCGCGGACGGGTTCGTCGTGAACGTCAGCAGCCCCAACACGCCCGGCCTGCGCGCGTTGCAGGGCGCGGACGACCTGGGCGCCCTGGTGCGCGAGGTCCTGCAGGAAGTCGAGGCGCAGCGCGTGCGGACCCTGAAGGCTCCCCCGGTCCTCGTGAAACTCGCCCCGGACCTGCACCCCGCAGACTTCGAGGCCAGCGTGGACGCCGCCGTCACCGCGGGCGCGGCGGGCCTGATCATCAGCAACACCACCCTCTCCCGCGACGGCCTGACCCACCCCAACCAGCGCGAAACGGGCGGCCTGAGCGGACGGCCCCTCACGCGCCGCGCCACTGAACTCGTGCGCGCCGCGTACCGGCAGACCGGTGGGCGCGTCCCCATCGTCGGTGTGGGCGGCATCTTCAGCGCGCAGGACGCCTACGACCGCATCCGCGCCGGGGCCACGCTGACCGAGGTGTACTCCGCCCTGATCTTCGAGGGACCCGGCCTCGTCCGTGACCTGAACACCGGCCTGGCGCGCCTGCTCGCCCGCGACGGCTTCACGCACGTCCGTGAGGCCGTCGGCACCGCGGGCTGACCGCCTGACCGGCAAGGGGGCGGAGGATTCACTCCTCCGCCCCCTGCACATGGTGGGGGTCAGTGGCCGCTGGTGGCTTTCAGGCCGATGATGGACACGATCATCAGGATCATGAACGCCACGCGGGCGGGCGTGACGCTCTCGTGGAACAGCACGATGCCCAGGATGGCCGCGCCGACCGCGCCGATGCCGACCCACACGCCGTACGCGGTGCCGATCGGAAGGGTCTTGGCGGCGAGGCCCAGCAGGCCCATGCTGGCGATCATGCTCAGCAGGGTCAGGGCGGTGGGGACGGGGCGGGTGAAGCCTTCCGTGTACTTCAGGCCAATGGCCCAGCCGATTTCGAGCAGTCCGGCGATGATGAGCAGAGTCCATGCCATACGGGACACCTCCAGTGTCTCGCCGTCTTGTCGTGACCGGGTACGGCGGTGCTCTCGTCCGGAGTGCGTCCCCTGAGGGGCGACTGACACCCAGTGTAGCGGGGCGGTGTAAGCACCCGCTGAGCAGAGAATGGAGGCCGGGCGATCACCCGGCCTCCACGTCTGTGCACCTGTCTACACGCCCAGGTAGGCGCTGCGGACGCGGTCGTCGGTCATCAGGGCGTGCTGCGTGCCCTCCAGGGTCAGGCGCCCGCCTTCGAGCACGTAGCCGCGGTGGGCGATGCTCAGCGCCGCGAAGGCGTTCTGCTCGGCCAGCAGGACGGTCACGCCGGTCTCGTTGACGCGCTGCACGGCGCTGAACACCTGCTCGACGACCAGCGGCGCCAGACCCAGGCTGGGTTCGTCCAGCAGCAGCAGTTGCGGGCGGGCCATGAGCGCGCGGGCGATGGCGACCATCTGCTGCTGCCCGCCCGACAGGCTCCCGGCGGGCGCGTGGCGTTTCTCGATCAGGGCGGGGAAGAGGTCGTACGCGCGTTCCAGTTCGCGGGCGGTTCCGGCGGGGTCGCGGCGGTGCACGAACGCGCCGAGGCGCAGGTTCTTCTCGACGCTCAGTTCAGGGAACAGCAGGCGTCCCTCGGGGCACTGCGCGACGCCGCTGGCGACGTTGAGTTCCGGGCGGCCGGTGGTGAGGCTCGTGCCGTTCCAGGTGGCGCTGCCGCCCGAGGGGCGGTGCAGGCCGCTCAGGGTGCGGAAGAGGGTGCTCTTGCCCGCGCCGTTCGCGCCGAGCAGTACGACGATCTCGCCGCGCTGCACGCTGAGGTTCAGGGCGTGCAGCGCCGTGAAGGGGCCGTAGCGGACGGTCAGGTCTCGGATCTCAAGCATGCGCGGCCTCCCCACCCTGGCCCATCTGCCCGCCGTGCGCGTGCGACCCCAGGTACGCCTCGATCACGGCCGGGTCGCGGCTGACCTGCGCCGGGGTGCCCTGCGCGATCAGCTGCCCGTGGTGAAGCACCAGGATGTGATCGGCGAGTCCCATCACGAGGCTCATCTTGTGCTCGACCAGCGCAACGGTCAGGCCGCCCGCGACCAGTTCGCGGATCAGGGCCATGAGGTTCACGGTCTCCTCGGGGTTCATCCCGGCTGCCGGTTCGTCCAGCAGCAGCAGTTTCGGTTCGCTGGCGAGCGCCATGGCGATCCCCACGCGTTTCTGGCCCTCCTGCGTCAGGGCCCCGGCGGGCAGGTGCGCCTGCCGGACCAGCCCCACGCGTTCCAGGGCGCGCAGCGCGCCGTCACGGCTGCCCTGCGCGTCCTGGCGTTCGCGGGGGGTGCGCAGCAGCGCGTCGAGCAGTCCGGCGCGCGTGCGGACGCGGTGGCCGATCATGGCGTTCTCCAGCACGCTCAGTTCGCGGTAGATGGTGGTCGTCTGGAACGTGCGGGCCACGCCGCGCGCGACGACCTCGTGGGTAGGGCGGCGGGTCAGGTCCTCACCCTGGAAGCGGACAGCGCCCGTGGTGGGGCGGTAGAAGCCGCTGATCAGGTTGAAGAACGTGCTCTTGCCCGCCCCGTTCGGCCCGATGATCGCGGTGATCTGCCCGGCCGGAATGCTGGCGGTCACGTCCCTCACGGCGTGCAGCCCGCCGAAACGGATGCCCAGGTTCTCGACGTCAAGCACCGCTGACCTCCTTGGTCTTCGCCGTGCGGGCGGGTCGGGCGGCGCGCAGCCGCGCCCACAGGCCCGCCAGGCCGTGCGGGGCGTACATCACGAGCAGCACCAGCAGCGGCCCGAACACGATGTACTGGTAGTCCTGCAGGCCCTTGAGCGTCTGGGTGAGGCTGTAGATCAGCGCGGTGCCCAGCAGCGGCCCCGCCAGCGTCCCCAGGCCCCCGACGAGCAGGTACAGCAGCACTGTGAAGGTCGTGGTGGGCCCGGTCACCGCCGAGCCCAGGAAGCCCACGTACGTGGCGTACAGGCCGCCCGCCAGTCCGGCCAGCGCCGTGGAGAGCATCATGGCGCGCAGCTTGTGGGTGTACACGTTCACGCCCGCGCTGCGCGCCAGATCCTCCCCGCCGCGGATGGCGAGCAGGGACAGCCCGAAGCTGCTCGCGCGGGCACGCGCCACGATCAGGACCGTCAGCGCCAGCGTCAGCAGCGCCAGCAGGTAGAAGCCCCCGGACAGTTTCAGGCCGATGGCGCGCGACGCCTCCTCCAGCCCGGCAGGGGCAGGGACGCCGTTCAGGCCGTCGTTCCCGCCAGTCAGGTCGTCCCACTTGTTGATCACCAGCGTGATGATCACGCCGACACCCAGCGTGAAGATCGAGAAGGCGTCCCCGCGCGTGCGGAACGCCACCAGCCCCAGCAGCAGCCCCGCCAGCGCCGCCAGCAGGGTCCCGGCGGGCCACGCCAGCCAGAAGCTCCACCCGGCCTTCAGGGTCAGGATGCCGGTCGTGTACGCCCCGATCCCGAAGAACCCGGCGTGCGCCAGCGGCAGCAGGCCCGTGTACCCCAGCATGACGTTCAGGCCGTACGCGAGCACCGCCCACAGCATGATGTTCACGCCGACGTCCAGCAGGTACCCGCTGGGTTGCAGGAACGGCACCACGGCGGCCAGCACGAACAGCGCGGGCCAGATCAGGCGGCTCACGTGCCCTTCCTGAACAGCCCCTGCGGGCGCAGCGCAAGCACGACCACCAGCATCGCGAAGCCGATCACGTCCGCGAAGTCCAGGCTGATGTAGAAGCCCCCGAAGACCTCCGTGAACGCCAGCAGGAACGCGCCCACGATCGCGCCCGGTACGCTGCCCATGCCGCCCAGGATGATGATCGCGAACACCTTCAGGTTCATGACCTCACCCATGCTGGGCGTCACCGCGTTGATCGGCGCGATCAGGCTCGCCGCGACCGCCGCGAGCGCCCCGCTGATCGCGAAGGTCAGCATCCCGACCCGGTTGGTGTTGATGCCCACCAGCCGCGCGCCCTCACGGTTCTGGCTCATCGCCTCGATGGTCGCGCCGGTCAGGGTGCGTTTCAGGAAGTAGTTCAGGCCCAGCATCACCAGTACGCTCGCCGCGACGATCAGCAGCCGCTGCCACGTCAGCGTCACGCCGCCCAGGTTCACGATGCCGGGCAGCGGCTCGGCGATCTGTTTGAAATCCGGCCCGAATACCTTCGGGTGCGAGATCAGCGCCTCCAGGAAGAACAGCACCCCGATCGCCGCGATCATCGGGTGCACGTGCGGGGCGTTGCGCAGCGGGTGGAAGATCACGCGCTCCATGAGTGCGGCCAGCAGCGCCACGCCCACCGCCGACAGCAGCAGCGCGGGCAGGAACCCCACCTTCAGACTTGTCAGCGCCGCGTACGTCAGGTACGCGCCCAGCATGTACAGCCCGCCGTGCGCGAAGTTCGGGACGCGCATCACGCCGTACACCAGCGTCAGCCCCAGCGCCACCAGGGCGTACACGCCCCCCAGCGCCAGCGCGTTGAACAGTTGTTGCAGCACCGTCGACAAAACCCGTTCCTCCCCGGTTGGTTGTGTGAAACGGCGCGCCGGGCACACGTTCGCCCGGCGCGCACAGTGATCAGTTCTTGAAGTACCGCCCGCCGCTTACTTGAAGGTCTTGATCAGGCGCAGGCGGGTGTACTGCCCGCCCTTGACGCTGGCCACGACGAATTCCGCGTCCACGTGCCCCTTATCGGTCACGCCGAACAGCTTGTACACCGTCTTGCTCTGCGGCAGCGCCTTCGAGGCGGCGTTCAGCTGCGCGCGGATCGCGACCGGGTCGTCGGTCGTCCCGGCGAGCTCCATGGCCTTGGCGATGATGTTCATGCCCATGTAGTTCAGCGCCGCCTCGCTGGTGGGGATCTTCTTGTACATGCGCTGGTACAGCGTCACGAACAGTTGCGTGCCCGCGAATTCCTTGGTGGGCAGCACGCCCACGCTGCCGTCCAGGTAGCTGCGCGGGATGACCTGGTCCATCTGCTCGAATTTCGCCTGGTCCATCACGATGAACCCGCCCTTGAAGCCCTGCTCGCGCGCGGCCTTCACGACCAGCGCGGTGGGCTGGCTGGGCCCGCCGATGAACAGCACGTCCGGTTTCTCCGCCAGGGCCTTCGTGACGGCGCTGGAGTAGTCCACGGTGGTGTTGTAATCCACGCCGTTGTTCGACAGGACCGTGCCGCCCTGTTTCTTCCACTCGTCGCTGATCGCGTCCGTCCACTGCTTGCCGTACGCGCTGGTCGTCCCGATCAGGCCCAGGCGTTTCCCGAAGGCCTTCATCTGCGTGGCGGTGAAGGGCTGCAGGTAGTTGTCGTAGCGGGGCGGAAGCATGAACGTCAGTGGGTTGCGGCTGTCCAGGATCTTCGGTTCGCTGGAGTACGCCACCAGCAGGAATTCCGGGTCGCGGTTCGTCAGGGGCTGGACGGTCAGGATGCCCCCGGCGTGCGGCACGAAGACGATGTCGATGCCCTGACTGGTCAGGCGTTTGACGTTCGTGGCGGTCTCGTTTGGCAGGTAGCGGTCGTCCAGCGCGACCAGTTTGAACGTGACCTTCTCGCCCTTGACGGTCACGCCCGAGCGGTTCAGTTCGGCGATGGCCATGTCGATGCCGCTCTGCACGTCCTTGCCGTAGAAGGCCGCGCCGCCCGACAGGGGACCGGAGTACCCGATGTTCACGACCTTGTCGGCCAGCGCGGAGCTGCCCGCCAGGGCCAGCAGGGTGGGGAAGAGGAACCGTTTCTTCATACGACCTCCCGCTAATTCAGCGCGCCCAGGCCCGGTGCCGGTGGCCTCGCTGAACACAGTTCAAGTTGTGCGTGCCGTTCATGCTGGCATGCCCCCCGGGGGGTGTCAATCGGCTTTGGCACATACAGCTTCCAGCGCCCCCAACAGGTGGCAGGTCAGATGCCGCATTCACCTGGCATACGGACACCAGTTCGGGGAACACCCACAGCGGTCCGTCCACCCTACGCCGCCGCTGGCGTGACGGGACGGTCGCAGAGCGGCACGGGCGGAAGGTGGGCTCACGCGGGACGCCGCGGGCCCTCCCACCAGCGCAGAGGGCCTTGCGGGGCGCCAGGCACGCCCATCCCCTGGCGCACGCCGGGAACAAGAAGAAACCCCCTCCGGAGAGGGGGTCTTGATCTGGCTCGGCAGGTTGGGGTCGAACCAACGACCGTCCGATTAACAGTCGGATGCTCTGCCACTGAGCTACTGCCGAATACTGAGCCTGCGGCCGTTTCCGGCGCGAGAGGGATAGTAGCACGGCCCCCCATGCCGCGCAAGTCCCGGCGGGACAGAGGGCGGCGGGAGGCGCGGGTCAGTCGCTGGCAACCTGCACGCCGGGCGCAGGTGGGGTGCGCGGCGGCGTGAGCGGATGGGCGTACCAGCTCATGACCGGCCGGGCGTCCATGGTGAAGGTGTAGCCCAGCCGCTCCCAGAAACGCGCGCCGCGCGGGTTCTCGCCCAGCACGCTCGCCAGGATGCGGGTGGTGCCGGGCGGCACGCGGGCCTCGAGGTGACGCACGGCCTGTTCACCCAGACCCTGGGACTGGCGGTCCTCGCGGATCAGCAGCAGGTTGATGGTCAGGTCGCCGGGTTCGGGGTAGTCGTGCTTGCAGTCGAGGCTGCCGAACAGCTCGCCACGCTCGTCGTACAGGAGTTCGAGGCTGCGGCGCGGGTCGAGCAGCGCAATTTCCACGTCGCGTTCGACGTCCTTGATGTGGGGAACGCGGGTGCCCAGCAGCGCGAAGTACCCGGGTGCGGCGGCGTAGAGTTGATGAAGCAGCGGCGCGTGGTGCAGCGCCAGCGGCGTGGCGTTCAAAGTAGGGGCCTCCCCCGTCCGGCGAAGGTGGGCAAGAAGGATGCAGGCGCAGGTTGCCGGACTGACCCTGAGCATACCCGCTGCCCCGCCTGCCCACCATGAATCCCGCCGCCGGGTGGGCTTCAGGCCCACTTCACCCGCTGGGAGGGGGGGTGCGCTACCCTGCCGGGATGAACGGCCCCGGCTTCTACCAGTCCCGCCTGCAGCGTCCCGGCGCGGTCCTCGCCCCGATGGCGGGCTACAGCGACGCGCCCATGCGTCAGCTGGCGGCCGAGCAGGGCGCGCTGTGGACCGTCAGTGAGATGATCAGCGCGCGCGGCCTGATGGGCGGCGGCGACACCGAGAAACTGAACCTGGGCCGCCCCTACCCCGGCGAGCAGGGCCGCGTGGTGCAGCTGTTCGGCGCCGAGCCAGAGGTGCTGGCCGGTGCAGTCGCCCGCGTAGAGGCGTGGTTCGCTCCGGCCGCAATCGACCTGAACATGGGCTGCCCCGTCCCGAAGATCCGCGGGAAGGGCGGCGCGTGCCTGCTCCAGACGCCCGAGACGGCGTACGACCTCGTGCGGGCCATGCGCTCGGCGACCACGCTGGACGTCAGTGCGAAGATCCGCCTGGGCTGGGACCACGACCGCAGCGTGGAGGTCGCGCAGGGCCTGGAGGCCGCCGGGGCCGCGCTGATCACCGTGCACGGCCGCACCAGCGCCCAGCGGTACACCGGTGAGGCCGACTGGGACGCGATCGCACGCGTGGCGTCTGCCGTGAAGGTGCCGGTGGTGGGCAGCGGGGACATCACCACGCCCGCTGCGGCCCTCGAGCGCCAGCGCATGGGCGTGGCCGCCGTGATGATCGGGCGCGGCGCGGTCGGGAACCCCTGGATCTTCCGCGCGCTCGCCAGCGGAGAGGACGCCTGGCCCGGCGTGCAGGAACGCGCCCGCACCGCGCTGCGCCACGCCGAACTGCAGGAGCAGTTCTACGACGATGACACCGGGCGCCTGACGCTGCGCCCGCTGCGCAAGGTGCTGCCGCAGTACCTGCCGGACTTCCCGGAGCTGCGTGGTCCCCTGACGCAGGTGCTCACGGCGCAGGACGTGCGTCAGGTGCTGGCCCCCCTGCTGGGTGCAGCGGCGTCCGACGTCACCCCGGCCCGCCCGGCAGAGTATGCTGTGAGTCATTCATGAACGTCCGCGAGTACTACGCCTACCTGACCGCCGCGCGAGAGCAGCTCTGGAACTACCTGCGCGCCCTGCCGCAGGCTGATCTGGACCGCAACCTGATCGAGGACGCCGACCGCTTCCACTCGATCAAGGACCTGCTGCTGCACGTCACGGACGTCGAGGATCACTGGGTGCACGGCATCGTTCTCGGGGACGGCGTGCAGGGCCTGTACCCGCACGACTGGGTGCGGCCCCAGGCGCAGCAGTACGACCTCGGGTGGATCCTCGACTACAGCCGTGAGGTCACGCGGCGCACCTGCGCCTTCCTGGACAGCGAACCGGACCTGAACCGCAGCGTGAAGCTCGTGCAGGACGACCCGGCCAGCGACACCGTCACCCTGGATCAGCTCATGTGGAACGTCATGACCCACGAGGTGCGCCACACCGCGCAGATCGCGCTGATGATCCGCCAGCTGGGCCACACGCCCCCCTGGCTGGACTACATGCGCTTCGTGCGGCCCCAGAGCACCTCCGCGCAGGCCGGCGCGCCCGACCTGGACGAGGACCTGGACGACACCGACGAGCTGTAGGGTGCACCCGTCCGGAGGCCGTCACCTGCGGGTGCGCGGCCTCCGGTCGTCCTACCGGAAGTCGCTCACGCGCACGAGCGGGCCGTTCAGGCCGTCCAGCCGCGCCGGGAGGCTCGCCGGGTCCACCGGCTGGCCGGTCGCGGCATCCACCGTCTCGAAGGTCGCGCGGCCCTGCGAGGGCCACACGGTCAGCAGCGTCACAGTGCTGCGCGCCGTACCCGGATGCCCCACGTAGTCCCGGCCGCCGATGCCCCCGGCCGACAGGACGTTCAGGCGGCCCAGCCGCGCCGGGTAGAACGCCGCGTGGTGCCCGTGCACGTAGGCCAGCACGCGCCCGGCCTCCATGATCTGCCGCAGCGCCGGAGCGTCCCGCAGCACCTCGCCAGGGCGGTTCTTCCCGGCGCTCACCCCGGCGAGGGGCAGGTGCCCCAGGACCAGCCGCGCGCCCGCCGCCCGCGCGGCCGGGGAGGCCAGCTGCGCGGCGAGCCACGCCCGCTGCCCGGCGGAGACGTCCGGCCCGCTCGCGTCCAGCGACGCGACGAACACCGCGCCGCTGCCCAGCGTGAAACTGAACCGGAACGGGAACGCCGCGCGGTCCACGAACGCCAGCGGGGGCACGTGCGCGGCCCAGTACGTGGCGGCCTCGCGCCGGTCACGGGGACTGCGGGGGCTGGCGTCGTGGTTACCCAGCGTGAACGCGAACGGAATGCCCGCGCGGGTCAGGGGCTCGCGCACCTCCCGGTCGAAGGCCGCCCACATGGCCCGCACCTGCGCGTCCCCCAGGCTGGCCTGCTGAGCGCCGATCAGGTCGCCGGGGGAGAGCACCGCGTCGGGCTGCCACTCGTTCACGATCCGCGTCACGCTGCGGGCCAGCGGGGCGGGGTAGGTCGTGCTGCCGTACGGCCCGTTGAAGTCCCCCAGGATCGCCAGGCGCACCGGCTGGGCAGACGGTGACAGGGGGGCCGCCGAGAGCAGCAGCGGCAGCAGGAGCACGAGTCGGCGCATGGGCCACAGTTCATCACGGCACCTTGAGCGAATCATCAGCCGCCCCACGCATCGCCGCGCCACGCTGAGGCATGACCCCCGATGACACGCTGCCCGTGAACCCCACCCTGGCCCCCCACACGCCGCCCACCACGCCGGACGCCCACGCCGGGCAGGGCCCCATGCCGGACGCCCTCCCGGACGCCCCGCCGGTTCCCGCCCCGAGCACGGACGGCCTGAACGCGCAGGAGGTCGCCACCCTGATCGGCGGCGGGGACGCCAGCCGCGCCGAGGCGAACGAGGCCCTGGCCAGCGCCGAGGGCCTGGACGACCCCAGCGAGAGCTGATACGGATGCCGTCTGTTTCGGTGACCACCGGGTCGCCAACTCCACGCCCGGAATCCGTTCGGCTCTGAATCGCATCCGCTCGGGTTGAGTGGTGTGCCAAAACCGTTCAACCGGAGTCCATTTGAGGCGTACGCTGGGCCCATGCAGTCCATCGCCGACCTGCGCGCCCTGTGCGCCGCGCTGCCGCACTCGCGCGAGACGTTCCCGTTCGGCGCGACGACCCTGGTGTTCAAGGTCGGCCCCGACGCCGCCGGGAAGATGTACGCCCTGACCGACGTGCAGGCCGACCCCGTGACCGTCTCCATGAAGGTGCGGCCCGAACGGGGCGACGAGCTGCGTGCCGCGCACCACGCGATCACGCCCGGGTACCACCTGAACAAACGCCACTGGGTGACCGTGACGCTGGACGGCCGCGTATCGCCGGAGCTGATCCGTGAGCTGATCGTGGGCAGTCACGCGCTCGTCGTGGGTGGCCTGACCCGCGCGCAGCGCGAAGACTTGGGCCTGTGAGGGGGCCGGAGCACCAGGACACCCCTGCGCGGTACGGGAGACGGCGGGACCGTACCGCGCGGCGACTGTACATGAGAGGGCTGGGTCTGACGGGACTGTGGCTGGCGGCCCTGCTCACGCTGGGGGCGTGGCTGGGCGTCTGGGTGACCCTCGCCCCGGCGCGGGCGACGCTGCGGGACGCGCAGGCGACCCTGACGCGGCTGGACGGGCAGCTGGCGGACGTGCAGGCGAGCCTCGCCCCCCTGGATGTGCTGGCCCGCCCCGAGGCGCTGGAGGCCGCCCGCACCCTGGAGGCGCTCAGCGAGGCGGCCGGGCGCGTGCCGCTGCTGACCACCCTGTTCCCGGACGGCGCCCTGACCCGCAGCGCCGACGCCGCCCGCGACTGGCGCGGCGCGCTGGAAGACCGCAGCGCGTGGCCCGCCCTGGCCGACGCCCGCGCGCAGGTGCAGGCGTGGCGGGCGCAACTGCGCGTCCTGTCCACGCGCCTGACCCTGCTGACCGTGGGCGGCGCGGCCCTGCTGACCCTGCTGTGCGCGTGGTTCGCGGCCGGGCAGCTGGCCCTGATCCGCCTGAGCCGCCCGGGCTGACTGAGGTGCTCCGGACCGTATCGTTGGCCCCGCTGGATATTCACGCCCACGTCGGTCGGCATACCGGGGTGCGAGGTGGGCCGGGCAGCTCGTCGGTGTGCCCACGTAAGGTGAAAACCTGCCAGCTAATTACGCCCTTTACATAATGGCCCGGGCGGGGTAGAGTCGAACGTGAACAAAGCACCATTCCCACCCGCCCTCACTCCACGGGAGGTCACCCCCGCATGATCGTCGAAACGAAACTCCTGGGCCGCCGCACGCCCTTCGAACGCCGCCCCATTCCCCTGACCGGCGACACCCACACCCTGGAAAGTCTGCTGACCGCACTGGTCGAACACGAACTCGCCGCGTACCACGAACGGCAGGCGGGCGTGGGCGTCCTGCGCGTCCTGACTGAACGCGAACTGGAGGACGCCGCCCTGACCGGCCGCGTGGCCGTGGGCCCGCAGGACCGCGCCGCGACCGTCACCCCGGACGAGGCCACCCGCACCGCCCTGACGGCCTTCCGCGACGGGCTGTACTACGTGTTCCTCGACGACGAGCAGCTGACCGATCTGACGGCCCCCGTCACCCTGCGCCCCGACAGCACCCTGCTGCTGCTGCGCCTGACCGCCCTGGCAGGAGGCTGATCATGGACATTCAGGACCACCTGCGGACCTTCCAGCAGCCCTGGACACCCGGCTTCGACGCGCGCGTGGCGGCCCTGCCCGCCCCGTGGGCCACCCTGATCAGGGCGCACGTGAAGGGCGTTCGCGACCAGCAGGAACGCCAGCGGCTTCAGGACGAACTGGTGGACGCCCTGCACGCCAGCACGCCCGAGGACCGGGACGCCCTGGCCGCCGCGTTCTTCCCGCACTTCCCGGCGCTGGCCGCCCGCACGCTGCACGCCATCCTGACCCGCCACCCGTACCCGCAGGGCTACGCCCGCCGTGCCTTCCGCGCCCCCGGCCACCGGCTGTCCGCCGCGCACGCCGCGCACTGGCTGTGGCAGGCGTGGCACACCACCCGCGACTACCCCCAGAACGCCGAGTGGTTCGCGGTGCACGCGGGCCTGCTGAACCCCTGGGAGGCCCAGGGCCTGGGCCTGCTGCTGGGTCAGGCGATCAGCGACGGCGACGAGGCGATCTTCCAGATCCTGCGCGACACGGCGGGCACGCAG
This sequence comes from Deinococcus soli (ex Cha et al. 2016), assembly GCF_001007995.1. Classification (NCBI taxonomy): domain Bacteria; kingdom Thermotogati; phylum Deinococcota; class Deinococci; order Deinococcales; family Deinococcaceae; genus Deinococcus; species Deinococcus soli (ex Cha et al. 2016). The sequence continues at coordinate 1,358,889 of NZ_CP011389.1, read as the reverse complement.
CACCCGGTCGCCCGGATGGGCCGCCACGTGCCCCTGGCCCTGCTGAGCAGCACCCGCGAGGACGCCTGGACGCTCGCCGAGGGCCTGCTGCTCGCCGCGCAGCGCCAGGAGGGCCTGCGGCAGGTGATCCTCGAGACCGTGGACGAGGCCAGCGCGGACGCCTTCACCCGCACGCTGCGCCTGATCCTTCAGGAGGACCTGCTGCGCTTCGCCGCCACCCTGCGCGCCGCGTGCGTGTGGTTCGGCCTGAACTACGACGTGACCGACCTGAAGGTCGTCCGGGCGCACCTCACCCGCGCGCTGACCTTCCTGGACGACCCGCAGGCCGCGCGGGAGGCCGTGCAGGGTGGCGAGGGGGTGGACGCCTACCTCGCGCTGTTCACGCTGGGCATGCGCGACGCCGTGCAGGCCGCCGACCTTGCCCGCACGGTCCTGACCGACACCGATCCGGCCCGCCGCATGGCCGCCGCGCAGTTCCTGACCGCTGCCGAGCTGCTGACCGACGACGACCGCCGCGCCCTGCTGACCGACGCCGACCTGCGCCTCGCCGCGCTGGCAGGGAGCGCCGTGAACCGCTGGGGCATCGGCTCGTTCCCGCACACCTTCGAGGAGTTCGAGGCGTACGCCCTGCGCCTCCCGGACAGCGCCTGGCACGACCCGCTGCTGTTCCCCTGGCTGGGACACGTCCCCGCCCGCGTGGAGGCCCTCGACGCCCTGCCCGCCCTGCGCGGCGAGCGGCCCTTCACGGCCCTGACCCCGCACCTGAGTGGACTGAGCGCGTACGGCAAGACCGCCCTGCTGCGCAGCCTGAAGGACCACGCGGCGGCGCACCCGCTGGACGCGTCCACCCGCGCGCTGCTCCTGACGCTGCTGCAGGACCGCAACAGCAACGTGTCGCAGGAGGCCGTGGCCGTCATGGCGCACTTCACGCCCGACCCCGCCGAGGTCGACGTGGTGCACGGCCTGCTCAGGCGCAAGAGTGCCGACCTGCGCCGCGGCCTGATCCGCCTGCTCGCCAGCGACCCCGCGCAGGCGCAGCGCAGCGCCCCCGCCCTGCTGAGCGGCCCCAACACCGATCAGCGGCAGGCGGGCCTGCAACTCCTGATCGAGACCGGCGCCGCGCCGCCCGCCGACTTCAGCGCGAAGAACGTCACCGAGGCCACCCTGCTGGCCCGCCTGACCGAACCGGACACGCAGCTGACCCTGGCCGACGGCCTGGGCCTGTTCGACCCTGCACGCCTCACCCGGCCCCAGGCCCCGCAGCCCCGCGAGCGCGACTACCCCGCAGACGTCACGCGCGGCGCGGCCCTCCTGCGCGACCTGGACGCCCTGCTCGTCACCCACCGCGAGACCCCGCTGACCGGCCCCGGCTGGGACGGTCAGGAGACCCAGCTGCTGGGCAACGTGCGCCCCTGGCAACTCCGCCCGGGCAAGGACGGACAGCCCATGCCGCTGTGGGACGTCTGGACCGGCTGGTGGCAGGACCGCCCGGACGCGCAGGACGGTGACCTGACCCGGCTGCACTGGGCGCTGAGCCACTTCGTGAACCGCACCGGGACCACCGACGCCGAACTTCAGGACGAACTGGACGGCAACGGCGCGCAGGCCGCCACGCCCGACACTGTCGCACTCGAAGCAGCCGCACTCGACACGGCCGTGCTGGACCTGCTGGGCCTCGACCAGGAAGGGCTGGACGACCTGCTGGCCGACGCCGACGAGGACGACCTCGCCGAGCATCAGGCCGCCCGCACCGCCGCCGAGGAGCGGCAGGACCTGCTGCGCCGCACCCTGCACCGCACGCTGGGGCCGCTGGTCACGCTGCGCCTGGAACACCCGGACCTGGCGCGCGTGATCGTGGACGCCCTGCACGCCGCGCACGCCACGCCCCTGGACACCGACCTCGCCCTGGACGCCTGGGAGACCGCGCTGGTCTACCTACCAGGGGACGCGCGCATGCAGACCGACCCGCTGCGCTCCTGGTGGCAGGAGGACCCCCGCGACCTGCTGAACCCGATCATGCCGCGCGGTGACTGGCGCACCTGGACGCCGGACCAGCAGCGGCGCTTCTGGGCGCTGCACCTGCACCGCGGCGCGGGGTACCCGAACCTGCCCCGCCAGCGCGTGAACACCGCGCTGCTGCTGCATGCCTACGCGCAGGGCTGGGCGACCACCGACGACCTGCTGGACACGCTGATCGGCCCGCGCCCGGAACGCGGCCGCCACTACTACGGGCACGATTTCGACGACCTGGGCACCTACACCCGCCGCACCCTGAAACCCGAGTGGCCCACCCACCCCGACTGGGAGGCGGCCGTGAATCGCGTCCGGGACCGGGTGCTGGAGGTCGAACTGGCCCGCGGTGACCTGGAAACCCCCGCCACCGCGCCCGCCCTGGCCCTGAGCAGCATCCACGGCGCAGACCTGACCCTGCGGCTGCTGGCGGGCATGGGGAAGAATCCCCTCAAGCGCGGCTACCAGGGCCGCAACGAGAGCCGCGACGTGACCTTCAGCCACCTGATCCGCGTGGCATTCCCACAGGCAGGGGATACGCCCGAGTCCTTCCGCGCGCAGGCCGCCGCGCTGAACCTGCCGGACACCCGCCTGCTGGACCTCGCCATGTTCGCGCCGCAGTGGGCGCCGCTGGTCGCGGGCGCGCTGGGCTGGCGCGGCCTGAAGGACGGCGTGTACTGGCTGCACGCCCACACCCGCGACAGCAACTGGAGCGTCCCGCAGGAGGTCCGTGACGCCTGGGAGGCCGAGATCGGCGAGCGCACGCCCCTGAGCCCCGCCGACCTGACCGAGGGCGCCGTGGACGTCGCCTGGTTCCGCCAGACCTTCAAGGCACTCGGCGGGGCGCGGTTCAGCGCGCTGCTGGACGCCGCCAAGTACGCCAGCAGCAGCGGCGGGCACAAACGCGCCGAGACGTACGCCCGCGCCATCCTGGGCGAACTGAAAGAAGACGACCTGACCGCCCGCATCACGGCGAAACGCAACCAGGACGCCGTGCGCGCCCTGGGCCTGCTACCCCTGGCCCGAGCGAAAGGGAAGGCCGCGCGGGAACTGGAGGGCCGCTACCGCCTCATCAGCGACTTCCGCCGGGACGCGCGGCAGTTCGGCGCGCAGCGGCAGGCCAGTGAACGCCGCGCCGCGGACATCGGCCTGCTCAACCTTGCCCGCAGCGCCGGGTACGCCGACCCGCAGCGCCTGATGTGGGCCATGGAGGCCCGCACCGCCCCCGACTGGACGGCGGCCGTCACCGACGGCGACCTCCGCGTCGGCATTCACCTCAGCCCGGACGGTGAGGCCAGCCTGACCGTGACGCGCGGCGACAAGCCCCTTAAGGCCCTGCCGCCCGCCCTGAAGAAACGCCCGGACGTGCAGGCCCTCCAGGCCGCCGCGAAGGAACTGGGCGCCACCCGCAGGCGCATGCGCGCCGCGCTGGAGGAGACCATGATCCGCGGCGACCACATCCAGCCGCAGGAACTCACGGACCTCGCCGCGCACCCCGTCATCGCGCCCATGCTGCGCAGTCTCGTGTGGGTGCTGAACGAAACGCACCTCGGCTGGTGGACCGGCGACACCCTCGACACGCCCAGCGGACCGCAGCCCATCGGCGACCACGCCCTGCGCCTCGCGCACCCGCACGACCTGTACGCCAGCGGCCACTGGCCCGCCTTCCAGGCGCAGGTCATGGACCGCCAGATCACGCAGCCCTTCAAGCAGGTGTTCCGCGAGTACTACCCCCTCACCACCGCCGAACAGGGCGCGCGGCGCGTCACCCGCTACGCCGACCAGCACGTCCAGCCCGGCAAGGCCGCCGCCCTCCTGAAAACGCGCGGCTGGATCACCGTCCCCGAGGAGGGCGTCCGCAAGACCTGGCACGCCGAGGGCATCAACGTCTGGCTGGACACCAGCGTCGGCTATGGCACCCCGAACGAGGTCGAGGGGACCCCGGTCAATGCCGCGTACTTCATCCGCCGCGACGCCACCGAACCCATGCTCCTGAGCGAGGTGCCCCCCCGCCTTCTGAGCGAGACGCTGCGCGACCTCGACCTGATCGTCTCCGTCGCCCACGTCGGCGGCGTCGATCCCGAAGCCACCAAGAGCACCACCGAGATGCGCGGGGCCCTGCTGCGCGAAACCCTGCGCCTCCTGAAACTCACCAACGTCCGTGTCCAGAGTGACCACGCCCTGATTGAGGGCCACCACGCCCGCTACACCCTGCACCTCGGCAGCGGCACCGTCCACCGCCAGCCCGGCGGGTACCTGTGCATCATCCCCGTGCACAACCAGCAGCAGGGGCGCATCTTCCTGCCCTTCGCCGACCCCGATCCCCGCACCGCCGAGGTCATCAGCAAGGCCCTCCTGCTCGCCCAGGACCGCCAGATCCAGGACCCCACCATCCTCGAACAACTCAGGTAACCCGACAGGGCAGAGGCGGGAGCATCACGCTCCCGCCTCTGCTGTTGTGCTGTTCACAGCGGTTTCCAGTTCCATGGAGGGGCCAAGGGCACGCCCCTCCATTCCACTTCCAACCGCTGTCCTGTTCAGGTACTCGCTCTGCTCGATTCAGAGGTATCGAAGGGCTTGCTCGATACCTCTGAATTCTGCCGCCAGTTCAGAACGCAGTGTCGAGCGCGCCCAGTGCGGCGTCGGTGTCGGTCACGCCCGCCTGCGCCATGTCGGGGCGGCCGCCGCCCTTGCCGCCACCCGCCGCAGCCAGTTTGCCGATCAGCTGCCCGGCGTGCGCGCCGCGGGTCACGGCGTCCTTGGTGGCCTTCACGACGAGGCCCTTCTCGCCCGCGACGATGACCATGTCCGCGCCGCTCTGGTCGAGGAGCTTGTCAGCCGCGCCGCGCAACTCGTTGCCTTCCAGGCCCGCGAGCTTCAGCGCGGCGACCCGGAAGCCACCCAGCTCGCGCGTCTGCGCGGCCCCGCCGTTGCCACCGCCCATCTGCGCCTCGGCCAGCTGACGCTTGACCGCCGCGACATCCTTCTCGGCCGCTTTCAGCTGCGACTGGAGGCCGCTCACGCGCGCTTCCAGGCCGTCCACGCTCGTATTCAGGAGGCTGGCAACCTTCGCGGCGGCGTTCAGGCGCTCACGGACCCACGCGGTCGCGGCGTCCCCGGCGAGCGCCTCGACGCGGCGCACCCCGGCGGCCACGTTCTCATCCCCGAGGATCACGAACGCGCCGATGTCCCCGGTGCGGCGCACGTGCGCCCCGCCGCACAGTTCCATGCTGCTCACGGGCTGCCCGGCGTACTCCACGCTGCCACCCACGCGCACGACTCGGACGGTCTCGCCGTACTTCTCGCCGAACAGCGCGGTCGCGCCCGCCGCCTTCGCGTCCGCGATGGGCATCTCCTGCCACGTCACGGGGAAGTTCGCACTCACCCAGCGGCTCACGAGCAGTTCCACCGCCGCGATCTCCGGCGCCGTCAGGGCCGAGCCGTGCGAGAAGTCGAACCGCAGGCGATCCGGGGCGACCAGCGACCCCTTCTGCGCCACGCCCTCACCCAGCACCGCCCGCAGCGCCGCGTGCAGCAGGTGCGTCGCCGTGTGGTGCCGCTCCGTGGCGCGGCGCTCGCCGGACACCACGCCGCGCACGCTGACACCCTCGCGCAGCTCGCCCTCCTCGACCAGCACGTCATGCAGGAACACACCCTGCGGCGTCTTGCGGGTATCTCGCACGATCCCGGCGCCGCCGTCCCACTCCAGGCGGCCCGTGTCACCCACCTCACCGCCACCCTCGGCGTAGAACGGCGTGCGGGACAGCACCACCGTCGCCTCCGACCCGGCCGTCAGGTGACTCAGGCGCTCGCCCGCGCCCATCAGCGCCACCACGTCCGCCTGCACGCTCAGCTCGTCGTACCCCACGAACTCCGTGCGGGCGAGGCCCTCCAGCGCCTCCTGGTTCCCGCCGAACAGTTCACTCTTGCCGTACTTACTCCCGGCCCGCGCGATCTCCTGCGCGTTCTCCAGGCTCTCGGCGTACCCGGCCTCGTCCACCGTGATGCCGTACTCCTCGGCGATCTCCAGCGTCAGGTCCACCGGGAAGCCGTACGTGTCGTACAGCACGAACGCGTCCTGCCCGGACAGCACCGCGCCGCGCTCCATGCCCGACAGCAGCCCGCCCAGACGCTGGATGCCGCCCTCCAGCGTCTTCAGGAAGCGTTCCTCCTCGGCCTTCACGGACGCCTCCACCTTCGCCTGGTTGTCGCGCAGCTCGGGGTATGCACTGCTCATCCCCTCGACCACCAGCGGCACGAGCTGGAACAGCGTCGGCTCGCGGAAGCCCAGCAGGTATCCGTGCCGGATCGCGCGGCGCATGATCTTGCGCAGCGTGTACCCACGCCCCGTGTTGCTGAACGGCGTGCCGTCCGCCAGGATCATGCTCACCGACCGCAGGTGCTCCGCGACCACGCGGTGCGACACGCTCACCTCACCCTCGTAGGGCTTCCCGCTCAACTCGGCGACCCGCGCCACGATCGGCGCGAACACGTCGTTGCTGTAGAAGTCCGGCACGTCCTGCACCACGCTCGCCACGCGCTCCAGGCCCATGCCCGTATCGATGTTCTTGAACGGCAGATCCCGCAGCACCGGCGTCCCGTCCGCCAGCGGCTCCTGCCGGTCGAATTGCGGGAACACGAGGTTCCACACCTCCAGGAACCGCGCACTCTCCCGCGTCTGGAAGTAATCCCCCCAGGTGTCCTCCCCGTACTTCGGGCCCCGGTCGTAGTAGATCTCGCTGCACGGCCCGCACGGCCCGTTCGGCCCCTCCAGCGGCGCGTTCGCGGGCCAGAAGTTCTCATCCGCATCGAAGCGGTGGATGTGGCTGGCATCCAGGCCGATCTCCTGCGTCCAGTACGTGAACGCCTCCTCGTCATCCTTGTAGATGGTCACGTACATCTTGCTGGCGTCCATGCCCATCCACTCGGCCCCGGTCAGGAACTCCCACGCCCAGTGAATCGCGTCCCGCTTGAAGTAATCCCCGAAGCTGAAGTTGCCCATCATCTCGAACAGCGACAGGTGCCGCCGCGTGCGCCCCACGTTCTCGATGTCACCCAAGCGCACGCACTTCTGCGCCGTCGTCACGCGCCTGTTCGCCACGCCATCGAACACCGCCGGGGCGCCCATGAACTGATCCTTGAACGGCTGCATGCCCGCCACCGTGAACAGCGTCGTCGGATCCGGCGCGACCGTGCTGTAACTCGGCAACCGCAGGTGCCCCTTCCCCTCGAAGAACTGCAGGTACTTCTCCCGAATCTGCGCCGTCGTCAGCGAAACCGTCATAACGCAAAGTCTAGCGCGCCCACCCAGACCGCACACCCCGCCACACAGACGGCACCAGCCCACGCCAACCAGCCTACCCAGACAGCAAAACGCGCCCAGGCAGGACGGCCAGGCGCAAGCAAGAGGATTTCAGGCGCTCAGTATGTGAATGATTGGCAGTATGACCTTAAAATTTATTTTGATGGTGGATATTGCGTTTTTGGCATAATGCCGAACTCTAGACGGCCTTTTTTTGGCTTCATGCTTGGGTCTGGTGAGCTTCGAATGTATGCCACCATTTGAATTCCGGAGGATTTGAATTCTTTAATTATTGCATAATCTACTGCTTTATCATCGACAAGGGCGCTTGCTGCGAAAAGATCATTTTTGATGTCAAGATCTTTTAGGCCATAAAACTTATAGAACAGGTCGATCATTTTGCAATCGTTCGGACTTGGCCCGTACAGCAGACTCCCTTCGCCCAGAAAGATGCTGTACCTGTTGGGATATTTTTTATTATTATTGATGAACAACTGTGTGTTTTTCGTAATACTTTGATTGTTAATTTTGTACCTTTGTATTCCATCCTCATTGCCTGTGGCCGTACATTTGTAGCTTGCGCAAAATATGCTTGTGGTTATGGATTTGTCTGTTGAGGAGCCTGAGCCTGAGCAAGAAATCATAAAAAAAGCTGACAGAATTATGCGCTTCATTTCCTTAGCCATCCCATGACGTTCAGAGATCTGTGTGATTGAGATATCTTGTAAATTTTCTTGCCAGCTACTGATTTATTTTCCAAGCCTATCGTATCAGTAAATTTTACACCTACATTCTGTTGAGCTATAGTGAAATTGTCGTCCGAAGAGCTTGATACAATTGCTACATGCCCCACTGAAGAAAATGGGTTGGGACCGAATATAATCAGATCCTGATATTTAGGTTTTTCTGTAGATCCTATCTTAAACTGAGTTAATTTTCTTCGGGAGTTAGTGTTGCCGTCTGGAGTGTTTTTGTCAAAATAATCCTCTGCATTGCCTGATCTTGGAGCAAATTCAACACCCAGTTTGTCGTAGTAATAGCGTCTGACAAATTCTACGCATTGCCATTTAAGGCCGTACTCATACTTACTGCCATCCCTTGAATAGTTCCGGTCACCAGATACGCTCTCCTCTGGTGATTTCAGTCCGTCATTGTGGTATGCCTTGACTCCGTCGATAGAGCCAATTTCTGCTCCCCAATCCTTATTGGCGCGCATGGTTCTTTTTATTTGGGGGCTCACCTCGCTAATTGTACCGGACTGCTGGGAGTTTTGAATCTGATTTTGGTGACCTCCGGATGTATTTGATGTCTGATTCTGTTGACTTGTCTGCTGATTGTTGAACGTGCTATTCAACTTATCTGAAAAAATTCCAGAGTGGTATACTGACTTCCATTTTCTTTCATCTCTGTTTGTGTCAGGATTGCGAGCGATGTACCACTGTCGTTCAAGATGTCTACTCCGTTCATCTATATTGTTTCCATAAACCTCTCTCCAGTGAAGTCGAACTGCGTCTGCAGCTTCTGTGGGAGTTATGGCAAAATCGCCGTTTGAATCCAGGCCGCCGTTGTTCTCGTAGCCCTTTGGATTAGCTGCCTTGGTTTTCCAGACTGGGTTGTAGGCTTTGTTTGCATTACCGCCTATTGATAACGATGTAAATACGAGCTGGTATGCTGGAGGTGTGGCCGAATGGCATCCATCCAAATACTCCCGGGCGCAGCTGGAGGAACGTCGACTGGCGGCGACCCCCTGGCTTCAAGGGGGCCAGCATTCACAGCAGGCGATTGCCGATCACTTCGGCGTGTCCGTACACACCGTCAGTAACTGGAAGAAACGTCTGAAGCGCACCGGCAGTCTCCAGGCAACGGTGACGACAGGACGCCCCTCGCGACTCACCGCCGCCCAGCTTGAACAGGTCCGCACCCTCCTGCGGGAGGGTGCGCTGCACCATGGCTTCCCTGACCCGACCTGGAGCACCAGACGAGTCGCAGACCTGATCGGGCGGCACTTCGACGTGTGGTACCACCCCGATCACGTCCGGAGAATGCTTCGGCAGCTGGGGTTTACGCCCCAGATGCCGGATGGACGGGCAGCAGAACGCAATGAACTCCGGATCGCGTCCTGGAAAGAACAGGTGGCTCCGGAGTTGGGAAAAAAAGGTCGCGCAGGGCGCCACCCTGGTGTACCTGGATGAGGTTGGCTTCTCGCTGAAAGGCGTGCGAAGACGAACGTGGTCGACCAGGGGCGTGACGCCCCTGGTCATACTCCCGGCCAACTGGGAAAAACTCTCGACGATCGGGGCGATCACTTCGGACGGTCGATTCTTCCAGCACACGAAGCCTGGGGCGATCCGGAGTGGGGACGTCACCCGGTTCTTCCAGCATCTGTTGCGCCATGTGCAGGGGAAGATCGTGGTGGTGCTGGACAACGCGGGCATTCACCGAGCGAAGGCAACCCAGGCGTTCGTGGAGCGCCACGAACGCCTGTCGCTGGTGTTTTTGCCGCCGTACGCTCCGGAATTGAATCCGATCGAGCTGGTGTGGGCGTACGTGAAGCGGAATGTGCTGGGGAACTTCTGTGCCCGCTCAGTGGGCATGCTGAAAGCGAAGCTGACGACGGCTTGGCAACGGGTTCGGTACATCGACCTGCCTCAGCATTTGATGGACTCAAACTTATGCCGTTATCAATAGGTGCCAGCCGCTGCTTTGGCCGGGGGTGGCCTGGTAGCGGGCGCTGAGGTGACCGTTGGGTTTTCGGATGATGCGGAGTTGGAAGGTGACGCCGTTGGCGGCGCCGCGGAAGGTGCGTTGCCAGGTCTGGGTGCCTGCTTTGAGTGGGCGGGGCGTGGCGGGGGTGGGGGTTCTGGGTTGGGGTGGTTTGCCGGTGAGGGGCTCTCTGGTGTCGAACATGTGACCTCCGGTTCAGTTAGCGTACCGGGTGGTCGGGTGGGGTGGTGCCGCACATGTGGAAGGCCCGGTCACGGGTGTGCCGGGCCTGCTGGTGTGTGCGTGTCAGTCGAGGTCGACAGCCCACCAGGCTTCGCGCTGGGCGGCGAGGCGGGCGCGGGGGTCGCCGATGGTGTCGAGGGCTTTGGCGAGGCCCTGCCAGTCGTGTTCGCTCATGGGGTCGATGGCCAGGGCGCGTTGGTGGAACTGGGCGGCGTCGCGGTCGCGTCCGGCGGCGGTGGCGGCGCGGGCGGCGATGCCGAGCAGCGTGAGTTGTTTCTGTTCGAGGCGGGCGCGGACGTCGTCGGCCCAGGGGCTGTCGGTGCCGGGGAGGTAGTTGCCGTACTGCGCGACGAGTTCGCGGAGTTCTTCGAGGCCGAGGCTGCCCTGTTCGGCCTGCGCGGCGAGCAGTTCGAAGCGTTGCACGTCGTATTCGGGGTTCAGGTCGCTGGCCAGGGCGTAGCGGCGGTTGGTGCTGACGACGGACTCGTTGCTCAAGGATCGGCGCAGGCGGTGGAGGGTGGTGTGGAAGAGGCTGCTGGCGCGCGCTTCGTCCTTTTCGGGCCAGAGGGCCTCGGCGGCCTCCCAGCTGGTGACTTCCTTGTGTTCCAGGAGGTAGAAGAACAGTTCAAGGGCCTTGCGGCTGACCCAGGTGACGGTGCTGCCTTTCCAGATGACCTGGGCGGTGCCGAGGCCTTTGGCCTGCATCTGGTTTTCGTTCTGCTGGTTCAGGCCGGCGCGGCGCAGGCGGGCGTCGATGGCGCCGGTGAGGTCCTGGGGCGTGAAGGGTTTGGGCAGGTAGTCGTCCGCGCCGAGGTTCATGCCGCGCCGCACGTCGCCGCGTTCGGCGTGGCTGGAGAGCAGCATGAATGGGAGGCTGGCGAGCTGCTCGTTGGCGCGGATCTTCTCCAGGAATTCCAGGCCGGTCATGTAGGGCATGACGACGTCGCTGATGACGAGGTCGGGCGTGAAGACTTTCAGGAGGTCGAGGGCTTCGACGGGGTGGGTGCTGGTGCGCACCTCGTGCCCGGCGCGGGACAGGATCACGCTGACAAGCTTGAGGATGGCGGCGTCGTCATCCACCACGAGGATGCGGGGCATGCGCTGAGTCTAACAGGCGCGTGCGCGCCCCGGGGGTGGTTTCGGTGCGTGTCCCCCGTCCGGGTTGGGTGGCGTAGGCTGGGCGGGCATGAGAACTCAGGATCTGACGGTGGTGCTGGCGCGCGTATTCACGCTGGATGACGCGCGGCCCGAGGTGGGCGCGGTGCTGGTGGGGGGCGGGCGCGTGCTGGCGGTGGGCGCGCGGGAGGACGTGGCGGCACTGGCGCCGGGCGCGCAGGTGCTGGATCACCGGGATCTGCTGCTCACGCCGGGGCTGGCGGAGGCGCACATTCACCTCGTGACGTACGGCTTCTCGCTGTCGCAGGTGGGCCTGCACGGCGCGCGGAGTGTGGCGGAGGTGCAGGCGCGCGTGGCGCAGCAGGTGATGAACACGCCGCGTGGTACGTGGATTCGTGGGGGTGGGTTCCTGCTCTCAGAACTGGGCCTGAGTGGGTACCCGACAGCGGCGCTGCTGGACGAGGTGAGTCCGCACCACCCGGTCCTGCTGTACTCGCGGGACCTGCACCTGAGCTGGGCGAACAGCGCCGCTCTGCGACTGGCCGGGATTCACGAGGGCACGCCGGACCCGGAGGGGGGGCGGATCGTGCGGCCCCTGGGCTGCCTGCTGGAGCACGCGTCGGATCTCGTGGCGCGTGTGATTCCGGAACCGACCGGCGCGGAGTACCTCGCGGCGGCGCGTGCGGGCGCGGCGGATCTGGCGGCGCGCGGGTACGTGAGTGCGCACACCATGGCCTTCGAGTCGCCCGAGGCACCCCGGGCGCTCCAGACGCTGGCGCAGCAGAGCGAGTTGCCGCTGCGGGTATGGGCGTGCCTGCCGCACGACCGGCTGGGGCACGCCCGCGTGCTGGGACTGGCCCGCGCGCCCGGTGGCCTGTTCCAGTGGGGCGGGGTGAAGTTCTTCGCGGACGGCGCGCTCGGCAGCCGCACCGCGTGGCTGCACGCCCCCGGTTTCGCGGACGGCTCCGGCACCGGGATGCCGCTGGACCCGCCTGAACTCATCGCGGAGCTGGGCCGTGAGGCGATCGAGCTGGGCCTGACACCGGTCACGCACGCCATCGGGGACCGCGCGAACACCGAGGTCCTGAACGCCTACGACCGACTGCGCCCCCACGCCGAGGCGCGTGGCATCCGCCTGCGCGTCGAGCACGCCCAGCACCTGCGCGCCGAGGACCTCCCGCGCTTCCGGGGCCTGACCGCCAGCGTGCAGCCCATCCACCTCCAGGCGGACGGCCCCATGATCCGCGACCTCATGCCGCACCTGGAGAGCCTCAGTTACGCCTTCCGGTCCCTGCGGGACGCCGGGGCGATCCTCGCGTTCGGCAGTGACGCCCCGGTCGCCCCGCCCGAGTACCGCGCGAACTTCGCCGCGGCGATCACCCGCGTGGACGACAGCGGAGCGCGCCTCGCCCCCGAACAGGCCCTGACCGAACACGACGTCCTGTGGGCCCACACGCGCGGCCCCGCCCTGGCCGCCGGCTGGGATGACGAGGGCATCATCCGCCCCGGCGCCCGCGCCGCCTTCACCCTCTGGGACCGCCTCGGCGGCAACGCCCAGGCCCTGGTGCTGGAGGGTTGATGGTCGAAAGTTGATGGTTGATAGAGGGTGTGTCCTCCATCAACCATCAACTTTCAACGATCGACCTTTATTCCTCGTCGGGGAGGTCGGCGTTGCTGTAGACGTTCTGGACGTCGTCGAGGTCCTCGAGGGCGTCGATCAGGGTCATGAGTTTCTTCGCGTCGTCGCTGTTCACGGCGACGGTGTTGCTGGGGATCATGGTGATCTGGGCGCTCTCGATGGCGAAACCGGCGGCGGTCAGGGCGTCCTGCACGGCGTACAGGTCGGCTGGGCCGGTGCTGATCTCCAGGCCCTCGTCGGATTCCTGGATGTCCTCGGCGCCGTATTCGATGGCGGTTTCCTGCGCCTGCTCGCTGGTGTCGGTCAGCAGCAGGACGCCTTTCTTCTCGAACTGCCACGCCACGCTGCCGCTGGTGCCGAGGCTGCCGCCGCGTTTGTTGAACACGGCGCGGATGTCGGCCACGGTGCGGTTGACGTTGTCGGTCAGCGTCTCGATGAAGATGGCGGTGCCGCCGGGGCCGTAGCCTTCGTAGGTCTGTTCCTTGTAGTCGGCCGCGCCCTCGCCCGCGCCGACGGCGCGTTTGATGGCGTTGTCGATGTTGTCGACGGGCACGGTGGCGGCCTTCGCGGCGGCGATGGCGTTTTTCAGGCTGAGGTTCCCGGCGGGGTCGCCGGTGCCGCCGGAACGGACGGCGGCCTGAATGGCGCGGATGTGTTTGCTGTACATCGCGCTGCGTTTACTGTCGTTGGCACCCTTCTTGCGCTTGATCTGAGACCACTTGCTGTGACCGGCCATGTTCAACGTCTCCTTGCGTGAAACTGCGCCCACTCGGTAGGTCGGGGGCGCGTGCAGGGAGCATTCTAGCGCAGGGGTGCGCGGGGCCGCCTTCAGCCGTCCTCGTCGGTGGGTTCCTGGGCCGGGTGGTCTCTGGGCAGGAACCGGGCGTGGCTGTCGGTGGGGGAGAGGTTCTCCCGGTCCCCGGCGTGCGGGCCGGTGTCCAGGCCGCTGATCAGCACCTCGCCCGCCGGTGCGGACGCTGGGGGCGTGGGGGCCGTCCCGTCAGGTTGAGTCATGCCCCGTAGCGTACGCCCGTCCCGGAGGGGCGCGGGTGTGGGGACGCTCAAGGGTCAGCCGGGACGGTGGGGCCGGGTCACGTGTGCATGACGCTGCGGCCGGGTCACATGCGCATGACGCTGCGGTCCCCGATCACCATCTGCAGCCCGGTGTCGCTGGGCGCCGTGACGAGCGCGTGCCGGCCGATCAGGCTGCGGTGGATGGGCCGGGTGGGGTGCAGGACGCGCGCGAACTCGTCGATCAGCGTGCCGGTCACCTGGGCGCTGTCCACGCGGGCGTGCGCGCCGACACTCACGAACGGGCCGAGGGTCGCGCCGCGCACCACGGCGTGCGGGCCGATCCACACGGGCCCCTGGATGACGCTGTCCTCGATCAGCGCGCCCGCCTCGATCACGACCGGGCCGCTGACGGTGCTGCGTTCCACCCGGCCGTCCACGCGGGGCCGCAGCTGCGCGAGGTAGTGGGTGTTGGCGCTCAGCAGGTCGTCGGGGGCGCCCGCGTCGCTCCAGAAGCCCCTGAATTCCACGGCGCGCACCTGCCCGCCGCGCGCGAGGAGCGCCGTGAGGGCCTGCGGGAACTCGATCTCGCCGCGGGTGCTGTGCGGCAGGTCCTCCAGGATGTCGATCAGGGCAGGTTTGAAGCTGAACACGCCGCACGCGGCGAGGTTGCTCTCGGGCGTGCGGGGTTTCTCCACGAGCCGCAGCAGGCGCCCGGTCTTCACGACCGCCACGCCGTACGCCTGCGGGTTCGGGACTTCCTTCACGCCGATCGCGGCGTCACCGTAGCGCAGGGCGCCCAGCATGGGCGTCAGGCTGTCCTCGAAGAGGTTGTCCCCCAGGTACAGCAGCGTCGGGCTGCCCTCCAGGAAGTGCCGGGCGGTCAGGACGGCGTGCCCGGTCCCGAGCGGGTCGTACTGCCGGATGAACGTCAGGTGCCCGCTGTGCTGCGTGGCGTCGCGCAGGTCCTGCTCGCTGGACGGGCTGGTCACGATCCCGATGTCTTGCACCCCGGCGTCACGCAGCGCCTGCACGGCCCGCGCGATGATCGGCACGCCCGCGACCGGCACGGCGTGTTTGGGGCGCGTGGCGCTGATCGGCAGCAGGCGACTGCCGCGGCCGGCGGCCAGGATCAACCCTTTCACAGGTGACTCCGGCGTCGGGGCAGGGCGGGGGCGGCGGTCATGGGGTGTGGGGGGAGTATAGGGGTCCGGGGCGGCGCCGCGTGACCGCAGGTGCCGGGGCGCCCCGGTGAGGGGCGGTGCACGCCAGGCATCAGCGGGTCAGGGCGTCGTCCAGCGCCTCGGCGAAGGCGTCCTCGTCGTCCAGCCAGGGGTAGTGCCCGGCGTCCAGGACCGTCACGTCCGCGTCGGCGAGGTCCGCGACCCACTGCACCTGTTCGGGGTAGCTGGTGCGGTCGTGCGCGCCGGTGATCACGAACACCGGGCGGCGCAGTTCGGTCAGGAACTGCGGGTACTCGAATTCCCACAGGCCCTGGTTCACGAGCGCCTCCTGCACCTCGCCGCCGCCGATCAGTTGCCCCTCGGCGTCCGCGAATTCCAGGCGCATGCGGCTGGCCTGATCCCGGAACTGCAGGGCGTTCAGCAGGTCACGGGCGTTCAGCAGCGCGAACGCCGCCTCGATGCGCGCGCCGCCCACGGGCGGGTGTTCCCCGTCGGGCGTGGCGGCGCGCAGGTCGTCGGCGGGGTCGGTGAAGGGCACGCCGCGCCGCGCGCTGGCTTCTTCCAGCAGGGTGCGGGCCAGGTCGGGGAAGTGCACCCAGGGGTTCACGGCGATCACGCGCGCCGTGCGGGTCGGCCAGCGGCGGGCGTACTCCAGCGCGACGAGCGCGCCGAAGCCGTGCCCCAGCGGGATGATCTGCTCGGCCCCCAGGAAGTCCCGCAGGGCCTCCACGTCGCCCACCAGGGTGTCGAGGTCCAGGGTGTCGGCGCCCTGCTCGGTGTCCTCCAGCGGGCCGCTGCGCCCGGAGCCGCGCTGGTCGAGGTACACGACTGGGCGCTCGATGCGCTCGCCGAACAGCGCCTGGAAGGAGTAGCTGTTGTAGCCGGGGCCGCCGTGCAGGAACACGACCGGCGGCTCGGTGGTCGGGTCGCCCTGCACCTCGAAGTGCAGGTCCGCGCCGTTCAGGTGCTCGAAGTGAACGTCCCCGTCCCCGAAGTCCGTGAAGTCGTGATCGTCTGCGTTCAGGCCCGTCATGCGCGCCATTCTAGGGGCCGGGCGCGCCAGCGCGGCGGATGCAGGGCACGGTTGCGCGCCACGTGCGGGATGCACGACCCTGCGCGCATGACCCCACCCGATTCCTCCTCGCCGCCGGGCGATCCCGGCGTGCAGGGCATCGCCTTCACCCTGGAGGGCGTGGACGACCCCACCTTCTCGCAGATCCTGCGCGACCTGCGGACCGACCCGGCGTTCGCGCGCCCATTGCAGGTGCAGGCGCAGCCTCCGCAGCCCGGGCGCAGCGCCCGCCTGACGCTGGTCTTCCACCCCGCCGACCGGGAGCTGGCGGTCGGGGCCACGCAGCGCCTGAAGACCTTGCTTCTGCGGTACGGCGTTCAGGTGGACACCGTGCGGATTCCCGGGAGCTGACGGGCTGTTAATGAACCATAAACAGCGGCCTTTGCCCAACTGGACACCGCGCACCCTACGATGGGCCGCAAGTACAGAGGCGCACTTTGGCCCCCGCGCCGCGCAAGGCCCCCGCCCCGGGAGCCCCGAGCGCCCCGACAGCCGGGGCTGAGGAGACGAGACAGTCACATGGAGCAACGCATTCTGCTGATCGAGGACAACCCGGACATCACCCGCGTGGTGCAGTACGAACTGGAACAGGCCGGGTACCGCGTACTGGCCGCCCCCGACGGCGTGACCGGCCTGACCGCCGCCCGCGAGCACACCCCGGATCTGGTCATCCTGGACCTGGGCCTGCCGGACTTCGACGGCGCGGAGATCGCCCGCCGCCTGCGCAAGACCAGCAGCGTGCCGATCATCATCCTGACCGCCATGGACGCCGTGGACCGCAAGGTGAACCTGCTGGAGGCGGGCGCGGATGACTACATGACCAAGCCCTTCCATCCGGAGGAGCTCGTGGCGCGCGTGAAGGTGCAGCTGCGCCACCAGCAGCACGGCGAGGTCATCAGCATCGGGCCGCTGGAGATCCACCCGCAGAAGCGCCTGTGCCACTACAACGGGCACGAGGTCCGGCTGTCCCCGAAGGAATTCGACCTGCTGACCTTCCTGGCCCGCCAGCCGGGCCGCGTGTACTCCCGCCAGGAGATCGAACGCGAGGTCTGGAACGGCGAGCTGCCCAGCAACAGCAACGTCGTGGACGTGCACATGGCGAACATGCGCGCCAAGCTGCGCGACCTCGACGGGTACGGCATCATCCGCACCGTGCGCGGCATCGGGTACGCCCTGAAGACCCCCTGACCTCACCACACCGTCAGAGTCGTCGAGGTTCACGGCGGCTCTGAACTGCTGTGTGACACGCTGCAACGTGGGGGGCGCAGCTTCCGGGCTGTCAGTGGGGGCGGCCCGCCCATGAATCCGTTTTCACACGACCCTCACCGTCGGGCTGGCATGGTGCGGCATCCTGTCGGTCATACCGGGGGAGTACGCCGCCCGCACAGGGAGCACCTGATCGTCAGTCCGGAACCCAAAGGGAACCCGGTCAGGAGCAGCAAAAGGCCAGACCCGGCAGTCGCCACCACGTGTGCGCTGCCGGTCTTCATGCATGGAGCCGCGCCGCACGGGTGGCCCCCGGAGGTTCCCCGTGGAGATCCTGATGACCCCCTGGCTCGGCACGCCCGCCTGGATGTGGCTGCTCTTCCTGACTGTCGTGGCCGCGCTGCTGGCCTTCGATCTGGGCGTCCTCACGCGCCGCCGCGCCCGCCGCGCCGCCGCGCAGGGCGAGGAACAGACGATCAGCGTGGCCAGCAGCCTGAAACTGAGTGCCTTCTACATCGTCCTGGCCCTGATGTTCGGTGCGTGGATCTGGTCCACCCTGGGCGCCGAGAGCGGCATGGCGTACCTGACCGGCTTCGCCGTCGAGAAGGCCCTGGCGCTCGACAACGTGTTCGTGATCAGCATCATCTTCGCTGCGCTGGCCATCCCCCGCCACCTCCAGCACCGCGTGCTGTTCTGGGGCATCCTGGGCGTCATCGTCCTGCGCGGCATCATGATCGGCCTGGGCGCGGCGCTCGTCACGCAGTTCGACTGGATCATGTGGATCTTCGGCGCGTTCCTGCTCCTGACCGGCGTGAAACTGCTGTTCACGAAGGGCGGCCACGACCAGGCGCCCGACCTGGAGCGGCACCCGGTCGTGCGGGCCCTGCGGCGCGTCATGCCGATCAGCCCCCGCCTGGATGGGCAGAAGTTCCTGACCCGCCAGCCCGACGTGCAGGGCCGCGTCCGGGTGCACGCCACGCCGCTGCTGCTGGCCCTGCTGATGGTCGAGTTCGCGGACCTGGTGTTCGCCGTGGACAGCATCCCCGCGATCTTCGCGATCACGCAGGACCCGTTCATCGTGTACACCAGCAACATCTTCGCCATCCTGGGACTGCGCGCCCTGTACTTCGCGCTGGACGCCCTGATTCACCGCTTCAGCGCCCTGAAGCCCGCGCTGGCGCTGGTGCTGGTGTTCATCGGCGGCAAGATCTTCTACAACCAGTTCTACGGCAAGCTCGACCCGGCCATCAGCCTGGGTGTGACCCTGGCGATCCTCGCGGGCGGCGTGCTCGTCAGCCTGTGGCGCACCCGCAACGCGGCCCAGGCCGCCGATTGACGCAGACCGCATAGAGAAGCTGGAGGATGGCCGTTGCTGCCATCCTCCAGCTCCTGTGTCCCATTACCCGCCCTGGAGGTACAGGAACGCCTCGGGCAGCGCCTCGCGCCACGTCACCCAGTTGTGCCCGCTGGGGTACTCGCGGTACTGGTGCGCCAGGCTCAGGTCCGCGAACAGGCCCGCCATGCGGCGGTTCGGGCCGGTCAGCCACTCCAGCGTCCCGGTGTCCAGGCTGGTCGTGAGGTGCGTGGGCGGGTTCGCGCGCAGTTCGTCCAGCAGCCACTCACCCGCCGTGGTCGTGTCGATCACGCCCTCCCGCGTCGCGCCGGGCCGCGCGATGAACGCCCCGCTGTGCGCCGCCACGCGACTGAACAGCTCCGGGTGCCGCGCGCCCAGGAACAGGCTGATCAGGCCGCCCAGGCTCGCCCCCCACAGGCCCCGCACGGACGCCGTGACCAGTTCGCCCTCCACGCGCGGCATGACCTCGGTGGTCAGGAACTCCAGGTACCGGGGGTTGAGGTAGTACTCCTCGTTCCGGTCGCCCGGCTCCACGAACGCAAACGCCGCGCCCGGCGCCAGCCCGGCCTCCGCGGCGCGGTCCATCACGTCCCCCAGCTTCCCGGTGCGGTAGAACGCCACGCCGTCCTGCACGTAGTACACCGGCAGCGGCCCACCCGCGTACCCGTGCGGGGTGTACACGATCACCCGCCGCGTCCCCGGGAATACCGTGCCTTCCCAGGTCAGGCGGTGCGCCGTGCCCTTCCGGGTCGCGTCCGGCATCTGCCACAGCGGATGCCGCGCGTACTCGCCCACCACCGCCGCGCGCGGGTATGGCCACCACGGATTCAGGGACCGCTGCGCGTTGTCCGGGTCCGCGAACGCCTCACCCGAAGCGTCCACCCAGGCGTACTCCACCCACGCCCCACGCGGCAGCCGCAACCGCAGCGGCGCGCCGTCCACCACCGGAATCGGCTCACGCTTACGCCAGTCCGTCACGTCCCCGATCAACCCCACGGCACCCGCCGGAGGCGAGAACGTCACCCACTGCCCATCCACCGAAACAGCCATGCCCGCAAGTGTACGGCGAGGGGGTTGTGGACAGTGGGTTGTGGGAAGTGGATTCGTAGGTGGTGGAGGTTGACGCGGCGGCTCTGTCGTTCACTACAACGAAAGCGGGCTGACGTGTCCGGCACGCCAGCCCACTCCCCACTGCCTACTCCCCAATCACTCGCTGCGGTCGGGTGCGGCGGGCGTCACCAGCCCCTGGGTGCTGCTGTAACTGCGGTACTGGTCACGCAGTTCACGCTTGAGGATCTTGCCGGTCGCGCCGATGGGGATGCTGTCGGTCAGGACGGTCGCGTCGGGCAGCCACCACTTCGCGAAGCGGGGCGCGATGAAGCTGATCAGTTCGTCATGCGTGACGCTCTGGCCGGGCTTGGGCGTCACGACGGCCAGGGGCCGCTCGTCCCACTTCGGGTCGTCCATGGCGATCACGGCGCACAGGTTCACGGCCGGGTGGGCCATGATCGCGTTTTCCAGGTCCACCGAGCTGATCCACTCGCCGCCGCTCTTGATGAGGTCCTTGGCGCGGTCCTGGATGTGCATGTACCCGCGCTCGTCCAGCGTGGCGATGTCGCCCGTGTCGAACCACAGCTGCCCGTCCAGGTCGAAGAAGTTGCTCTGGCCCTCGCCCTTGAAATAGCTGCTCGCCACCCACGGCCCGCGGATGATCAGGCGGCCCATGGTCTTCCCGTCGTGCGGGAGGCGCGCGCCCTGGTCGTCCAGCACGTCCAGTTCGATCAAGGGCACGGTCCGGCCCTGCTTGGCGCGCAGGGCGAAGCCCTCGTCGCTGCTGGGGTCCACGCCGTACGGGACGCCGCTGGCGGTACCGAGCGGATGCGTCTCGGTCATGCCCCACGCCTGCAGCAGCGACAGGCCGTGGCGCGTCTGGAAGGCGCGGATCATCGCCTCGGGCGCGGCGCTGCCCCCCACGATCAGGCGCTCCAGGCCACCCAGCCCGTACGGCTGCCCGGCCTGCGCGGCGCGGTCCAGTTCGGCCAGCAGGCCCATCCAGATGGTGGGCACGCCCGCCGTGATCGTCACCGCCTCGTCCTGGAGCAGCGTGGCGACGCTGCGGCCGTCCGCGAACACCCCGGCGTACACCTGCTTGGCGCCGTACATGGCGCAGGTGTACGGCAGGCCCCAGGCGTTCACGTGGAACATCGGCACGATGGGCAGGACCGTGTCGGCCTCACCGACATTCAGCCCGTCCTTCGGGGCACTGGCCAGCGAGTGCAGCACCGTCGAGCGGTGCGTGTACACGACGCCCTTGGGGTTGCCGGTCGTGCCGCTCGTGTAACACATGGCGGCCGCGTCCCGCTCGTCCAGCTCCGGGTAGCGGGTCAGGGGTTCGCTCTCCTGCACGAAGGTGTCGTAGTCCCGCACGCCCGGCAGCGGGATGGGCTGCGGCGTGGGCCCCAGCACCAGGATGTGCTCCAGGTGCGGGCACGCGGCCTTGATCGCGGGGATCATCGCGGCGAACACGTTCTCGATCAGCAGCACGCGGTCCTCGGCGTGGTTCAGGATCCAGGCGATCTGCTCGGGGTGCAGGCGGATGTTCACGGTGTGCAGCACCAGCCCCGCGCTGGGCACGCCCAGGTACGCCTCCAGGTGCCGGAAGGAGTTCACGGCCAGCGTCGCCACCCGGTCGCCCTTCGTGAGCCCCAGGCCCAGCAGGCCCCCCGCGAGGCGCCGGGCGCGGTCGGCGACCTGCCCATACGTGGTGCGGTGCTTGTGCGGCACGGGATTGCCCTGCTCGTCGCGCCCCGCCACGAGGAGGCTGACGACCTCGCGCCCGGCGTACTGCGTGCGGATGCGTTCCAGAATGGTCGGCACGGTCAGTTGAACGTCCATCATGTTGCCCTGCATGAACACCTCCGTGGTGCGCCCGAGACAGCGGTGACGGGTTCACCGCCGGGCCCACCGGTTCACTGTGAATGCCGGAAGTATAGGCAAAATTGAACCCGGATCAGTCAGCAGGCCCACGCAGCCGCGTCGCCTGCACGCCGCCTGTGCGGGGACGCGGCCCGGTCGGGACCGGCACGCCTGCTGCCCCCGGATCGTCCCGGCGCGGAGGCAGGCGTGCCAGTCGGGTGTCCGCGCGGCGTAACCACCACGCGTTCAGGGCCTCCGGAACAGGGGACCTGCTCCACGGTGCGCCCGGCTGGACTGGGGCGTCCAGAGGCGTGGCCCGTCAGGAGGGGCCTACTGGCCCAGCAGGTACAGTTCGAGGATCTGCACGGCGGCCGCCTCGTCCTCGTCCTGCGCGCCGAGGTCACGGGCGCGGCGGGTGGTGAAGCGCTCGTCCTGGTAGGTCACGCGGTAGCCCTTCTCGGTCAGGACGCGCCCGAAGGCCTGCACGCGGTCCGCGCTGGGACTCTGGGCGCCGTCGGTGCGCAGCGGCAGCCCCAGCACGAGCTGCTGCGCGCCGGTCTCCTCGACCTTCAGGCGCACGGCCTTCAGGTCCAGGGGGAGGCGTTTGCGGTCCACGCTGCCGCGCCCGAACGCGAGCCGCCCGGCGCTGACCGCGAAGCCGATGCGGTGCTTGCTGACGTCCAGTGCCAGCGTGACCGGTACGGTGGTCGGCGCTGGACTCGGCGCGTCGTCGGGGGTGGGGGCGCTCATGCGCCGGAGTGTAGCAAACGGCCCCCAGCGGCCAAACGCGCGTTAGGCTGATGGGCATGAGCGAAGCCGTGATCACCGAAACCACCCAGGCCGGGGTGCGCACCCTGACCCTGAACCGCCCGGACCGACTGAACGCCGCGAACGACGCCCTGCTGCTGGCCCTCACAGGCGCCCTGCGCCGCGCCGACGCCGAGGAGAGCGTGCGCGTGGTCGTCATCACCGGCGCCGGGCGGGGCTTCTGCGCCGGGCAGGACCTCGGGGACGTGTCGGGCCGCGACATGACCTTCACCGAGCATCTGAACCACACCTACAACCCCCTGATCCGCACCATCCGCAGCCTGAACAAGCCCGTGATCAGTGCCGTGAACGGCGTCGCGGCGGGCGCCGGGGCCAGCCTCGCCCTCGCCGGGGACCTCAGGCTGTGGGCGCAGTCCGCCAGCCTGATCGAGGTGTTCTCGAACATCGCCCTGGTACCGGACTCGGGCAGCACGTGGTTCCTGCCGCGCCTCGTGGGGTACCACCGCGCCTTCGAACTCATGGCGCTCGCCGAGCGGGTGCGGTCCGAGGACGCGCTGCGCCTGGGCCTGTGCGAGCAGGTGTTCCCCGACGAGACCTTCGCGCAGGACGTGCAGGCCTACGCCGAACGCCTCGCCGCGCGCCCCGCGAACGCCCTGAAGCTCACCAAGCAGGCGCTGGTGTTCGCGCAGACCAGCACCCTGGACGAGGCCCTAGATCAGGAAGCCGCGCTGCAACAGATTGCCGGGGACCACTGGGAACACGAGGAAGGCGTCACGGCCTTCAAGGAGAAGCGCCCCGCACAGTTCGTCCGCGACGCGCAGTAACAGCAGGCAGGAAAACGCAGGCTGCCGATGAGGGCAGCCCGCGTTCCAGCGGAGAGTTTTACTTGTCGAGCGGGTCGGGGTTGCGGCTGGCCATCTTGCCTTCCTCGATCATGTTGTCGTGGCGGAAGACCTTCTCCCGCTCGGCTTCCAGGGCCACGCCGGCGCGGTCGTCGCCGGGTTCCAGACGCTCGTCGCTGTGCTGCACGGTCGGGTCGGGCGAGGTGGGCGTCCCGGCGGGGCGCTGCTCGGGCGTCTGGTCGGCGGGCGTGCGGTAGGGATCGTTGTCAGGCATACGGGCCTCCTGGCCGGGGTGAGGGACGCTGGCGGGCACGGTGGGTTCCGTGCGGGGGGGCGGGTTGGACGTGAACGCCGGGCTGTTGGACGCGGCGGTGGCCGTCACTCCTGTGGCCGCCGGCGCCGCGCCTGCCGGGCCAGTGCCAGCCGGCGCGGTCGCGGAGGGTGCGCCGGGCTCGTCCTCGTGCTCCCCCAGTTCCTCGATCAGGCGTTCACGGGCGCGGATCTCCTCCTCGACGCGGCGGATCTCCTCCTGCACGCCGCCCAGGACGTCCAGGTCGGCGCCCGCGTGGTATGAGCGGCCCAGGCGGCCGTACAGGGCGTCCAGTTCGCGGCTGAGGCTGAAGATCTCCACGCGCAGCCGCGTGGCGGACGCGACCTCCTCGCCCCGGCGCTGCACGCGTTCGGCGCCGCGCTTGACGGTGTTCAGGATGTTGTCCAGCATGTCCCCAGTCTGCACGGTCAGGCGGGGAGGGGCGTGAGGCGCGGCTTAGGGGAATCCTGGGTGTCCCTCCACCTTCTG
This sequence comes from Deinococcus soli (ex Cha et al. 2016), assembly GCF_001007995.1. Taxonomy (NCBI): domain Bacteria; kingdom Thermotogati; phylum Deinococcota; class Deinococci; order Deinococcales; family Deinococcaceae; genus Deinococcus; species Deinococcus soli (ex Cha et al. 2016). The sequence continues at coordinate 1,334,724 of NZ_CP011389.1, read as the reverse complement.
CCAACCTGCGCGTTGCTACAGTGACCTCATCATGAACGCTGCCGAGACCAGAGCGCTGCTGGGCGCCCTGCGCGCCGCCCACGCCCGGGGCCAGCGCGCCGCGATCGCCACTGTCGTGGGCGTGCGGGGCAGCGCCTACCGCCGCGAGGGCACCCGCATGCTGATCCTCGACGACGGCGCGCAGGTGTGCATGCTCTCCGGCGGCTGCCTGGAGGCCGAGGTGGTCGAGGTCGCGCTGGACGTGATCCGGACCGGCGACAGCGCCCTAACGCATTACGACCTCTCCGAGGACGCCACCTGGGGCCTGGGGATCGGCTGCGGGGGCAGCGTGGACGTCTGCGTGGAACGCGTGGACCCGGACGACGCCGTCACGGCGGCGTGGCTGGGGGCGCTGGAGGCCGGGCAGAAGGCCGCGCTGATCGTGCCCCTGCGCCCCGGCGCGGGGCGGCTGCTGGTCACCCTGGACGGGGCGGCCCTGGGGGACCTGCGGGCGGACCTGCGGCCCTTCGCGCTGGCGGCCGCCCGCGAGCGCCTGACGCACCTGGAGCCGCGCGCCGCGACCCTGACCGCCCCGGACGGCTCGGCGGTGTTCGTGGACGTCAGCACCCCGCCGCCGCAGCTCGTGCTGTACGGCGCCGGGCACGACGCCATGCCCCTGGCGGCGCAGGCGCATGCGCTGGGCTACGACGTGCACGTCATCGACCCGCGCGGCGCGTACCTCACGCCGGGCCGCTTTCCCGGCGCGACCCTGCACGCCCTGGCGCCCGAGGACCTCACGGCGTTCACGCCGGGCGAGCGGGCGCACCTGATCGTCATGAACCACCACATCGACCGCGACCGGGTGTGTCTGGCGCACGCGCTGCACTCCGACGCGCCGTACGTGGGTGTCCTGGGGCCGCGCAGCCGCGCGCTGGACCTCCTGAGTGCCCTGGAGGAGGAGGGGGTGACCTTCACGCCCGCTCAGCTGGGCCGCCTGCGCTCCCCGATCGGCCTGCGTCTGGGGGCCGAGGCGCCCGAGGAGGTCGCGCTGAGCATCCTGGCGGAACTCATGGCGTGGCGGCGCGGCTACGACGGGTCGTTCCTCAGCGGGCACGCGGGGCGCATCCACCACGAACCCACCCACCCGGTCACGCCCCCCCTTCCGGCCGAGGTGCCTGCCGAACCCCCTGCCGGGCCGGAACCCGTCACCGGCGCGGGAACGTCCCCCACGCGGTAAACACCCCGCCCGCCCGGAGGCTGCTGTACTGCGGCATGACCCGCACAGCCCAAGGCCACATCCCGGAGCTGGACCTCACCACCGAGACGCTGCCCACCGAGGACCTGCCTGTCACGGACCTCAGCGACCTGCGGCCTGGGGCGCCCATCCTCGCCCCCATCTTCCGGGAGTTCGGGGGCCGCCCGCGCTTCAACGGCCCGGCGGTCACCCTGCGCGTGCCCGGCCACAATCCCCTGGTGCGCGAGGTGCTCGGTCAGCCCGGCGCGGGCCGCGTCCTCGTCGTGGACGGCGGCGGGACGCTGGACTGCGCGCTGCTGGGCGGGGAACTGGGCGAACTGGCCGTCGCGGGCGGCTGGGCGGGCGTGATCGTGAACGGCTGCGTGCGCGACACCAGCGAACTGGCGCAGCTGAATCTCGGGGTGCGCGCCCTGGCCGCCCACCCGCGCCGCAGCGGCAAGGAGCGCCTGGGCGAACGCGACGTGCCCGTCACCTTCGCGGGCGTGACCATTCACCCCGGTGACACCGTACACGCCGACGAGGACGGCATCCTGATCCTCCCGGCCTGACGGGGACACCCGGGGACGCGCCACGCGGTACGCTGCCGGTCATGACCGCCCCCGACCCCGCCCCGCGTCCAGACGCGCCGCCCCGCCGCCGCCCGCTGTGGGTGGCCGCCGGGTTCCTGCTGACCGGACTGGGCGTGCTGGGCCTGATTCTCCCCGGCTTCCCCGGCACCGTGTGGTTCGTGCTGGCCGCCGCCGCGTTCTCCCGGGGCGACCCCCGCTGGGAGGCGTGGTTGCTCTCCCGGCCGGTTATCGGTCAGCTGGTGCGCGACTACCGCGCGGGGCTGGGCATGCCGCTGCGCGCCAAGTGGATCGCCTGCACGTGCATCGCGGTGGCGGTGGCGTTCAGCGTGGGCCGCATTCCCGTCCTGATCGGGCAGGTCGCGTGGGTGCTGGTCGGGCTGGCGGGCGTGGCGTACATCACCATGAAGATTCCCACCCGGCGCCCGCCCGCGCCGGGCGCGTAGACTCCACGCATGCTTCAGGGTGTCCTCGCCCGGCTGGACGACGCCGGGAACCATGTGCCGCGCTTCACCGCGCCCCGCTGCCTCCTCGAACGGCAGGCGGTGGGTGGCTGCGACGCCTGCCATGCCACCTGCCCGCACGACGCGATCAGCCTCGGCATGCTGGGCAGCAGCATCCAGATCGACCCGGACCTCTGCACCGGCTGCGGCCTGTGCGTGCAGGTCTGCCCCAGCGGCGCGCTCGAATACAACCTCGAACCGGCCCTCCAGAGCGTGCGCGACCAGCAGGACGCCGCCAGTCGCGCCGCGCCGGACGCCAGCCTCACCTGCGCCCGCAGCGGCGCCGGCGGCCCCAGTCTGCCGTGCCTGGGCCGCGTCACGCCCGCCCTGCTGTCCGCCGCAGGCGCGTGGGGCGCGCCCCTGACCCTCATCCACGGGGACTGCGCCGCGTGCCCGGTCGGCGCGCCCGACATTCCCGAACGGCTGGAGCGCGTGCTCGACACCGCACAGGCCCTGCGCGCCCCCACCGGGAAACCCGCGCGGGTCACCATCCGCCCCGCCACGCCGGAGGACGCCAGCCGCTCCCTGACCGTCTCGCGGCGCGGCGCGTTCGGCGCCCTGTTCCGGGTGGGCAAGCAGCACCTCGCGCAGAGTGTCCCCGAGAGCCCCCTCCCGTTCGTGGACTGGAGCGTCCCCGAGGACCGCACCCCCCAGGAATGGACGTGGCGCGCCCGCAGCCTCAAACCCGCCCCGCCCGACGACGCCGCGATTCCCTGGCCCGCGCCACTCGTGGACGACACCTGCATCGACTGCCCCGTCTGCACCAACGTCTGCCCGACCGACGCCATCACCCGCGACCTGCAACCCGACGGCGGCGTGAAACTCCTCCTGAACCTCAGCGCCTGCACCGGCTGCATGGGCTGCCTGCACTCCTGCCCCCCGCAGGCCATCCACGCCCAGACCCACTGGCGCCCCGCCGCCTTCAACGCGCCGCTGCTGCTGCGCGAGAGTGACAGCGTGATGTGAAGGGGAGAAGTGGGTGGGGTTGACGCGGGCGGGTCCGCCGCGCACACGCTGTTGACCATCACCCATCACCCATCACCCATCACCCATCACCCATCAACGGAGCACGCCGCCCCGGCGGACCTGGGGCGGCGTGCTCCATTGATGCTCAGTCGGCGGCAGGGACGAGTTCGGGTTCGTTCTGGGTGACGTTCGCCCCGAGGCCCTGGAGGCGCTCGGCGAGGCGTTCGTAGCCGCGGTTGAGGTACTGCACGCCGTCGATGACGGTATCGCCCTCGCAGGTGAGGCCCGCGATGAACAGCGCGGCGCCCGCACGCAGGTCGGCGGCCTTCACGGGCGCGGAACGCAGCGCGCCACCCTGGATGATCTGCGTGTACCCGCTGACCGTGATGGTCGCGCCCATGCGGTGCAGTTCGGCCACGTGCGTCAGGCGGTCGGGGTAGACGGGGTCCTGCACGACGCTGGTGCCGGGAATCGTGGCGAGCAGCGCACTCATCTGCGGTTGCAGGTCGGTGGGGAAGCCCGGGTAGCTCTGGGTGGTGATGTTCACGGGCTTCAGGTCACGGTCCCGGGCGTCCACGGTGACGCTCAGGCCGTCCTCGGTGACGTCGGCGCCGATCTCCTGCAGCTTGCCGATCACGGCGCGCAGATGGTCGGTGCGGACGTTGTCCACAGTGAAGCGGCTGCGGGTGGCAGCGGCCAGCAGCATGAACGTCCCGGCCTCGATGCGGTCGGGAATCACGCGGTACTCTCCGCCGCGCAGCGCGGCAACGCCCCGGATGGTGAGGGTGTGCGTGCCCGCGCCCTGGATGTCGGCGCCCAGGTGGTTCAGGAACTCGATGAGTTCCACGACGTCCGTGTCGATGCTGGCGTTTTCCAGCGTGACCACGCCGTCGCCGAGGGTGGCGGCCAGGATGGCGTTGTGCGTGCCGCCCACCGTGAGCAGTTCGAAGATGAACTGACCGTTGAGGCTTCCGGTGCGGTGCGCGTCGAAGTTGCCGTTGTCCTCGTGGACGTCCACGCCCAGGGCACGCAGGGCCTTGACGTGCTGATCGACCGGGCGGGGGCCCCAGGCGCAGCCGCCGGGCATGGACACGGTCGCGCGCCCGGCGCGGGCCAGGATGGCGCCCATCACGATGAAACTGGCGCGCATCTTGCTGACCAGCGCGTAGGGCGCGTCGGTGTTCAGGATCTCCGGGGTGTGCAGTTCCAGGCTGTTCTCGCCTACCCAGGTGTGCTGGGTGCCCAGGTGCGCCATGAGGTCCAGGATGGTGCGGACGTCGCTCAGGCGCGGCACGCCGTGCAGCGTGACCTTCTCGCGGGTCAGCAGGGTGGCGACGATGACGGGTAGCGCGGCGTTCTTGCTGCCCTGAACGGTGATCTGGCCGCTCAGCGGGCGGCCGCCCTGGACGTGCAGTGGGGTCAGGTGCATCTTGGTTCCTTTCAGCAGGCGGGCCGCGCAGGACGCGCCGTGGGGGTCAGTGGAGTGGGCCGGACAGGGCGCGGCATGGGTGCATGTTACACATCGTGCTCACCGGTCGTCCATACTGACCATACAGGCCACCCCGGCACGCTGGATGAGCGGCGGGGTGCGCCTGGAGTCACGTGCGGCTCATGTTGAGGGGCTTCCGGGGAGCGTGCTACGCTGCCCGCACGGACTCGGCCACTGCTCTGCCGCCCCCCCGGCGGCGCGGCGTGGCCCCGTTTCAGGAGAGGCATGCCCAAGAAGGAACGCAAACGGCTCCAGGTGGTGATCAGCGACGAGCAGGACGCCCTGCTGACCCGCACCGCCTACGAACTGTCCAGCCCCGAACGCCTGATCAGCAAGAGCGAGGTCGTGCGTCTCGCCATCGAGAAGATCGCCCGTGAACTCGGCGAGGGCGAGAACCTCGAACAGTACCGCTCCATCCTCGAACACGACTCGGTCGCCGACGACACCTGATGGCCGCAGGCCGCGCCACGCCAGGGACCACCCGGGAGGCGCGGCCTGCTGGCGTGAACCCGCGCAGCCGGATCACCCACAGCCGATGAGAACACCCGGAGCGCAGGCGCCGTCGCCAGCGACTGTCCAGAGCCGTTCCGCGCGTGGGGTGGCGATCAGCGGGCGGGCGCCAGGGCGCTCAGGCCCAGCACGCGCCGCGCCCCGACGAAACGCGGCCCCCAGTAACGGTCGGCGCGCAGGCGATCCACCGTCACGCGCCCCTGGTACGAGTTGGCGCTGATGAACTGATCCTCACCCAGGTAGATGCCCACGTGGGACACGCGACCGGTGCCCTCGGTGTCGAAGAACACCAGATCGCCCGCCTCCAGCGCGTCGACCGGAACGCCCAGCCCCGCGCGGGCCTGCTCGGCGCTCGTGCGGGGCAGGGTCACGCCCAGCGGCGTGAACACCTGCAGCACCAGACCGCTGCAGTCCGTCCCGGCGCGGGTCACGCCGCCGAACACGTACGGGGTGTTCAGCAGGCTCAGCGCGGCGGCCCGCCAGTCGCCCGCCCCCGCCTGTGGAGGCGCACTGTCCTGCACCGGACCGATCGGAGACTGGCCGGCCTGAGACGGGCCGCTCTGGATCTGCGAGCGCGGCATGGGACTGACCGGCTGGAGCACCGGCATGGTCTGCGCGGGGGTCAGTGGCTGGAAGGGGGACACGCCACCCGGCGCCGCAGGTGTGGGGGCAGCCGGCGGGGTCGCCGTGCCCAGGGCCTGCGCCTGAACAGTCGGGGCCGCAGTTACACCCGCTGGGAGGGTCAGCACCTGCCCGGCCCGCAGGGACGCGCCGGCCGTCAGGCCGCTGGCAGCGCTCAGGGCGTCCACCGTCACGCCGAAGCGGCGCGCCAGGGCGTACAGCGTGTCGCCGGGCTGCACCGCATACGTGACGGGCAGGACGCGCAGGCGCAGCACCTGCCCCACCCGCAGGTCCGGGCTGCTCAGGCCGTTCAGGGCCAGCAGCTCCGCGACGCTCAGGCCAGCGCGGCGCGCCAGACTGAAGGCCGTGTCGCCGGGCTGCACCGTGACGCTGTCCAGCCCGCCGGGGACAGCTGGGGCCGCGTGGGGCGCCGCAGTGGCGTCCGTGAAGACCGCCTGAGCGTCCGCGCCGCCCACGAGGAGCGCGCCGAGCAGCAGACAGACGGGCAGGAAACGGAGATCAGGCATGAGAGCAGTTCGCACCGTGAGAAACCGGTGAATGTCAACAGGAACTCCGCGCACCGTAACACGCCTCCTGGCGCCCGACAAGCCCACCCCCACCACCCCCGCGTAGTCCCGTCAGGGGGAACGCCCACATGGCCAGGGCCGGGTGCGGGCGTATGGTGGGCGGGTGATCGCCCGCACCCAGGCGTGGGGCGCGCGTACCTTCAGCGCCCTGCGACACCCCCATTACCGCCGCTACTGGTTCTCGCAACTGCTCTCCCTGATCGGCTCGTGGATGCAGGCGACCGCGCAGCAGTACCTCGTGCTGGAACTGTCCGGCGGCAGCAGCGCCGCGCTGGGCTGGGTGACGGTCGCGCAGTTCCTGCCGAGCCTCCTGCTGTCGCTGTTTGCGGGGGCCGTGATCGACCGCGTGCCGCGCCGCCGCGTGCTGCTCGCCACGCAACTGACCCTGCTGGTCACCGCCACCGCGCTGGCCGTCACCACGCACCTGGGCGTGGTCACCCTGCCTCTGGTCATGCTGATCGCGTTCATCAGCGGCACCGCAAACGCCTTTGACATGCCCGCCCGCCAGAGCATGGTCGTGGACTTCGTGCCCCGCAGCGACGTGCCGAACGCCGTGGCGCTGAACAGCCTGTCGTTCAACGTGAGCCGCACGCTGGGGCAGGCGCTGTTCGGCGTGGTCGCCGCGCTGGGCGTGACCCTGCTCGCGGGCGGCAACAGCGAGAACATCTCGCGGCTGGCATTGCCCTTCTATCTGAACGTCGCGTCGTTCTTCGTGGTGCTGTACGTGATTGCCACGCTGCCCTTCCCGGCCCGCGACTTCGGGCCGCGCGGCAGCATGCTCGGGGACGTCAAAGAAGGCCTGCGCTACGTGCGCGCCACGCCCGCCGTGCGCAACGTCATGCTGCTCGTGGGCGCCCTGAGCCTGACGATCATCAACTTCAACGTGATCATCCCCTACTACGCCCGCGTGGTCTTCGGCGCGCGCGAGGCGACCTTCGGCGCGCTGTCCGCCGCGTTCGGCATCGGCGCGATGGCCGGGGCGCTGTGGCAGGCCAGCCGCCCCAACCCCCTGCGCAACCTGCGCCTCGGCGCGATCATCCTGATCGTCAGCGCCGCCCTGCTGGCCCTCACGCCCGGCCCCACCCTGGCCTTCCCGGTCCTCGCTGCCTGCGGCTTCGGCATGCTGAGCCTGCTCGTCAGCGCCAACAGCACCGTGCAGCTCACCATCCCAGACGCGCTGCGCGGCCGCGTCATGAGCCTGTATTCCTTCGTGCTCGTCGGCATGGGCCCCCCCGGCGCCCTGATCGCCAGCACCCTGATCAGCCGCGACTGGATCCTCGGCCCCCGCGCAGGCCTGATCACCCTGGCCACCCTGGGCCTGATCGCCGTGCTGCTCCTCTGGACGCGCCTGCCCCGCCAGCTGGACAGACCCGCCGGGGACGACTGACCGCTCGGGTGTCCGTCCGCCCAGGCGGAACCCTGAACGCGGTGTAAGGGCCGTGTGGGCAGGAGGCTGGTATCCTGCGCGCATGGCTTCAGAACGCAATCCTGACACGTCGCACGCCCTGACCTGGGCGCTGATCGTGATTGCCCTGGGCGCGATCATCGGGATTGGCACCGCCGCCGCCCTGCTGGCCCGCAAGGACCGCCCGCTGCCCGACGATCCCGACGCGCCGCTGTTCATCTGAACGCGGCACCTGAAAGGGGCACCCCTCCGACCCGGAGGCGGTGCCCCGCTGGCATTCACAGGTCCTAGAACGGCCAGATGCGCGGAATGATCAGCAGCGACACCACGAAGGTCAGCAGGGTCAGGCCCGCGCCGACCCGCACGAAATCCAGGAAGGTGTAGCGGCCCGGGCCGTACACGAGCATGCAGGACGGCTCCAGCGGCGTGATGAAGGAGTTGCTGGCCGCGACCGTGATCCCGATGATGAAGGGCCGGGGGTCGTACCCCAGCGCCTTGGCGGTGCCGATGGCCAGGGGCAGCATCACGAGCGCCGCCGCCTGGTTGCTCATGGGCTGCGTCAGGGCGACCGTCACCACGAACAGCGCCGCGAGCAGCCCGTACGGCCCCAGCGGTTCCAGCACGCCGGACAGCGCGCCGGTCAGGACCCTCGCGGCGCCGGTCGCCTCGAACGCCGTGCCGAAGGCCAGCATGCAGGCCACCAGCACGATGACCGGCCACTCGACCGCGCCGTACGCCTCCTCGGGGCTGATCAGGCGCAGCGCGAGACTCAGGGCGACGGCGACCACGACCGCCACGCCCAGCGGCAGGACGCCCAGGCCGCCCAGCAGCACCGCACCCGCGAACAGCAGCACGGCCAGCGGGGCGCGCCGCAGGTCACTCTGACGTTCGGTCAGGTCGCCCAGCACGACCAGGTGGTCGCCCAGCGCGTCGATGCGTTCGGCGCCGCCCTGCACGAGCAGCACGTCCCCGACCTGCACCCGCAGGCGGCCCAGCCGCTCGACCTGCCGGGCGCGGCGGTGCAGCGCCAGCACGGACGCCCCGTAGCGCTCGCGGAAGCGCGCCTCGCGCAGCGTGCGGCCCAGCAGCGGCGAACCCGGCATCACGACCACCTCGACCAGCCGCACGTCCCCGCCGGTCTGGAGTTTCTGCTCGCTCTTGCTGACGATGCCCAGCGTGTTCTTCCCGGCCAGGATGCGTTCGGTGGGCCCCTCGACGGTCAGGGTGTCGCCCTCCAGCAGGCGGAAACTGGCAGGCGGGGCGTACACCGTCTCCTCGCCCCGGCGCACCGCCACGACCGTCAGGCCGTGATCACGTCCCAGGCCACTTTCCCGCAGCGTGACGCCCTCCAGCGCGCTGCCGGGCGCGACCGTCAGGTCCGCGAGGTACGCGCGCAGCGAGTCCTCCAGCTGCGCGTCCCGCGCGGGCAGCAGGCGCGGCGCGACGAAGAACAGGTAGGCCAGCCCCACGACCGCCACCGGGACGCCCACCCAGGCCAGTTCGAAGAAACCCAGCGGTTTCTGGCCCGTGGCGGGCAGCGCGCCCGACACCACCAGGTTCGTGGTCGTCCCGATCAGGGTGATCGTGCCGCCCAGGATGCTCGCGAACGCCAGCGGCATCAGGGCGCGGCTGGCGGGAAGGCCCGCGCGCCGCGCCATGCCCGCCACGACCGGCAGGAACACGGCGGTGGTGGCGGTGTTGCTCGTGAAGGCGCTGACGCCCGCCACGCTGCCCAGCAGCCCCCTCAGGGTGCCTGTCGCGCTGCGCGAGCGCCGGGCCAGCGCCGCGCCGATCCACTCGATCACCCCGGCGCGCAGCAGGACCCGCGTCAGGATGAACAGCGACGCCAGCGTCAGCACCGTGTCGCTGCCGAACCCCGCGAAGGCCTCCCTGGGTGTCAGCAGCCCGAACAGCAGCAGCGCCGAGAGTAGGCCGAGCGCCGTGACGTCCACCGGCAACCACTCGGTGGCGAACAGCACCAGCGCGGCGACGAACAGGATCAGGATCAGCGTGACGGGATCCACGTCAGCGCCCCCGCAGGTGGGACAGGAGGGGCGGAAAGGGCAGAGGAATCATTGCCCCCGATCATGCGGGCCACCCCGGGTGACCCACATGAACCGCTCTTTAATCCGCCTTGGCCGCGCCCAGCGCCAGCCGCGTCAGCGCGCCGCGCAGCACCGCCACCGCGCGGTCGAATTCCGCCAGATCCAGCCGCTCCTCAGGCGTGTGATCCAGCGCGCTGTCGCCCGGCCCGTATGCCAGGGTCGGGACGGGCCAGTGGGCGGCGACCACGTTCATGTCACTCGTGCCGGTCTTCACCTTGAACACCGGACTCCCGCCCTGCTCGCGGATCGCCACGCGGAACGCCCGCGTCAGCGCATTATCCTTGGGGTGCCGCACCGCCGTCTCGTGCCCCACGAAGGTTAGATTCACCCCCTCCAGATCGGTCAGCGCCGCGCGGATCGCCGCTTCGGCCTGCGCTGGCGCGACGCTGACCGGCAGGCGCAGCCCGAAGGTGCCCCACGCCCGCTGATGCAGCCCGTCCGTGCCCGCCCCCAGGTCCTGAATGGTGGCCTGCACCCCGCCGAACACGCCGCCCGGCTCCCCGGCCCCCGCCGCCCAGGCGCGCACGCGGAACCACGCCTCGGTCAGGTCGTCCCCGGCGCTGCTGCCGTCCCCGGCAGTGTGGAAGTTCTCCTTGACCGCCTGCGCCTTCACGACCAGCCGCCCCTTGTACCCCAGGGTCAGGCCCTCCCAAGCGCTCGGCTCACCGATCAGGACCACGTCCGGCTGCAACTGCGTGCGGATGTGCCGCGCGCCCCGGCTGCTCGGCGCCTCCTCTTCCGTCGCGCCGATCACCACGAACCGCGCCGCCGCCAGCGCCTCGTCGGGCAGGGTCGCCACGGCCGCCATGAACGCGCACAGCGGCCCCTTGGCGTCCACGCTGCCGCGCCCGTGCAGCACGCCCGCGTCGTCCACGTGCACGGGAATCTCGCCCGGCACGGTGTCCATGTGGCCCAGCAGCGCCACCGTCAGCGGTCCGTGCCCCCGCTCGCCCACCGCGTTCCCGGCCTCGTCCACGCGGGCCTCGAAGCCGCGCGCGGCCATCCAGTCGCGCAGGAACGCCGCGACCTCGCCCTCCTGCCCGGACAGCGAGGGGATCTCCACCGCGCGGACCAGCAGGTCACGGGCGTCCTGCACGGGCGCCCGCACGTCAGTCAACGTCCATCACGCCGGAGCCGTCCCCGGCCGCGTGCGCGAGGCTGACGAGCAGGCGCGCGATGTCCGCGAGGCTCACCAGCGCGATCGTGCCCACGCCGCCCGCCAGCAGCGTCCACAGGCCCGCCGTCCGCTCGCCGCCCGTGAACTGGAAGAAGGCCAGCGCCACCGCGCCCAGGAACAGCACCACGCCCAGCACCCGCAGGCGACCCGGCAGGCCCGAGGCGAGGTCCGCCTGCCGCGCCAGGGTCGCCGCCGCGCCCGCCGAGCCCCGCAGCGCGGGGGCAGGCGGCGCCGGAGTCGTGACCGGCGCGCCGGGGGCCGGGGTGGGACGGGGGTCGGGGGTCCTGGTCAGCTCAGGCCCCTTCGGCTCAGTCCGGGTGGGAGAGAACGCCGACGAGGAGATCACGACCGGCGTGGGCGCAGCCCGCTCCTGCACCGCCGGGGCCGGCGCGTCCTGCACCGGGGTGGGGGCCGGGTCGGTGTGCACCGGGGACTGGATGACCTGCGGTTCGGGCGCCCGCGTGGGCTGAGGGGCCGGACGCTGCGGTTCCGGCCGAGGTTCCACCGGTCGGAGCGCTGGGGTCGCCGCCGGGGCAGGAGTGGGCGTTGGGCTGGGCGCCGGGGCGAAGGTCTTCGCGGCGTCCGGCTGCGGTAGCGGCGAGGCCGGCTGCTCCTTGGCGCGGGCGGTCGCGTCGCGCACCCCGCCGAAGAAGGTCTGCACCGCGCCCGGATCGAAGCCCAGCAGACTGGCACTCAGGGCCGTCCCGGCGGGCGTCTCGACCCGCAGGGTGCCCTCCTGATCGCTGTGGATGCGGGTCAGGTCCCGCAGGGTCACGCGGCGCGTGCCGCCCGCATCCTGAAAGAGCAGCGTGTCGGGAGTCAGCACGAACAGCGCGTCCTCGCGTTCCAGGGCGCTCAGGGGGGCGTCGGTCAGTCCAAGGTCGCGCAGGGTCTGCGCGGCGCGGTCACTGGGGCGTTGCGTCATGGTCGGCTCCTTCGGCGCGGCCGGGCCAGCTGCCCGGACTCGCTGCTTGCTGCGCCACAGCATAGCGGCCCCCGCCCGGCGCGCGCCTGTGGGGACGGGGCAGCATGAAGGGACGCGGGGCGCGCCTCTCACCCCGCCGCCCGCCCGCGCGGCCCAGACTGGGCAGCATGACCGACAACAGGTACGGGGACGCGCCCCTGGGCAAGAGCGTCGAGGAGATCGAGCAGGAGAGCGGCAACGTCGTGAACAGCCCCGTTCAGGGCGAGGCCCGGCGCGCCCAGGAGGCGCCCGTCGTGCCTGCCCTGGTGACCGGCACGGGCAGCGGCGTGATCGCCGCCGTGCGCCCCGACGCGCTCATCGAGTCCGGTGACGACGCCGACGATGGCCGCGCCCGCGAGAACCGCGACGTCAGCGAAGAGAGCTGAAGCCCTTCCTGTCAGCGCGGCCCGGACCCCGTCCCGGGCCGCGCCGCTTTTCTGGACGGACCCGCCCGGCCGGTCGGGGCGTCCCGGTAAGCTGCGGGGCGTGACGAGTGCCGCCGACCTGACCCCCGTGACCGACGCCGCCCCCCGGGTGGGCGTGGTGATGGGCAGCCGCAGCGATTTCGAGACCATGCAGGGTGCGCTGGACGTCCTGCGGAACCTGGGCGTGGCGTACGAGGTGCGGGTGCTGTCCGCGCACCGCACCCCGGCGCTGCTGCCCACGTACGGCGCGCGCGCCGAGCGGCTGAACTTCACGTGCATCATTGCGGGGGCGGGCGGCGCGGCGCACCTGCCGGGCATGCTGGCGGCGTTCACGCGCGTGCCGGTGCTGGGCGTGCCCGTGCAGTCGCGCGCCCTGTCGGGGCAGGACAGCCTGCTGAGCATCGTGCAGATGCCCGCCGGGGTTCCGGTGGCGACCTTCGCCATCGGCGCGGCGGGCGCGAAGAACGCCGCGCTGTTCGCCGCCGCGATGCTCGCCACGACCGACGCGGCGGTGCGCGCCCGCCTGGACGCCTTCCGCGCCGCGCAGACCCAGGGCGTGCTGGACGAGCCGTTCTTCGACGGGCACCCGCAGGCGGGCGAGGCATGACCCCGCCCACATCCGGCACCACGCTGGGCCGCGACCTGACGCTGGGCATCCTGGGCGGCGGGCAGCTGGCGCAGATGCTGGCGCTGGCCGCGCTGCCGCTGGGCGTGCGCGTGACCGTGCTGGAACCCGACGCGCAGGCCCCCGCGCGCCTGTGCGCCCGGCACCTGCACGCCCCGTACACCGACGCGGGCGGGCTGGAGCAGCTGGCTGCGTGCGACGCGGTGACGCTGGAATTCGAGAACATTCCCGTGGAGGCGCTGGCCGCCCTGGAGGGCCGCGTGCCGGTGCGCCCGGCGGGCGCGCTGCTGGCCCGCAGCAAGCACCGCGCCCGCGAGAAGCAGGCGCTGCGGGAGGCCGGGGCGACCACGGCGCCCTTCGAGATCATCGAGGCCGAGGGGGACCTGGACGGCGCGCTGGCGCGGGTTGGGGGCCGGGGCATCCTGAAGACCAGCGAACTCGGCTACGACGGTAAGGGGCAGGCCCGCGTGAACACGGACGCTGAGCTGCGCGCTGCCTGGGATGACCTGAACCGCGTGCCGTGCGTGCTGGAGGGCTTCGTGGCCTTCGAGCGCGAGGTGAGCCTCGCCGTGGCGCGCACGCCGTCCGGGCAGGTGGCCTTCGGGCCGCTCGTCGAGAACGTCCACCGGGACGGCATCCTGCGCGCCAGCGTGTACCCCGCCCGCGTCCCGGACGGCACCGGGGCCCGCGCCCGCGACCTGGCCCGCGCCGTCGCGGACGCCTGGGCGCTGGAGGGCCTGATCACCCTGGAGTTCTTCCAGCTGCCCGGCGGGGACCTGCTGGTGAACGAGGTCGCGCCGCGCGTGCACAACAGCGGGCACCTCACGCAGGACGGCGGCGGCCTCAGCCAGTTCGAGGCGCAGGTGCGCGCCGTGCTCGACCTCCCGCTGAGCGACTGGGCGCCGCTGCACCCCACCGCCATGCTGAACGTCGTCGGCATGGACGGCCCGGACGGGCAGCCCCTCGAACCTGACTGGGCCGCCATCGACGCCATGAGCGGCACGCGCGTGCACCTGTACCACAAGGCGCACCGGCACGGGCGCAAGGTGGGGCACGTGAACCTCGTCGCGCCGGATGCCGACACCCTGCGCGCCCGGCTGGCCAGCCTGGAGCCCCTGGTTCCCTAAGCCCGCCGTAAAGGCAGGTCAGGATTCGCGTAACCTCGCCTCACGGCCCGTCAGGCGGCCCCGCCTACGCTGAGAAACGTGAAGCGTCTCCTGACCACCCTGACCCTCGCCCTGGTCGCCTCGGCCCACGCGGCCGAGTTCAAACTGATCCTGAAGGATGAGGCCAGCACCATCCGTAAGGGTGAACTGAAGACCACCCCCATCGTGAAATCCTGGAACGTGCCCGCCGCCAGCGTGCAAGCGACCCGCAAGGTGAAACGCCTGAGCACCACCATCACGCCCATCCTCGACCGGATGGAAAAGACCATCAACGCCCGCAAACCCAGGCCCGCCGTGTTCCGCAACGTGAAGGGCAGCTGGGTCGCCACCGACCAGACCGGCTGGACCCTGGACCGCGCCGCCACCAAGGCCAACCTCCTGAAAGCCATCCTGAGCGGCAAACAGACCGCGCAGGTCGAGGTGAGGCGCGCCGTGCCCGACCGCAGCGTGAAACTCCTCGCCCAGCGGGGCGTGCTGTGGCACGTCGCGGCGGGCAGCAGCAACTACGCGGGCAGCCCCGACTTCCGCGAGAGGAACATCCTGGTCGGCGCCAGCAAACTCGACAACTTCTTCATCGCGCCCGGCCACGAATTCAACTTCAACGAGGAGATCGGCCAGATCGACGCCAGTACTGGCTTCGTCAAGGGCTTCGTGATCAGCGGCGGGACGCTCAGCAAGGAGGACGGCGGCGGCATCTGCCAGGTCAGCACCACCATCTTCCGCGCGCTGTACACAGCGGGCCTGCCCATCACCGAACGGCACGAGCACAGCCACCGCGTGAAGTACTACGACCCTGTGGGCTTCGAGGCCACCGTGTACGCCCCCAGCAAGAACCTGCGCATGAAGAACGACACCGGCAAGCACCTGTTCATCCAGGCGTCCTGGGACACCCGCGCCCAGACCCTGCGCTTCGACGTGTTCGGCGCGAATACCGGCCGCACCGTCAACATCAGCAAGCCCGTCATCAGCGACTTCAAGGCTCCCGCCGACCCCAGCTACACCCCGGACGACCGCGTCGCGCCCGGCGGGCGCCGCCTGCTCGATACGCCCATGCAGGGCATGACCAGCGTCATCACCCGCACCATCAAGGTGCAGGGCAAGGTCACCAGCAGGGACACCCTCAAGAGCGTCTACAAACCCTGGGGCGCCGTGTACGGCGTGAACCCCAAGGACAAACGCCTGAAGTGAACGCCCATAGTAAAGCCCCCCTCTGGACCCGAGGGGGGCTTCACTGTGCTGCGGTTACTTCCCGCCGCGCAGCCAGGGCGTCGCCCAACGCGTCACGGCGGGCATCACCAGATAGGTCATGAGCAGCACGACCACGATCATCTGCGGAATGGCGCGGACCGGCATCACCAGGTGACCCAGCCAGGGTTTCAGCGCCTCGCCGAACAGCCAGGACGTGCTGACGCTCACCGGGTACAGCGCCGCCAGGGTCAGCAGGGCCATCTTCCAGCGGGGCGGCTGGCGCAGGGTCGCGGCGGCGGGTGGCGTGAACCAGAAGTCCAGGCCCGGCTGCTTCTCGAAACTGACGTGCTCATCGACCAGCGGCGCGATGCGGTCCAGCCACGCGGCCCGCTCGGGCGACAGTTCCCAGGCGGCGGCGCTGGTCAGCGTGTCGAAGCGGGCCAGCAGCGTGTACTCCTGCTCGCCCGGCGCGGGGCGGATCACGCCGGTGCCGCGGTGGCCGGGGAGGCGGGCCAGCAGGGCGTTCGCCTCGGCGAGCAGCGCCTCGTACGCGGCCTCCTGACCGGGGCGGATGCGGCGGCGGACGACCAGACTGACCGGGTCGCTGGGCTGATGCCCCTCGAACTGGAGCTGCTCGCTCATACGGCCTCCGATTGAATGGTGTGTGAACACCGTTCAATCCGAGCGGATGCGACTCGTAGAGCTGCTCTGCAGAGAAGGAGAAAAAAGGATTCCGGGCGTGGAATTGGCAACCCAGTGGTGCTCCGGGTTGTCAATGAAGCAGACGGAATCCTTGTCATACGGCCTCCGCGTCCGGCACGCGGCGCGGCCACGCGACGAGCGCGACGCCCGTGAGGATCACGAGCAGCGCCGCCCAGCCCAGCGGGCCCAGCTGCTCGCCGCCGAAGCCGACGCCCAGCAGCACCGCCACGACCGGGTTCACGTACGCGTAGCTGGTGGCCAGGGCGGGGCGGGTGTGCGCCACGAGGTACATGTACGCGCTGTACGCCATGAGACTCCCGAACACCGTCAGGTACGCCAGCGCCCACAGGCTTGCGGCGCTGGGGGTGCCCCAGCGTTCGCCCGTCAGGACGCTCAGGAGCAGGAGGACGCCGCCCCCGGTGAGCATCTCGGCGGCCGATCCCATCAGCCCCTGCGGGAGGGGCAGGTGGCGGGACCACTGGCTGCCGAACGTCCAGCACAGCGGCGCGAGGATCAGCAGCAGCGCCGCCAGCGGCGTGGCGTGCAGCTCGCCGACATTCAGCAGCGCGATGCCGATCAGGCCCACGCTGATGCCCAGCCACTCGCGCCCGCCGGTCTTCTCGCCCCACAGCCTCGCGAACAGCGCCGCGAACAGCGGGGAGACCGCGATCACCATGGCCGCCACGCTGCTGCTCGCGTCCCGTTCGGCCAGCGTGACCAGCCCGGTCCCGCCGCCCAGCAGCAGGGTGCCCACGATGGCGCTGGCGCCCCACTCGCGCGCGGTGGGCAGCGCCGCGCCCCGGGCGCGCAGCACGAGGAGCAGCAGCGCCCCCGCCAGGACGAAGCGCGCCGCGAGCATGCCCAGCGGCGGCAGCGTCTCGATGGCGACCTTGATCCCGAAGTACGTGCTGCCCCACACGACGTACACCAGCCCCAGGCACAGCAGCACCAGGGGCGTCAGGCGCGCGGCGCTGGCGGGGGCTGCCCCGGCACTCACGAGAGGCGGCTTTCGATCGCGCGGGCGTGCGCTTCGAGGCCCTCGGCGCGGGCCAGGGTCGCCCCGGCCGGGCCGATGCGGCGCAGCGCGCCCTCGTTCAGCCCCACCACCGAGATGATGTTCTGGAAGTCCCGCACGTTCACCGGGCTCATGAAGCGCGCCGTGCCGCCGGTCGGCATGACGTGACTGGGGCCCGCCACGTAGTCGCCCAGCGCCTCCATGCTCGCTTCACCGACGAACACGCCCCCGGCGCGCTGCACCAGCCCCAGCAGGCTCCAGGGGTCACGGGTCAGCAGGCACAGGTGCTCGGGGGCGTACAGGTTCGCCAGCTCCACGGCCTCCTCCAGCGTGCCCGCCAGGATGACCTTCATGCGGGCCTGCACGCTGTCGCGCGCCCAGCCGCGGTTCGGTTCCGGCAGGGCCTCCAGCTGCCCATTCAGTTCCGCTTGCACCCGGATCAGCAGCTCGCGGCTGGTGGAGACGAGCACGGGTTCCGCGCCGTTGTGCTCCGCCTGCGCGAGCAGATCGGCCGCCACGAACCGCGGGTCGGCGCTGTCGTCCGCCACCACCAGCGTCTCGGTCGGGCCGGGGAGGCTCTCGATGCCGGTCTGGCCGTACACCATCCGCTTGGCGATCACCACGAACAGGTTCCCGGGGCCCGCGACCTTGTCCACCGCGCCGATGCTCGCCGTGCCGTACGCCAGCGCCGCGATGGCCTGCGCGCCGCCCACCCGGAACACCTGCTCAAGGCCCAGTTCGCGCGCCGCAACGAGGATCGCCGGGTGCACGCTGCCGTCCCGCGCGGGCGGCGTGGTGACCACGATGTCCGGCACGCCCGCCACCTGCGCGGGCACCGCCGTGTGGATCAGCGTGCTGATCAGCGGGGCCAGCCCGCCCGGCACGTACACGCCCACCCGCGAGAGCGGCCGCACGAGCTGCCCCAGCGCGCCGTCCGGGCCGTGGTTCAGGAACCCGTGCGCCGGCTGCTGCTCGTAGAAGGCCCGCACCCGCCGGATCGCCGTGAGGATCGCCTCGTGCAGGTCCGGGGCGACCTGCGCGGCCGCCAGTTCGGCCTCCGGCACGCGCAGCTCACCCGGGCGGTGGCCGTCCAGTCGCTCGGTCCAGTCGCGCAGCGCGTCGTCCCCGCGCGCGCGGACGTCACTCAGGATGCGCTCGACGACCTGCGCGGGGCTCAGCGGCTCGCCGAACGTCGCCTCGATGCGGGCCAGGACGGCGTCGGGAACGGGAATCTCATTGAATGTCCGCGTCAGGGCGGACCGGGCCTCAGGGCCTTGCAGCACTTGCATCGTCACTCCAGGGAAGCAGGGGAGAGGAGGGTGGGAATACCGGCGCCCACACACGGGGCGCGCCGGACCTCATCGTGGCACCTCGCGCCCCACCCGCCCCACCCACAGGTCTGGGCAGGCCGGACGGGGCAGGAGGGAATTACACGCGGCGGCGGCGTTCGCGGCCCTGGACGGTGCGGCGCCCGGCGGGTTGCGCGTTCGCCTCGACCGGACCGAAGTCGGTCGGCTGGATCAGCCGCATCAGGCGGTGCGGCGCGTCCTGTTCCACGTACACGTAGGCATTGCCGGGCCGCAGGAAGAACCCGCTGCACGGCGTGCCGTCCACCTCGGCGTCCGGGAGGCGCTGGATGAGGACCCGCCCGCCGGTCAGCTGGGCGTGCGTCCGTTCGGGGCCGCCGCCGTCCTGCGCGGTCAGCTGCCGCAGCCACAGCAGCAGACTGACCGGGTCGTGGTACTCGGTCGTCAGGGGCTGCGTGGCCTCGTCGCGGCCCTGCCGCAGGGTGATCAGGCCCGCGCGGCGGTCGAAACTCACCTCGAAGCCGGGCCGCCCCCGTCCGTCGCCCTCGGCGTACCCGAGGCTGGTCAGCAGCCGGGGGTGCATGCGGCTGGTCTGCACGCGCCGCACGCCGGGCAGCACCCCGCCGAAGTCGGTCTGCACGCGGGCCACCAGGGCGCTGCGTTCGCCGTGCAGTGCCCACTGCTGCTCGCCCGCGTAACGCCCGCCCAGCGAGAGGGTCAGGCTGAACGCCTCGGGGGTCAGGTCAGCTGTGTCCAGAAGCTCTCACCCGGCCCGTCCCACGCCGCGCCCAGCGCCTCGGCGACGGTCGCGCCCACGTCCGCGAAGGTGGCGCGGTCGCCCAGGGCCACGCCCGCCGCGCCCGCCCTGTGCACCAGTAGCAGCCCGTGCTCGCGGGTGTGGTCCGAGCCCTTCCAGGTGGGGTCGTTCCCGTGGTCACTGATCACGATCAGCGCGCCATCCCGGGGAACGGCGGCGATCAGGTCGGGCAGCGCCGCGTCGAACGCCGCGAGGCACGCGCTGTAGCCTTCGGGGTCGCGGCGGTGGCCGAACTTGCTGTCGAAATCCACGAGATTCGTGAAGATCAGCCCAGAGGTGCCGTCCTGCGCGGCCTGATGCATGCGGGCCAGGGTCTTGGCGATCCCGTCGGCGTTGTCGTCGGTGTGGATCTCCTCGGTGAAGCCCTGGTTCGCGTAGATGTCCGGGATCTTCCCGATGCCCACCACGGCCTGCCCGGTGGCCTTCACGGCGTCCAGCACGGTGGGTGGCGGCACGAGGCTGAAGTCCTTGCGGTGCTCGTTGGCCCGCTCGAACGGGAACTCGCCCCGGAAGGGCCGGGCGATCACGCGCGCCACGGCGAACTCGCCCTGCAGGATCTCGCGGGCCGCGCGGCACCATGCGTACAGCGTCTCCAGCGGCACGACGTCCTCGTGGGCGGCGATCTGGAACACGCTGTCCGCGCTCGTGTACACGATGGGCGCGCCGGTCTTCATGTGCTCCGGGCCGAAGTCCCGGATGACGTCCGTGCCGCTGTAGGGCCTGTTGCACAGGTGCCCGCGCCCGGTCGCCGCGTCGAAGCGGTCCATCACGGCGGGCGGGAAGCCGTCCGGGAACACCTGGAAGGCGTGCTCCAGCTGGATGCCCATGAATTCCCAGTGGCCGGTGCTGGTGTCCTTGCCGGGGCTGACCTCGCGCAGGCGACCGAAGGCGCCGGCGGCCGGTCCGGCGGGCACGGTCGCGTCCCCGGTCTCGATGGTGGGCACCTGGGCGAGGCCCAGCGCCGCCAGGTTCGGCAGGCGTACGGGCGCCGCCCGCAGGGTGTGGTTCAGGGTGTGCGCCCCGGCGTCCCCGAAGCTCGCGGCGTCGGGCAGTTCACCCGCGCCCACGGAATCCAGCACGACAATCGTCAGCAACATGCCCCCAGTCTAGCCCTGCGTGCGCCCACCCGCCGCGGGCGGGCGCCTCAGCGGACGCTCACCTGGAAGCAGGCGGTGCCGGACGCGCCCTGCGCCACGGTCCCCAACGCCACGCTCAGTCCGCCCGCCTGACTCAGCTGCCCGGCATCCGTGTCGGCGGCGCTGGTGTACGTCTCGGCCGTGCCGGACGCCGGGGTGAGCTGCACGCCCAGCCCGACCCCGTAGGCGTCGGGCAGAACCGACGTGTTCGCCGGGATGCTGTCCGTGAGGCTCACGCCGTTCAGCGGGCCATCCCCGTCGTTCAGGTAGGTCAGGCAGTACTCCAGGCGGTCGCCCGGGTACCCGCCGCCGCTCGTGCCGAAATTCCGGACCGCAGGCGTCTTCTTCTCGTCCTGTGTCACGTTCCGCACGGCTTTCGTCACCTTCAGGCTGGGGAACAGCAGGCGGACGTCCTCCGCGGAACTGCTGCTCCCCAGGTACGTGCCGGTCACGGCGTTTCCGGCGGCGTCGGTGGTGCTGGCCGAGGCGCTGTTCTGATACACCGTGCCGCGCAGCGCCGGGTCGGTGGGCGTCAGCGCGTCGAAGGTCACGGTGAGGCTCTCCCCGTACGCCAGTCGGAAGGTCTTCAGGTCCAGTGCGGTCGCGGTGCTGGTGTCCGCAGCCGCGACCCGCGCCGAGGTGGGGGTGACCGTGGGCGTGCCACTCAGCGTGAAGCCTGCCGGAAGGGTGTCCTGCACGCGCACGCTGTTGCTCGCCCCGCCGGCGTTCGTGACCGTCAGCGTGTACGTGGCCTTCGCGCCGCGCCACACGGTGGGCGTGCTGGTGGACTTGCTGACGCTCAGGACCGGGCAGGCCGCGCCCTCGCGGATGCCCGGCAGCCCGGTCAGGCTGCCGCCGGGAATGGTACCCGTCACGCCCGGCTGCGCGCCGAACGCCACGGCGCCCGACGTGGACGTGCCGTTCCCGCCCGGCGCGGCTGTGATGCTGGCGCCCGACACGTTCGTGTACACGATCCCGCCGCCGCCACCCCCACCCGGCCCGTGCGCATTCACATTGTTCGCCCCGGCGGCCTGCGCGGGCCAGGCGTTCCCGCCGTTCCCGCCGCTGGCGGTGATGCTCACGCCGCTCAGGGTGCCGCTGCCGGTCATGACGATCACCGTGCCGCCCGCCCCGCCACCGCCCGCACCGTCGTTGAGGGTGGCGGTGCCCGTCTGTCCGCTGGCAGTGATGGTGCCTGTCCCGGTGCTCTGTCCAGCACGGATGATCACGATCCCCCCGCCCGCGCCGCCGCTGCCCTGCACGCCGCTGCCGTTGTTGCGCGAACCGCTGCCGCCCCCACCACCCATGAACAGGGCACCCAGGCTGGCGGGCGCGGCCTTGCCGCCGAACCCGCCGATGGCCAGGTTGCTGCTCCAGCTGTTGCCGCCCTGTCCGCCGCCCCCGCCGTTCGCGCCGCCGCCCCCGCCGCTGTTCTGCGAGTTGACGTTCACGGCGCCGTCGGTGCCGCCGCCGCCCGCGTTGCCGGGTGCGCCGCGCGCGCGGCTGCCGTTCGGGTAGCCCTCGGCGCCCGTGTCGATCAGCGTGGACGTCACGGGGTCCAGCACGAAGCGTGGCGTGCCTGCCAGACCCTCGCCCTTGTTGCCGTGCGTAGCCCCGGCGGTCACGTTGCGGTAGTCGAGGTTCGTGTACCCGGTCGCCGCGCCCACCCCGCCCAGCCCCTGGCCCGCCCCGCCGCGGAACCCCAGGGCGTTCACGTTCACGCTGCCCCCGTTCCAGTTCAGGGTGCCGGCGACGTCCAGGACGACCACGCCGCCGTCCGTGCCGTCCCAGGCCTCGGCGGTGACGGGCGCGGCGCCCAGCGTCAGGTTGCCGTACTGCGGCACGCGGATCACCTGGTAGCGCGCCTGCCCCTGCGTGGCGGTCGCCGCGCGGTTCACGTAGGTGTTCACCAGTCCGCCGCCCGCGCCCTGGCCGCGCACCGTGACGCTGCCCGCGCCGGTCACGGCGGTGACGCGCACGAACTCGTAGCGTCCGGCGAACAGGTTGCTGCTCAGCTGCCCGCTGCCCGCGCCGCCCGCCACGCCGTCCCCGTAACTGTCGGTGTTCGTCGCGTCGATGTCCGCGCCCTGCATCTGCATGAGCAGCAGCAGGTCACCGGCGGCGACGGTCTGCGCCGCGCCCCGGCGGACCGTGCCGAAGGTGACGGCGGTCGTCCCGGCGCTCAGGGTGGTGTCGGTGACCGGGCCGGGGAAGTAGGTGTTCACGACGCCGCCCAGACCGCTGACGTTCCCGGTCGCGGCGGGTTGGGCGCAGACGGTCTGGGCGGCGGCGGGCAGGCTGAGGCTGAGGACTAGGCTGGGCAGCAGGCTCGGCAGGAGGCGGGCGAATCGGGCGCGTGTCATGGAAGTCTCCGGTGGGTGTTAGGAGGTGGCGGGCGGCGCTGCCGTTTCGGACGTGGCAGAAGTCCCCCCGCACCCACCTTAATGTTGAATTTGTCACGTTCGTCTGACGGGCTGTCAGTTCGGCCGCAGGGGCGCGCATCACCGTTCTTTCACGGGCGGCGCCCCCCCGGGGTGATACGCTGCCGGACGTGACCGCGACCACCTCCACGCTGCAACCGGCTGTCACGCCTGGGCGTCCGGACCTGCACGCCGAGGGCCTGGGCAAGACCTACGGGCGCCGCTCGGTCGTGCGGAACGTGAACCTGCGCGTGCAGCCCGGCGAGATCGTCGCGCTGTTCGGCCCGAACGGCGCGGGCAAGACCACCACCTTCTACATGCTGGTGGGGTTCATCCGACCCGGCGCGGGCCGCATTGCGCTGGGAGACCGCGACCTGACCCGCCTGCCCATGCATGAACGCGCCCGGCTGGGCCTGGGGTACCTGCCGCAGGAACCCAGCGCCTTCCGCAAGCTCACCGCCCGCGACAACCTGCTGGCCATCCTGGAATACCAGGGCCTGCCGCGCGCCGAGCAGGAGGCCCGCGCCGACGCGCTGCTGGCCGAATTCGGCCTGAGCCACCTGGCGGGCAGCTTCGCGTACCAGCTGTCCGGCGGGGAACGCCGCCGCCTGGAACTCGCCCGGGCCCTGACCACCGACCCCGACTACCTGCTGCTGGACGAGCCCTTCACCGGCGTGGACCCCAAGAGCATCCGCGAGATCCAGCGGCTGATCCGCGACCTGCGCGACCGCCGCGGCCTGGGCGTGTTCATCACCGACCACAACGTCCGCGAGACCATCGCCCTGACCGACCGCGTGTACCTGATGTACGACGGCGAGGTGAAGTTCGAGGGCACCCCGCAGAGCTTTGCGCAGGACGAGGACGCCCGCACGCACTACCTCGGCGACGACTTCGAGCTGTGACCCGGGGAGTCTGCTAGGTGCTGTGGCTGTTCCTGCCCTTCGTGGTGATCCTCTCGGGGGTCGTCGCGTACGCCGCCGACACCATCGCCCGCAAGGCCGGACGCAAGCACCTGCGCTGGTTCGGCATGCGCCCCAAGACCACCGCCCTCGTCGTGGCGGTGCTGTCCGGCATGGGCATCAGCGCCGCCAGTCTCGCGGCGTTCCTGATCCTGAACAGCAGCGCCGTGAACACCATCGCGCAGGCCGACCAGCTGCGCCCCCAGCTGGAGGCACTGCGCAAGGACATCCGCGCCGCGCAGGCCGACCGCGACCGCGCCCAGCAGGAAGCCGCGCGCCTGCGCGAGCAGCAGACGGCCGCCCAGAGCGCCCTGAAGGCCGCGCAGACGGCCCTCACGGACGCCCGCGCCGCGCAGGCCCGCGTGCAGACGCAGGCCCGCACCCTGGAGACCCGCGTGCAGGAACTCACCGCCGCGCAGCGCACACTGGAGACGCGCGCCGCGCAGACCCGCGCGAAACTCCAGGCGGCCGAAACCTCCCTCACGGCCAGTCAGACCCGCGCGCAGAACCTCGACGCGCAGGTCGTGGACCTCGGCGCGCGCATCGCGCTGTCCGAACAGGAAACGCGCAGCGCCCAGGACCGCGCGCGCGACGCGCAGGCGGCCGCCGAGACCGCGCAGGCCCGCGCGCAGGCGCAGCAGGCCCTCGCCCAGCAGGCCCAGACCCGCGCCCGGGACGCGCAGACCCGCGCGCAGCAGGCCCAGACGCAGGCGCAGCAGGCCCGCGCGCAGATCGACACGCTCGCCCGGGACCGCGCGCAGGCCGACCGCGCCCTGCGCGAAGCCCAGCAGGCCCTGAGCGCCGCCCGGCAGGCCCTGCTGGACGCGCAGGCGCAGCAGCGCGCCGCGCAGCAGGCCCGCGACGCCCTGCGCGCCGAACGCGACCGCCTGAGCAGCGAACGCGCCGCGCTGATCACCGCCCGCGACCAGGCCGCCCGCGACCGCACCCGCATCCTGGCCGACCTGAGCGCCCTGCAACTCCAGCAGCAGCAGCTGCGCGACAGCAACGACGCCCTGCGCGCCACGCTGGGCCGCCTGCAGGACGAGTACTCCAGCAGCCGCGCCGAACTGAGCGCCACGCGCAACACCGACCTCGCCTACCCCAAGAACGACCTCGTGTACGCCGCGGTGGTCCCCGGCGTGCGCAACCTCGACCAGTTCCTGCTCGACGCCGCGCGCAGCGCCGCCACCCGCGGCGCCAAGGGCAGCCCCGCCGCGCGCCTGACCCCCGCCGCGCGCGGCG
Organism: Deinococcus soli (ex Cha et al. 2016); assembly: GCF_001007995.1. Taxonomy (NCBI): domain Bacteria; kingdom Thermotogati; phylum Deinococcota; class Deinococci; order Deinococcales; family Deinococcaceae; genus Deinococcus; species Deinococcus soli (ex Cha et al. 2016). Next base: position 1,309,595 of record NZ_CP011389.1, on the reverse strand, counting down.
CCCTGGAGACCAAACTGCGCGGCCTGAACGTCAGCGCCTTCGTGCAGTGCCGCGCCGCGCAGAACGCCGCCGTGGGCTTCCCGGTCGACCTGACCTGCGACGCGCGCGCCAACGCCGTCCTGTACCGCGCCGGGCAGGTCATCCGCCGCTCGACCGTCACGCTGGGTGACCTGCGCCGCATGCAGGACCAGATCGGGGAACTCGTGCAGGACGTCACGCTTGACCTCACCACGCGCGGCGTGCCCAGCGAGTACGTGCAGGGCCTGGACGTCGGCGAACTCGTGCCGCTCATCACCCGCCTGAACGACCGGCCCGGCACGGCCGCCGTCGTGGGCATCGCGGCCCGCACCGACGTCCGCCCCGGCAGCCGCGTGGACCTGTACCCCGTGCTGCCCTGACCGGCACCCGCCGCGGGGACAGACGCGGGTCAGCCCGGCCCGCTATCCTGACCCGCGATGCGCGCCTCCGCCCTGCCCCTGACCGCCGTGCTGCTGACCACCGCCGCGCACGCCGCGCCCGTCCGCGTGGAATTTTGGCACGCCATGAGCGGCGTGCAGGGGACCGTGCAGGCCTACGCCCGCGAGTTCAACACCAGCCAGAGTGCCTACGAGATCGTGCCGGTCAACCAGGGCAACTACCGCGAACTGCTGCCCAAACTCCAGGCGGCGCTGCGCAGCGGCTCGGCGCCCGCCCTGGCGCAACTGGAATTCACGCAGTTCCCCACCCTGGCCCAGGCCGGGCAGCTCACCGACCTGAGTGCCCGCGTGGACGACCTGCCCGGCGCGCTGCGCGGCGACATCTACCCCGCCGTGTGGAAGACCGGGCAGCTGGGCGAACGCACCTACGGCCTTCCGTGGAACGTCAGCGTGCCCGTCCTGATGTACAACGCCGGAGCCCTGAAGAAAGCGGGCCTGAGCGCCCCCGACACCTGGGCGCAGCTGGAAGGCGCCAGCCGCACCCTGGCCGCAGGGGGCCGCCGCCCGCTGGTCGCCGCGGCCGACGCCTGGACCTTCGAGGCGAACGTCCTGTCGCGCGGCGGTACCCTGACGGGCGGCGAGCGCCCCCGCCTGAACAGCCCGGACGCCGTGGACGCCCTGACCCAGCTGGCCCGCATGAGCGCCGCCGGGCAGGCCCAGCCGCGCACCCTGAACGAGGCGACCCGCGCCGCGTTCGACTTCGCACGCGGGCAGAACATCTTCGTGCTGGCCAGCGTCGCCAACTGGACCGACGCGCGCAAGCTGCCGTTCTTCAACCTGGGCGTCGCGCCCTTCCCCTGTGAGAAGGAGGGTGCCTGCACCGTCCCGCTGGGCGGCGCGACCCTGACCATCCCGAAAGGTACCCCGGCCGCCGAGCAGGCGGGCGCCGTGGCGTTCTGGCAGTACCTCATGCAGCCCGCCCGGCTGGCTGACTGGGTGAAGACCACCGCGTACGTCCCGCCGCGCCGCGCCGCCGTGCCCCTGCTGGACGACTGGTACGCGAAGAACCCACAGCTGCGCGCCGCGCACGCCCAGATCAGCCGGGCCGTGCCGCGCCCCACCACGCCCGAGTACGCCGGGTGGACCGCCCTGATCGAGGACGCCATCACGCAGGCCACCACCGGCAAACTCGGCGCGAAGGCCGCGCTGGACGCCGCGCAGACCCGCGCGGACCGCTGAGGGCTATCCTGAGCGGCGTGGGAGTCCTTTACCTGATCGTCACGCTGGCCTGCGCGGCCCTGCTGCTGCTGTTCCTGCTGCGGCCCGGCGCGGCGCGCCCCATGGTGGTGTGGGGCCTGAGCGCGCTGCTGCCCCTGCTGGCCGCGATGGTCGTGGCCCTCAACCACCGCTGACAGCAGAGTTCAGAGGTCGTGAAGGGCTTCTTCGAGACCTCTGAACCGAGCAGAGCGAGCATCTGAGAAAGACAGCGGTTGGCAGTGGGGGAGGTGTGCGGGTTACTCGCCCAGGTAGCGGCGCAGATCGTCGATGTTGTGACTCGTGCCGATCACGACCAGCTTGTCGTGCGGGCGCAGTTCGTCCTCGGCGCGGGGCGTCACCTCGATCTTCCCGGCGCGGCTGATCGCGATGATCTGCACGTTGAAGCGGCCCGTGAGGTTCAGGTCCCGCAGGGTACCCTTCAGGCGTTCGTTCGCCTCGATCTCCACGATGGCGTAGTCGCCGCCCAGGTCCAGGGTGTCCACGATGTTCGGCGTGGCGATCTGGCGCGCCAGGCGCACGCCCATGTCATGCTCGGGCCGGATCACGAGGTCCGCGCCGATGCGCTCCAGGACCCGGCGCGCCATCTCGTCGATGGCCTTGCTGACCACGTACGGCGCGCCGAGGCTCTTGGCATTCATGGTTGCCAGGATGTTCGCCTGCACGTCCGTGCCGATCGCGACGACCACCACATCGAAATCCCCGACGCCCAGGGCGCGCAGGGCCCGCTCGTCGCTGGCGTCCACGATGGCGGCGTGCGTCACCAGGTTCATGACCCGCTCGACGTTCTCCTCGTGCTGGTCGATGGCCACGACCTCGTGCCCCATCTCGTAGAGGGTGGTCGCGACGGCCGTGCCGAAGCGGCCCAGGCCGATCACCAGACATTGTTTGCTTTTCATCAGAAGAGGTCCTTTCTGCCGCCGGAAGCGGACGGGTGGCAAGTGCCTCCTGATTGTGCCGTAAAAGCCTGCGCGCCGGGAGGGGCGCCCCTACCCCGGGTCAGGCGAACAGCGCGTCGAGGTTCTCGGCGTTCCCGTCCGGGTCTGGGCGGGCCGGGCCGAGCAGAACCCGGTTCTGGCCGAACTGCCGGGCCGCACCCAGGGTGTCCTCGGCGGCGCGCAGCAGCGCCTGCGGATCCAGGTGTCCGTCGGCGTACACCAGCCCGATGGTCACGGTGGGGTTCACGCCGTCCAGCGGTCGGGACGCGACCCGCACGCGCAGCCGCTCGCAGGCGGCGCGTGCCGAGCGGGCGTCCGGGGCGCGCATGACGAGCGCGACCACGCCGTCCCCCAGGCAGCCCAGCAGGTCCTGGTCGCGCACAGTGCTCATCATGACGCGTGACACGTGCGCGGAGAGCCGCACCTGAAAGTTCGGGCCGGTCAGGTCGGGCGGTTCCTGGGTGTCCACGGCGATCGCGGCGACGACCAGATGCTCTGGGGACTGGCGGTACGCGCCTTCCAGCTGGCGTTCCAGCGTGACCCGGTCGGGCAGGCCGGTCAGGGCGTCCAGGCCCGGCGTGTCCTGGCCGAGTACCGCGCGGCGCACGTCGCCGGTCATGCGGTGCGCGGCCCCGCGCTGCCCGAGCAGCAGCACGCCGCCCGCCAGCAGCATCTGGAGGACGGTGCCGGTGACGCTCGCCTGCGCGGACGCCGGGTCCAGCGCAACCCTGATGGCGAGCAGGGCCGCGAGGCTGCCCAGCGCGGCGACGTTCAGGTGCGCGCTGCCCTGCGGGCCCAGCGTCCACAGGTGCGAGGCGAGCAGCACGCCCGCCCACGGCGCGAGGTTCAGCAGCATCGGCAGGCCCGCGTCGCCCATCACGAACAGCACGTATCCGACCTTGGCCAGCAGGTACACCCAGCCCACCACCAGCCCGACCGTCTGCGTGATGAGCAGAGGCGCGCGGGTGAACGCCAGCGTGGCGAGCAGCGTGCCCAGCAGGACGGCCATGGTGGGCAGCGCGACGCGTTCGAAAGGGTCGTTGTGGTGGTACAGCGCCGCGAGCAGCGTGGCGAGCAGCGCGCCGCCCAGCACCCTCTGGTTCAGCACCCGGCGGTCCAGCGTGGTGCGGAACACCCCGCCGCGGGCTTCGCGGGCGGACGCACTCAGTGAACCGGGGCGGAAGTCGGGCAGCATCTCAGGGTCGATTGCAGCACGGCGGCTCTCACGCGGACCTGACAGGAAGTGCCCGCCGGGTCAGCTGTCTCCCGCTGGCCCGGTCAGGGTGCAGCCACGCGCAGCCCCGCCGCCTCCAGGGCCGCGCGCAGCGCCCGGGCCAGTTCGGCGGCCTCGGCGCCGTCACCGTGCAGGCACAGCGTCCGGGCGGGCACGGCGACTGGCTCGCCGGTCACGGCGGTCGTCACGCCGTCCCGCGCGATCCGCACGCCCTGCGCGGTCGCCGCGGCCGCGTCCAGCAGCGCGCCCGTCTGCCCGCGCGGCCACAGGCTCCCGTCGGGCGCGTACCCGCGGTCCGCGAAGCCCTCGCCGATCTCGCGCAGCCCGGCGGCGCGCGCCTCGCGCAGCATCACGCTGCCGCCGCCCGCCAGCCCGAAGTACAGCGGCACGCCACTGTCGGCGGCCGCCTGTGCCACCGCGCGCGCCAGCGTCTCGTCCCGCACGGCCATGTTGTACAGCATCCCGTGCGGCTTGACGTGCCGCAGCGGCACTCCCTCACGCGCCGCGACGGCCTTCAGCGCCTCGATCTGCTCGCGCACGAAGGTCCGCACGTCGTCCGGGGGGAAGTGCAGTTCGCGCCGCCCGAAGCCCTCGCGGTCCGGGAAGCCCGGGTGCGCGCCGGCCGCCACCCCGAAGCGCGCCGCGAGCCGCAGCGAGTCCCGCATCGTTCCGGCGTCCCCGGCGTGCCCGCCGCAGGCGATGTTCGCGCTGCTCACCACGCCCATAACGGTCTCCTCGTGCGCGCTGCCCTCGCCCAGGTCGGCGTTCAGGTCGATGCTCAGGGTCATGTCCGTCAGTGTATCCACCCGCCGCGCGCCACAATGCGGACGTGACCCGCACCCGACTCCTGCTGCTGCCGCTGCTGCTGGCCGCCTGCACCCCCACACCCACGCCTCCCAGCGCCACGCAGGACGACGACGTGCCCACCGTCGCGCGCGCCACCCGCCCCGCGCAGCCCAGCTGCGCCCTGACGCCCGCGTGGCTGTCCGGCCTGGGCGGCCCGGGGCGGCTGATGGGCGTGAACCTCCGCGCGCCGCTGCGTGCCCAGGTGACCCCCAGCCTGTTCGACCAGCTGCTGGACGTGCGCGAGGCCATCAACGGCAGCTACTGGGGAGAGTCCGGCGTGGACCTCCAGGCGCTGCACGAGCAGGCCGAGAGGACGGCCCGCGCGGCGTTCGGGAACCTGCGCGCCGCCGACCTGACCGCCCGGACCGACGCGTTCATGAACGAGTACGTGGACGGCGTGCGCGACGGGCACACCTACGTCCTGGACGCCGCCGGATTCAGGGCGTTCCGGGACAGCCTGAGCGCGGCGCCCACGCCCGCGCCCCGCCTGGGTGTCCGCTGGGCCGCGGTGCCCGGCGAGGACGGCGCGGTGCTGCTCGACGCGTTCCCGGAGTGGCCCGCCGCGCAGGCCGGACTGACGCGCGGCGACACCCTGCTGGCCATCGGCGGGCAGGCCCTGACCCGCCAGCCCGGGGACAGCGACGCGGCGCACGCCGCGCGCCTGAATGCCCTGCTGGGGCAGGCCAGCGCCGCCGGTCAGCCCGTGACCGTCACGTACCGCCGCGTTCAGGCGGGCGCGGAAACCACCGCCAGCACGACCGTCACGCCCCGCGTCCTCAGCAGCGCGCCCCTGCCGTACGCGCGCACCCCCGCGCCCGGCACCGTGCTCCTGCGCCTGCCGACCTTCGCCACCACCGGCGTCGCGCAGCAGGTTCACGCCCTGATCGGGGGCGCGCAGCGCGCAGGCGCCACCCACCTGATCCTCGACCTGCGCGGCAACGGCGGCGGCCTGCTGTCCGAGGCGATCGGCGTGGCCGGCGCCCTGGTCGGCGACCGCGCTGGGGAGACCATCGAGACCCTGGACGGGCAGGACGTCACCTTCGCGTACCGGGGCGGTCAGGTCCTTGCAGGGTACAACTGCGCCCCGACCAGCCCGGTCCTGGGCGTCGGCACCCCCGCCCGCTGGACGGGCCGGCTGACCATCCTCGTGAACGAGGGGTCCGCCAGCGCCTCCGAGATCGTCGCGCAGCTGGCCGCGCAGACGGGTGCCACCCTGACCGGGGAACGCACCTCCGGCGTCGGGAACACCGTCACCGTGATCGGCGCCATCAGCGGTGACCGGGGCCTGAGCGTCACCATCGGCCGCGCCAACGACCTGCGCGGCCAGCCCCTGACGCCCGACGTGACCCCCAGCCCCACCACGCCCGACGACCTGCGCGCCCTGGCGCACGGCCGCGACCTGCCCCTGGACGCCGCGCTGAAGTAAAGAGGGAAGTAGGGAGTGGCACGGCATCTGGCCCACTCCCCACTCACTGTCTCAGCATCCACTCCGCCTGCCGCAGCCCCCACTCCTGCGCGAGGTGCGCGGCGTGGGCGGCCTCGCGGGTCACCTCGCGCAGGGTCAGGGTGTCGCCGGGGCGCAGCTGACCCAGGCGGGGCAGGTCGGCCGTGATCACGACCAGCGGCGTCGGGTATCCGCCGTGCGTGCCCGCGTCGGGCAGCAGCAGGATCGGGCGGCCGTCCGGCGGCAGCTGGAGCAGGCCCGGCACGTTCGGCAGGCTGGGCCGCGCCGGGTCGCGCGGGGCCGCGACGGACTCGGTCAGGCGGGCGCCCATGCGGTCCGCCTGCGGACTGACCGTGAACGGCCGCGCCAGCAGTGACCCGCGCAGGTCGGCCGTCAGGTCGCCTGTGCCGAGCACCCGCAGCTCGTGGTGCGGGCCGGTGGCCGTGCGGAGGTCCGGCGCGATGAACGCCCGCCGCGCCGCCTGCGCGGGCAGGGGAGACCACGTCAGGTGATCGGCGGGCCGCAGCGCCTGCCCCTGCACCCCGCCGAAGCCCGCGCGCAGGTCCGTGGCGCGACTGCCGAACACCTCGTGCCCGTGCAGGCCGCCGCGCACCGCCAGGAAGGCCCGCAGGCCCCGCGCAGTCCCGCCGACCGTCAGGGTCTGCCCGGCCTGCACCGGAACGGCCCGCCACGGCGGCAGCGGCGCGCCGTCCAGCGTCGCGTCGAACGGCGCGCCGCACAGACTGACCAGCGCCGCCTCGTGAAAGAGGACCGTCGGGCCGCCCAGCGTGACCTCCAGGCCCGCCGCGTCCGGCGCGTTGCCCACCAGGGCGTTCGCCAGCCGCCGCGCGACCGGGTCCGCCGCGCCGCCCGCCGGGACACCCAGCGCCCGCACGCGCCGCCCGGCGTCCTGCACGGTGGTCTGCACGCCCGCACGCAGGACGGTCGCGCCGGTGGCAAGCGGCCCGCCGGCCACCGGCCGGGACGCCCGGGGCAGGGGGGCGGTCACGCGCGCGCCTCGAACTGCACGCGGTCACCGGGCTGCCACGGCACCGGGGCCGCGCGGGACAGGTCGAAGAAATTCATGGCGGTGCGGCCCACCAGCCGCCAGCCGCCCGGCGTCTCACGCGGGTACACGCCCGCCCACGGGCCGCCCAGCGCGACGCTGCCCGCCGGGACCCGCTCGCGCGGGGCGTCCAGGCGTGGCATCCGCAGCGGCTCGGGCAGGCCGGTCAGGAACGCGAAGCCCGGCGTGAAGCCCAGGAACGCCACCTCCAGCTGCGCCGCGCACAGCGCCGCCACGAAGGCCGCGCGGTCCAGGCCCGCGTGCGCCGCGCACCAGTCCAGGTCCGGGCCGCCGAAGGTCACGGGCACCACCACCCGCCGCCCGGACCCGCCCGGCGCTGGGGTCAGGGTCGCCAGTCGGGCCGCTATGGCCTCCTGCACCGCCTCGCCCGCCGTGGGGGCGTCCAGCAGCAGGGTCAGCAGGTTCAGCGCGGGCACCGCCTCCTGCACGCCACTCAGCGGCCGGGCGCGCAGGCTGGCGTACAGCTCGCGCGCCAGCGGCGTGCGGACGGTCAGCGCGGCGTCCCCCAGCCACTCGAAGGTCGGCAGGTCCGGGCCGGAAGGTGCAGGCATGCCCCAGCATACGGACCCGCGCGGGGCCGCGCCGGGCCACTGTGCAGCCACCCCTCCTCACGGATTCGCGCCCCGCGTTCCCCGCCGCACCCGCTACGCTGCGGACCATGACTGCCCCCACCCCGCAGGCCCCGAGGCACGTCCGCGCGGTCGCCGTGCAACCCCACTGGAGTGCGCGCGACTTCACGACCACCGAGGCGTTCCGCCGCTGGATGCGCGCCCAGCTGGACATGGCCCGCCCGCACCTGAAGCCGGGCGGCGTGAACCTCGTCGTGCTGACCGAACTGAACGGCCTGCCGCTCGTGCTGCGCGGCGGCGGGTGGGCGCTGCGCCTGCGGACCTTCGAACGGGTGGCGCTGGCGCTGTTCCTCGCGCGGCTGCCGCGCGCCCTGCCGGTCCTGCTGCGCGAGCGGGTGTCACCCATCCGCGCGCTGCAACTCGCAGGCATCGACGCGAACACCGAACTGTACCTGCACACCTGCCGCGACCTGGCCCGCGAGTACGGCGTGTACCTGTGCTGCGGCAGCGCACCCATGCCCCGCTACACGCGCAGCGGCACCACCCTGCGCCGCGCGCCCGGCGTCCTGACGAACCAGACTGTCCTGCTCGACCCACACGGCGACCTGATCGGTGTGACCGACAAGGTGCACCTCACGCCCGACGAGGAGGCCGGAGGTGTGGACCTCACTCCCGGCCACCTCAATGACCTGCGGGTGTTTCCCACGCCCGCCGGGGACCTGGGCGTCGCCATCAGCCTCGACGCATTCCGCGCGGACGTCATCGGGTCACTCGCCGCGCAGGGCTGCACCGTCCTGCTGCAACCCGACGCGAACGGCTCCCCCTGGACGGCCAAGGAAGGCCTCCCACCCGATCCCGCGCACCTGCGCGACCAGCCCGTCGCGTGGCTGGAAAGCAGCTGGCAGGTCACCGCCCAGCGCCAGATCCCCTACGCCGTGAACCCCATGGTCGTCGGGAACCTCCTCGACCTGACCTTCGACGGGCAGAGCGGCATCACCGGCCCCGCCGAGGAGGCTCCGGGGGCGCGCAGCTACGTCCTGACCGACCCGCGCCCCGGCTTCCTGGCCCTGAGCCCCTGGGTCACGGACGGCACCCCGGACGAACTGCGGCAGGCCGGACTGGACCGCGCCGCGCACAGCGGCCACCCGCTGGAAAACCGGTACCGCGAGGACACCCTGCACGCCGACCTGACCCTCCCGCCCGCCACCCGCCCCGCGCCCCCCCGCACCCCGCACGAGGACGCCCTGCACGCCCTGCTGCGCGGCGAGGCCCGCGCACCCCGCCCCAGCCCCTGGGCACTGGCCGCGCTGCCCCTGCTGGCCCTGCCCCTCCTCACGTGGTTGCGCCGCCGCCCCTGACCGGCATTTGACAGGACGCGCCCCCCCTCTTATACTTCCCCTCGCGCCTGAGTTCAGCGACGGCGCGCCCCGCCACGCAGGGGGGGTTGGCCGAGTGGTTGAAGGCAACGGTCTTGAAAACCGTAGTAGGGCAACCTACCGGGGGTTCGAATCCCTCACCCCTCGCCAACACATGACAACCGGACTGGAGAGGTGGGTGAGTGGCTGAAACCGCACCCCTGCTAAGGGTGTATACCGCAAGGTATCGAGGGTTCGAATCCCTCCCTCTTCGCCACCATTCAACGCGCCACACGTTGAATGCAGCCAACAGGATGTGCCCGTAGCTCAGCTGGATAGAGCGTCTGACTACGGATCAGAAGGCCAGGGGTTCGAATCCCTTCGGGCACACCAGACAAGAGCCCCCGCCCCGCGCGGGGGTTCGCTGTTTTCACCCCGCCCGAGTACGCCTGCCCGGGCTCGTTCATGCCCACTTGCAATTTCCGCCCGGACCCTGTAATCTCTTTCGGCTGAGCAACGAGCTCTGCACCGCACCACACAGGACGTGCCCGTAGCTCAGCTGGATAGAGCGTCTGACTACGGATCAGAAGGCCAGGGGTTCGAATCCCTTCGGGCACACCACAGAAACTCCCTCCCAGAGGGAGTTTTTTCTATTGTATCCACCTCATCGAAAGGCCCCGATCGAAGGCCGTGCGCAACGCGTGCGCAACAGCCCTAAGTGCCCGCCCCCTGACCACCCACGGCCACCGCACATCGCGACCTCACGCGGGGCACGCCGAAGCCCGAGCGTCTGGCTGCACGCCGAACAAAACTGCCCCTGTAGCCGTAGTCGGCTAAGCTGAACCCCATGACGAGTCAGCTGCCGACCTACGCAGAGTGGCGCGCGCAACAGGACGCCAGCCTGCGGGAGGCTCGCGAGGCCGGAGAGGCGGTCTGCCACCCGCTCGAAGGCCAGCCTGACGAGGCCTGGCAGAGGCACTACGAGGGCTTCGTGGCGCTCATGCGTGCCTTCGACACACCATCCACAACGCGGTGACTGCGCGCCCGCGCCCTGGCGTGTCGCCTTGACGGTTGAAGCGCGCTGGCCCAGGCCATGGTGGCCACCTGAGCCTTCAGCCCTCAGAAAAAAGGCCACCTTTCGGTGACCTTGTCGGCGATGTTCGGCGGGAACCTGGCAGGCGTGTGCATGTCAGCGTGATGCGCTTGGCTCTGCATATATGCCTCCACGGGGCTGCGGTGGGCGGCCCTGGGCGCGCTGTATAAGTTTTCGGATGTTTTGCTGATGTTGCGCTGCCGGGTCAGTTCAGGGGGCGGGGGTGAGCCGTCTGCTGAGGTCCGCCATGCAGCAGGTCCTGCAGGCTGTAGGTGTGGTGGAGGTGTTCGGTGTAGTAGACGTGGCGGTAGATGCGCAGGGTGATGGCGGGGTCGGCGTGGCCGAGGCGCTCACTGACGATCTCGACCGGCACACCCCGACTGAGCAGGAGCGAGGCGTGCGTGTGCCGCAGGTCGTGGAGTCGCACGTCGACTCCAGCGGCGCGCGCCACCTCACGGGCGACCTTCGAGAGGTCGTCCGGGTGGATGGGGGTGCCCCTTAGGGTGGTGAAGACCATCCCGTGCTCACGCCAGGCCTTCAGGGCGGCGCGTTCGGTCGCCTGCTCCTCGGCGTGATCGCGCAGCAGGGCGACCAGTTCAGCGTCGAGGGTGACGGTGCGGCGGGATTTCAGCGTCTTGGGTGGGCCTTCTTCCGGCTTTCCCCCCTTACCGACGCCAACCGAGCGCCTGACCTTGAGCTCGCCGCGGTCAAGGTCGACGTGCTCCCACCGCAGGGCGCAGATCTCGCCCCGTCGAAGGCCGGTGGCGAGCATGAGGTGAAACAGCCGTCGCCAGCGGTAGGCGCGGCCGCGCAGGGTCTGGGCTGCCCCGAGGTACCGGGTGACTTCCTCTGGGGTCAGCGCCCGGCTCACCTCCTGTGGGTCCTCGGTGTCCGGGAGGGCCTTGCGGGCGGGGAGGGGGATACCCTCGACGACGTTGCGCATCACCAGCTCGTTGATGAGGGCCTCGCGCAGCGCGCCGCGGAGGATGGCGCGGACCTGAACGAGGATCGAGCGTTGGTACTTCGTGGCGAGCTGCGCGTAAAAGCCCACGATGTCCAGGGGCCTGAGCGCCTGGATGGGGCGCTTGCCGAGGGCAGGCATGATGATTTTGTCCCGCACCCACTCGTAGTCGGCGGCGGTCGAGGCGGCGAGGGTCGGCAGCTTGTTGGCGAAGTACAGCTCCATCCACCGTTCGAGGGTGATGTCGTCGGGGATGGCGAGCATGCCGCGGTCCAGGTCGGCGAGCACCTGGTTGAGTTTTTTCTCGGCCTCACGCTTGGTGCGGCAGGTGAAGGTCTTGCGGCGGGTTGTGCCGGGGATGGTGTAGGTGGCCTGCCACGTGCCGCTGGGGAGTTGGCGGACCGAGCCGGCGTTGTTGGCGCGGGTGCGCTTGTTCTTGCGCGCTGGGCGCACTCCGATCTCTTGCTGCGGCGATACTCTGGGGGTCATCTTGCTCCTCGCGTTGTTCTGCCTGAGGCCCGAGGGGCGAGGCGTGTTATGTAAATGCCATAAGGCCGGGTGTGATGCAAGGCAGATCGGGAGGAAGTCTGGGAAGGCCAGGAGGCGCACTCGCGGCTTGCGGTGTCGTTTTTCCCCCTGAAGCAATTGACTTCCTAAACTTCCTAGACTTCCTGAACCTGCCATATCTACGTGTGGGTGGGGCGCGACCGGGTGGCGGGTGCCTTCCTCAGTCCTTCCGATCTGCCTCATCCCGGGCTTTGCGGGTGATGCGCCACACCTCGCAGGTGGTTTTTCCGGTCGACCGCGGCATGGTGAAAGCCTTCCCGCGTGTCACGATCCAGCCGCGCGCTTGCCACTTGCGGAGGATGTCCTTACGGTCGATCAGGCCTCCGTAGCTGTCGAACACCTGATTCGCCAGCGCGGCGCTCGGACGGACGTCGTAGCCCGTCTCGTCGTCGAATGCCACGACCTGCTCGCTATCCATCAACACCCGTTGCGCCTTCCCGTCGCCCCGGCGGCGTTGAACCCACGCACCTTCCTGCAGGGCGCAGAGCAGGTCGCGCATCACCCGGCGCGCATCGTCGGCCTCCCTTCGCCGCTCCTCGGCCCTCTGCGCGAACAGGCTCACCGCCTGCTCGACAGGCACCGTCCCCCCCGTGACCTCCTGCAACAGCTCCAGGCTGACGTGCAGCAGCGCCAGGGTGACCGCGTCGTCCGCGACGGCCCGATACCTCGCCTGGTAGGTCGTCTCCCACCGGTATACCCGTGCCAGCAACTCGGGTGTCCGCGTGTTGTACTGCTCGGCCAGCAGGGCCCCGAGCTGCCCATGTGCGCGGGCCGCCCGCTTGAGACGGTCCGCGACGGCCTTGGTGTCGGCGGGCAGGGGAGGCCCGACCAGCTCGACGGTGCGCATCTGGGCGCCGCCCGTGATCTTCTCTGCCATGGCGTGCTCCGCCGCGTAAAAGGCCACCCCGAAGCGCTCCTGCCCCCCCTGCGCCTCCAGGGTCGGGGTGGAGGTGCGGCGCTGCTGGCCCCCGCCGAACCCCAGCGAGAGTTGCCGCAGCGCCTGCTGCCCCTCCGGCGTCTCGGACAGCGTGTGCAGGTCATCGAGAAACACGGGGAGGTCGGGGAAGCGTGTGGCGGCGTCCTGGGCTCCTTTGACCGTGCTGCCGCTCGACATGCGCATCTCCTCCTCGCGCGTCCACACGCTGATGACGAAGCCGATCACGCTGTTCTTCCCTGTGGATGTCGATGCGATCAGGCCGATCCACGGGCGGCGGATGTCTCTGGCGATCACGAGCTGCCGTACGAGCGGGCTCCCGACCGAGAAGCCGAGGAAGATCAGGGCGATCAGCCCGGCCTCACCCAGGCTGAGGATGGCGTTCAGCCCGTCGAGCCACGTGTCGAGACGGCCTTCTGGCCGCCGGAGGGTCCCTATGAAGGCGACTTCCTGCGTCTCGTAGAGGGCGAAGACGTTGCCGTTCCAGCCGAGGCGGGTGGCGAGACGGACCTCGCTCTTGTCGCGGAAGTGCGTCACGGCCTCGTCGAGGTAAGACGACACCTGCCGGCGCGAGGCCTCGGTGACAGGCAGGCCTTCCAGGGCCTCAGAGAAGAAGCAGGTTCCAGCGCGCGCTTCGCGGTGCAGCACCCAGGTCCGGCATGCTTCGCCCCCGGGGGTGATCCAGCCCAGTTGCACGTACAGCGGCTGTGTGCCGGCGGCGCCAGCCGAGACGGCGCGGCCCAGTTGCAGGGGAGCGAGCAGCCGCGGGGTGAGGGACTGGGCTCTCTCGCGCGTGGTCTGCGCCCTGACGCCCCTGGCCGTGACCTCGTACCGCTCACCCAGGCGGTCGAGATCCAATCTGGTCTGCACCTCTTCCCAGAGGCTGTTGTAGCCCGCCTGACGCTGCGCGGCCCGCACCTGGTTACCTATGAACGCGCGGAACCCGTCGCGGCCCAGGCGGTGATGCAGGTGGCAGAAGTCCTCCTGACGCTCCTCGCGGCCCACGACTACGCGCCCTTCGAGCGGAGGGAGCGGCAGCACGTCCCCCGCGCCGTGTGCGATCAGCTGGTCCCTCCAGCGCATGGCGATATCCAGCTTGTCCGCATAGACGATGACTGAGCGCCTCACGACCTCCTTCAGGGCGGGCACGCTCAGGCTCTCGCCGGCCATCCCGATGGTGAACGCCCCGGTCGCCAGATGAACGGTAAACGCGTTCAGAGGCCCTTCGACAAGGTAGACCTCTCCAGGCTGACCTGCGTCGCCGTAGCAGCCGATGGGGGAGGGGCTCCGGCCCTCCCGCTTACCCAGCCGCGGCAGGTATTTCCCCCCCTTGATCTCCGGTTTTGGGTGGCGCTTCTGCACGTCCAGCAGGGCCCCGTCAGGCCCGTACAGCGGCATGGAGAGCCAGCCGTCCTCGGTCACCCCCATCCCGGCCTGCCGGTACTCAGCGGCGTGGATGCCCCGGCCGGTGGCGGACTTGGGGAGGTTGGAGTCAGTGAGCCGGTCCTGATCCTCTCTGAGCACCGCCAGCAGGGCGTCGTCCGTGACGACCGCAGGGAGCTGATGCTTCCCTCGGCGGGCGGCCGTGGCACGTGGCAGAGCAGGGCAGACTGAAGTGCCGGCAAACGTGATCAGACGTTTTGCGGCGTCTGCCCTCGGGACACCCAGGTAGAGCAGCAGTTCATAGAGGCCGCCCTTCGCTCCGTCGACGAAGCTCGTGAAGACCGGCCTCCCGCCGTCCAAACGCACCACGAAGCCGTCGCTGTCCGAGCCGGGCACCTGCGGCCTGGACCCACGCAGCTCGCTGGGGGAGCACTCTTTAAAGCGGTAGTTCGGGCAGACATCGCGGATGAGGGCTTCCACCTGACTGAGGTCGCGGATGGCGTTGATGGCGGCTGTCAGCTCCTGGCTGCGGCGCTGCCAGGTTTCGGCCGTCATCGCTGCCCCCCCTGCTGTTCCCACGCGCGCAGGGCGTCCTCGCTGACGCGAAACAGCTTGCGGCCGAGTCGCAGGGCCTGCAGGTCGCCCGAATGAATGGCGGCGTAGATGACGCGGGGGGAAAGTTTGTAACGCTCGGCGACTTCAAGGACGGTGAAATATTCCGTTTTGCTCATGGGCTGCTCCCCGCCGCTGGCCTCATCGAGGCGAGCCCTGCCGGCAGGCGAGCCCATGGTGGGCGGCCTGCGGGGGGCAACGGCGTGTTGTGACTAAGAAGGCGAGGAACCCGGGGGGGTCACACGAAGGCCAACTCAGTTGCAGCGGGGGCGCGGGGTTGAACGGCGGGGCGACTTCGCCTGGGTGGGAGTCTGAGGCGCTCGTGCGCGCTCCCCATCAGCCGTTCGATCAGGGCGCGCCAGAGGGTGGCGCTCTCCTCGACCCAGGCGTTGAACAGGCAGACGGAGACGCAGAACCGGGCCAGCAGCCAGAGCTGGAGGGTGTAGAACAGCTCCTCCCAGATGGCCTCTCCGGTGTACGCCGCCTCGGTGTAGGTGACGAGGTCCGGGTGCTGGAGCAGTCGGCTCACCTGTCGCCGGTGACGCCGGATCAGGCTCTGGAGCCCGTGGCGGGAACGTCCAGCACGCAGGCGGTAGGCCGCCTGGACGTTGCACCGGTTGGCCGTGTGGCGCGCCTGGCGGCTCGACTGCCTGCCCCAGGCGGGTGTGAGGTCGATGTATGTGACGCTCTCGTCCAGTTCGTGCAGGCAGGCGGTGAGGTCGCCATCCAACTCGTCGATGAGCCAAGCGTCGGCCGGGGCGAGGGCGTCGGGATCCCCGAGCCTGCTCGTTTTTATTTGGCCTCCGTTCGTACTCACGGGCAAGAGCATTGTCAGACGACACCAGGGATGTCAAGAGGTAACAAACGACATGAGAGAGATGAGGGATGAGATGCGTCCTGCACGGCATAAAGCGGCGGTCTTGACCTCGCTGCGAACCCCGTGCTACCAGGGTAGAAAAAACATGTGGATACCAGATAAATTCAGGCCGATATGTTGATGGCGTAGCGCGACTGGGGCAATTCGCGTGAAGTGACAGACCATCGTCTGCACAGTGGGCGTATGCCCACCCGCTTGACCGTTGACCTCCGGACCTGCGCGGCCATCCAGGCTGAAGGCGTCGTCCTCAGGCCAGCCCTCGCTGAAGTGTCGGTGGCCGCCCAGTGCAGCCGAACGGGCCGCCTGCGCCGGGTGCTGATCACCGAAGCGATCGGCTCGATCTCTCCCGATGAGCTCGCCAGGGGCTGCGCCCACTCACCGGAGGACACCGCCCGGCTGCCCTGGTCATTCAACCCGGCCGAGGGGCTGCTGACACCCTGGGCCGTGCCCGGCTGGCCACAGGTGCGTCTTCGCTCTCAGCAGCAGCGGCGGGGAGTGCGCTGGCTGTACCTGTGCCCCGCCTGCAACCGCCCCACCCGCCGCATCTACGCCGTGCACACCAGGGAAGAGGACGTCACAGGGTGCAGGCGCTGCCTTGGGCTCGTCTACCCCAGCCAGAGCCGCCACCGGACGCTTCGGGGTGACGAGGCGGTGCTTCACGGCCGGTACGTCGCGAGCCCAGCCGCCCTGCAGCGCGCCCAGGCCCGCGACGAGCGCCGCTTCACGAAGGTCTATGGGAAGTTCGCCGGCTTCCTGGGTCATCCGCTCGAGTTCTTCGCGGACGCCGAAGCCGTCCATGCCACCTACGGCAAAGTGTGGGAGGGAATGCCGTCCGACACGCTATCCTGAAGGACCATGCCCCCTGTATCTACCGTTCACGACAGCCGCACCCTCATGATCGAGGACCTGCGCAGCCTGTTCGATGCGGTGCCTGAAGGGACGCGTGACGCTTACCGAGCGGCGGTGATTGACGACAACGCGCTGCTGAAGCAAACCGCCCGGACGCGCACCGTGAGTTGGAAGTATCTGCAACGCCTGTACAGCTTCGAAGGACCCACCTTCCAGAAGCTGGCAGCGCTGCGCCGTGCCAACCCCGACGCTCTCCCCCTGCTGGCCCTGCTGCTGGGTCTGGCGCACGACCATCGCCTGCGAGACAGCGCCGAGTACCTGCTGCCCCTGCCGCAGGGCACTGTCATCGACCAGGAGGCGCTCCGCAGGTGGATGACGGAGCGCTGGGGGCCAGCCCCATCCAACAAAACCCAAAGCAGCATGGGGAGAAACCTGATGTCCAGCTGGGCACAGGCCGGTCACCTGCAAGGTGTGCGGATCAAACGCCGCTCGCAGGCTAGGCCTACGCCGGAAGCGGTCGCCTTCGCGCTCTACCTCGGGTACCTGGAGGGCGCGCGCGGGGTGATGCTCTACCGCACGGCGTACGCCCAGGCGCTCGATGTTGCCGAGGGCGAACTCGACGACCTGGCCTACCGGGCCAGCACACTCGGGTACCTGGGCTACCGCCGCATCGCCGACGTCCTCGAGATCACCTTCCGGGCCGCATGAGTCCAAGTCCCCTCGACCAACTGCTGGCCGCCTTCGAGAAGCACCACGTGCACCGTGACCTGCCCTGGCCCGCGAACCTCGCCGGGCCACAACGGGTGTGGTTCGCGGTCTACCCCCCTGAGCACGAGCGGCGGCTACGCACCCGCACGACCGAATTCGAACTGGCCGCCAGGAAGCACGGGCGCGAGTGGCGGCACATCGACCTGACCGACGTGTTCGCCCACTGGATGGCGGCCCACCCCTACCGCGAGGCCTACTTCAAGAGCCCCCAGCTCGTCGACGGCGCGCTGGAGGACTTCGAGGCGCACGTGGCCGACCTCCTCAGAACTGAGCTGTGCCAGGGAGGGCCCAATAGCCTCCTGGCGGTGACCGGCGTGGCGTCCCTGTACAGCCTCACCAAGGTCTCGCGCGTGGTGGACCGTGTGGTGACCGACATCCCGGGCCGCCTGCTGCTGTTCTTCCCTGGTACCTACACCCATCACTCGTATCACTTGCTCGGCGTGGGAGACGGCTGGAACTACCTCTCAACGCCGATCACCGTCTGAAAGAGGGCATATGCTGACCAACTCCGCCGTTTTCGCCCGTGACCCGCTCGCCACCGACATCCCCAACCAGGGCGTCTCCACCCTCGGCACGCCCCGAACGCCCGATGAATGGCGCGTGCTGCAGTGGGAACTCTCCTCCTTCGTCTGTGAGGGCCAGTACGCTCACGGCCTCACGCAGATCCTTCAGTCGTACGTCGACCACGTGGACGCCCCCGAGCAACCCTCGGTGTGGGTCAGCGGCTTCTACGGCAGCGGTAAATCCCACCTGGTGCGGGTGCTGGAGTACCTCTGGCGCAACCCGACCTTCCCCGAAGGCACGGCCGAGGCTGGCCGCCAGGCCCGCGACCTCGTGGACCTCCCCGAGGACATCCAGCGCCTGCTCAAGGAGCTCAACACCCGTGGCCGTCAGGCGGGCGGCGTGTGGTCAGCCGCCGGCACCCTGAACAGCGGCGTGGCCGAGTTCGCCCGCATGGCCTTCCTGCAGATCGCCTTCCGCGCCGCGGAGCTGCCCGAGCAGTACCACCAGGCGCGGCTCGTGCTGTGGCTGCACGAGCGGGAAGCGCTTCAGGCGACCCGAGCGATGGTCGAGGAGGCCGGCGGCGACTGGGCCTACGAGCTGCGGAACATGTTCGTCTCGCCGCGGCTGGCCTCGGCAGTGCGCACGCACGCGCTGACCTCGCTGAGCAGTGACGACGCGGCGCTCGAGGCGCTGCGCCACCAGTTCCCGCAGACGCAGGACGTCAGCAACGACGAGCTGGTCGACGCCCTGGCCGCCGTCTTCCGCTTCAAGACCGGCAGTGACCGGGTGCCCTGCACGCTGTTCGTCCTTGACGAGCTGCAGCAGTACATCATGGACAGCAACGAGCGGGCCATGCAGGTGCAGGAGCTGGTCGAAACCTGCAGCAAACGCTTCGGCGGGAAGGTCCTCGTGATCGCCACCGGCCAGTCGGCGATGGGGGCCACGCCGCAGCTGGCGCGCATCCGGGGGCGCTTCCCGCTCTCGGTCGAGCTCAGCGACGCCGACGTCGAGAACGTCATCCGGCAGGTCATCCTCCGCAAGGACCCCGCCCAGCTCGGCCAGCTCAAGGCGACCCTCGACGCGACGAGCGGTGAGATCGACCGCCACCTGGCCGGGACGAAGATCGCGCCGCGCATGGAGGACAAGGCGATCCTCTCCATGGACTACCCCCTCCTGCCCACCCGCAGGCGCTTCTGGGAGAGGGTGCTGCGCTCCATCGACCGTGGCGGCAGCAGCGGGCAGCTGCGCAGCCAGTTGCGCATCACGCACGAGGCGAGCAAGGCCGTCGCCCGCCAGCCCATCGGACATGTGGTCGGCGCGGACTTCATCTACGGCGAGCAGGTCGCGCACATGAAACAGTCGGGGGTGCTGCTGCCCGAGACCGACAGCATGATCGCCAAGCTGAACGACGGCAGCGACACGGGGCGCCTCCGCCACCGCCTAGCGCAGACCATCTTCCTGATCGGCAAGCTCGGCACCGAGGAGGGCGTCAAGGCCGACGCCACCACCCTGGCTGACCTCGTGGTCGAGGACCTCAACGCGGGCAGCTCCGGCCTGCGCGCCCGCATCCCCGAGGTCCTGTCGGAGCTGGTGGAGCGCGGCGAGGTGATGCTCGTCGGAGACGCGTACCGCCTCCAGACGCGCGAAGGGTCCGAATGGACCGGCGCGTTCAACACCGCGAACAACAAGATCGTGAACGACGACGTCCGCCTCGCGCAGGAACGCGGGCGCCTGCTGCGAGAGCGGGTACAGGCCACCCTCAGGGGCGTCAGTGCCGTGCAGGGCAACTCGAAGACGCCCCGTAAGGTCGACGTTCACTACGCCGACGACACGCCCGACCTGGAGAGCGGCATGGTCGCCGTGTGGGTGCGCGACGAGTGGAGCACCCCCCTCGACACGGTCCGCGCCGAAGCCCGCGCGTTCGGCGTCGAGGGCGCGCGCGGCGCGGTCGTGCACGTGCACCTCCCACGCCACCGCGCCGACGACCTGCGCCGCGCCCTCGCCGTGAAGCTCGCCGCCAGCGAGGTGCTGACCGCCCGCACGGCCGTGAGCACCCCCGAAGCGCGCGAAGCCCAGGCCGCCATGCGCACCCGCGCGGAGCAGGCCGACGCTGAAGTGAACGCCATCGTCGCGGAGGTCGTGGATCACGCCCGCGTCTACCAGGGGGGCGGGAACGAGCTGAGCGAAGGAGGCCTGCGCCCCAGCGTGCAGACCGCCGTGCAGGCCGCCCTCGTGCGCCTCTACCCCCAGTTCGGCACCGCCGACCACACCGGCTGGGCCTCCGTGCTCAAGCAGGCCCGCGCAGGCAACAACGGCGCCCTGGAGGCCGTCGGATACACGGGGGAGCCGCAGCAGCACCCCGTCGGCAAAGCCGTCCTCGAGGCGGTCGGGCCGGGCGTCAAAGGCAGCGAGGTGAGACGGAAGTTCAGCAGCGTCCCCTACGGCTGGCCCCAGGACGCCATCGACGGCCCGCTGATCCTGCTGACCCTCACCGGACACCTGCGCGCCAGCCTGAACGGCAGCCCAGTGGATGCCAAGGCCATCGAGGCAGGCAAGATTAGCCAGACGGACTTCAAGCCGGAAAGCGTCACCCTCTCGCCCGTTCAACGCATCCAGATCCGCAAGCTCCTCACCGAGGCCGGCATTCACGTCGGCCCCAACCAGGAGGGGCAGGGCGTCACCCAGCTGCTGACCCTCCTCCAGGGCCTCGCGGACCGCGCAGGGGGAGAAGCGCCACTCCCCGAGCGCCGGGACACGAGCTGGCTGAAGGACGGGGCATCTATGCAGGGCAACGAACAACTCGCGTGGGCCCATTCGAAACGCGACGAGCTCCTGGCCTTCCACAAGGAGGTCAGCGCGGCCGCCGAGCTGGCCGAGAAGCGCCTGCCGAACTGGAAACTGCTGCAGCGCCTCCTGAAGCACAACCGCACCGAGAAACTCGCGGCCCAGGCGGAAGCCATCAAGACCGGGCGCCTGCTGCTCGACGACGTCGATCCGGTGCAGCCGCTCGCGACCGACATCATGAACGACCTCCGCGAGAAGCTGAAAGGAGCACTCGCGGCGTACGACGAGCGGCACGCGGCCTGCCTGGCTGAGCTGCGCGCGATGCCGGAGTGGAACCGCCTGGACGAATCGGCGCACGCGGCCGTCCTGCGCAGCGCAAAGATCGAGGAAGCCCCCAAGCTCAAGCTCAGCTCCATCCTGGACGTGGTGGGCGAACTCGACCGGACGCCCATCAGCGAGTGGCACAGCCGCACCGACGCCCTGACCGCGCTGCTGCAGAAGGCCAAGAAGGACGTCATCGAGCGTGCCCGCCCGCAGGCCCGGCACGTCACGCCCAGGGGCGCCAGCATCGAAAACGCCGCGGACGTGGAGCGCTACCTCGACGACCTGCGCCGTGAGCTGATGGCGCACCTCGACGCCGGGAACCCCGTCGTCATCCTCTGAGAGGCGACATGACGACCACTTCATCCATGACTGCCGAGCAGACGGTCACCCCCACCTTCATGCACGAGCTCGGGGCCCTCCCGAGGCGCGTCCACGAGCGTGTCGAGAAGGCCCTCGCCATCCTGAAGCGCGACCCCACCAACGCCGAGCGGCAGCTGGACATCCGGAAGCTGCAGCAGGTGGACGCCTGGCGGATCCGCATCGACGACTACCGCGTGCTGTACCAGCAGCAAGGGCACGTGCTGACCTTCATCAGCGTGCTGCCACGCAAGGACGTGTACCGCAAGCTCGGTATCCCCGACGAGGACGGCCTGACGGTCGTGCCGGACGTGACCCTCACCCCCGTGGCGGCTCCCGGTCAGCCCACCCCGCTGCCACACCCCCTCACCGCAGAGCTGCTGGAGGCGTGGCGCATCCGGGGACACGACGCAGCCGTCCTCTCCGCCTGCCGCACCGAGGACGACCTGCTGGAGGTCGACCTGCCCTACCCGGTCTTCAGCAAGGTCGTCGACCTGCTGTACTCGAAAAAGTGGCAGGAACGCCTCGGGCAGGCCGCGTACATCCTCGCGAAACCGACCGACCTTGAAGACCTCGTCGAGGGGCGACTGACCACGCAACTCCTCAAGCTCGACGACCAGCAGCGCCACCTCAGCGCCGTCGGGGTGGAGGGAGGCAGCGCGCCGATCGTCGTGAAGGGCGGCCCAGGCAGCGGGAAGAGCACCGTGGCGCTGTACCGCGCCAAGCTTCTGGTCGAGCGCTACCCCGACGCCCGCATCGCCTACACCACCTACACCAACGCACTCGTCGAGGCCAGCAAGGAGCAGCTGGCCGTCCTCCTCCCCGACGATCCCCACGCCGTGCGGGTGAGTACGGTGGACAGCCTCGCCAAGGGCATGCTCGACCAGGTGGAGGACATCGGGGTGATCCTCGGCCCGACCGACGCCCTCACGGCGCAGATCTTCGACGGGATCGCTGCGAACAAGCCCCCGGCCCTGCGCCGATTCAGTGCCCGCTACCTGCTCACCGAGTTCTTCGACGTGATCGAACTGACCGGGGTCGACAGCGAGGAGGCCTACCTCGCCTCGCCCCGCGCCGGACGTAAATCCCCCATCTCCGCCGCGCACCGCAAGCTGATCTGGCGGCTGTACACCGACTTCCAGGTGGCCGTACAGGACAAAGGGGCGCTCACCTGGGCGACGCTGCGCCGCCGGACCCTCACCGCCTACGAGGACGGCCGCCTGACCCCGGACTTCGACTTCCTGATCATCGACGAAGCGCAGGACCTCAGCCCCATCACGCTGCGCATGCTCGCCAGCATGGTGAAGACCCCCGGCGGGCTGTACGTCACAGCCGACGCGAATCAGACGCTGTACGAGAGCAGTTTCACCTGGGACGCCCTGAAGGAGGGCTGGCCCCAGGCGCAGGTGCACGTCCTGACACGCAACTACCGCAACTCCGCCGAGATCGTCCGGGCGGTCGCCGACATCCGCGAGAGCCTCGCCCTCGAGGACAGTGAAGCCGCCCTGACCGAAGGCCTCGCCAGCGGCCCCAAACCCCGCGTGATCACCGTGACAGCGGAGACCGAGGTACAGCGGCTGCTCGACGAGATCCGCGAAGCCTGCCGCACTCAGAAGCAACCCCAGCGCAACGTCGCCATCCTCGTCGCCGGCACCCAGCATCAGGCGCAGGATGTCGGCGTCAGCCTCGCGAAGGCCCTGAAGGCGCACAAGGTCAAAGCCAACTACATGTCCAGCCGCGGCCTGCGCCTCGACGCAGACTGCATCAAGGTGCTGAACCTCTACACCAGCAAGGGCCTGGAGTTCCCCATCGTCATCCTCTGGAACGTCGTGGATGGCGTCATGCCCCGCGACGTGACGGAACTGCCGAGTGAGGAGCAGACCGAGGAGCAGCTCAAGGACCGCCGCCTCTTCTACGTCGGATGCTCACGCGCCATGCGCCACCTCGCGGTGTTCACCCGAGAGGGCGAGGAGTCGGAGTTGTTGTACGAACTGCAAGAGAGCCACTGGGAAATGCTTAAAGGATGAAGATCGGAGGACTTAATGGGTGGATTCGATAACATAATGTACGAAATTGATGAATCTAATTGGAAAAATGGGATTAAAAAAGATGGATCTGATTGTATATGTGAGCGATGCCTTGCTGGCTCCTTAAGGCCTATGGGTATATCTGTTCTGAAAGAATTAGGTCACGAAGATGTGCATTTCATTGATATGGATCCAGATTATGGTTTAGATCACAAATGTATTGAGTGTGCAGCTACTCCAAGAAAATTCCAGCTGTTTTTCCTGTCATCCATAAATCCATTTTTAGTTAGAATAATCGATCAAAAATTCAAAAGAAGCGGAGACGTATCTGATTTTGGTTGGCTTACCAGCAAATCGGACCATGAGAATGGCTTTCCGATGCGACATGGGTTAAAGCTTTATGTTCGTGAAGATTCGGCACTGTACGAGTACTTAGTTAAATATCTCCGTGGAGACACCTGGACCCTTCGCGTGGATGATCTGGCGGACTGGAGGACGAAATGACCGCACTTGACACTGCCCTGCGCCGAACCCTGGAAAGGGCCATCATCGAAGCCCGTGACGCGGCCGAGGAAGCGGCGCGGCAGGCCCTCGACACCCTCCTCCTGCACAACCAGCGCACGGGTGACCTGGATCACCTGGATGACGACGCGCGCAAGCTGCGGCGCCGCCTCCAGGCCAAGGAGAAGCAGCTCGGGGGGCGGGAGGCTCTCGTGCGGGAGTGCGCGTACGAGCAGTGGCACACCATGCTCTTCGCGCGCTTCCTTGAGGCGAACGGCCTGCTGATGCACCCCGAGGGCGTCAGCGTGAGCCTGACTGACTGCGCGGAGCTGGCCGCCGATGAGGGCGAGCCGGACGCCTACGCGGTCGCCGCGAAGTACGCCGCGCTGATGCTGCCCGGCATCTTCCGCCCGCAGGACCCCCTGCTGCAGGTGCGCTTCGCGCCCGAGCACCGGCAGACGCTCGAAGCCCTGCTGGACGGCATCCCCAAGCCCGCCTACACCGCCGATGACGGCCTGGGCTGGGTGTACCAGTTCTGGCAGGCCCGCCGCAAGAAGCAGGTCAACGACAGCGGGCGCAAGATCGCCGGTGCGGACATCAGCCCGGTCACGCAGCTCTTCACCGAGCACTACATGGTGCAGTTCATGCTGCACAACACCATCGGCGCGTGGTGGACGGCGCGGCACCCCGACCAGCCCCTCCCCACCGAGAAAAGCTACCTGCGGACGCTGGAGGACGGCACCCCCGCCGCAGGCACCTTCGACGGCTGGCCTGCCACCGTGAAGGAGCTGAAGGTCATCGACCCCTGCTGCGGCAGCGGGCACTTCCTCGTCGCGGCGTTCGCCCTGCTCCGGCGCCTGCGGATGATCGAGGAAGGCCTGAGCGAAGCCGAAGCCGCCGAGGCCGTCCTGCGCGACAACCTGCACGGCCTGGAACTCGACCCCCGCTGCACCCAGCTCGCCGCCTTCAACCTCACCCTGGAGGCCTGGAAGGCCGGCGGCTACCGCGAAGTGCCCGTGCCACACGTGGCCTGCAGCGGCATCCCCGTCGGCGCGGACGTCAACGACTGGCTTGCCCTGGTAGACGACACCAACACGAAGATGGTCTTGCGCGACCTGCACGCCGAATTCAAAAACGCCACCGACCTCGGCAGCCTCATCAACCCGAGGCAAACTGTAGAAGCGCTGGGAATGTTTGGTGAGGATGCTTTGCAAGACCTTGCGGGCCTAATGGACAAATTGGGGAAAGGCGAGAAGAAAGAGGATCCGGCAAGCGCAATTTTTGGGGAAACAGTAGAGGGTGTCGCCAAAGCGGCCCACCTCTTGAACGGGAGTTACCACTTCGTCGTTACAAATGTGCCTTATTTAGCGCGAGCTAAGCAGGGTGAGGTGTTAGCCGATTTCGTAGAGCGACGTTTTCCAATGGGCAAGGCCGACCTCGCGAGTGTATTTGTAGAGCGTTGCCGTGAATTTGCGAAAAAGGGCGGCACATACGCACTGGTGACTCCTCAGAATTGGCTCTTCTTAGGTAGCTACAAAAAGCTTCGTGAGAATCTGCTGAGGGATCAGAAATGGGACTGGGTGGCGCGGTTAGGTTCGGGCGCGTTTGAGACTATCAGTGGGGAAGTTGTGAATGTTGCCCTGCTTGCGATGTCTAATGTAAGGCCGGGACGCGAGAATAGGATAATGGGGGTAGAGGCTAGCCACTCCAAGACGGTGAACGAAAAGATGAATTCCCTTTTGCTTGGCGACCTTGTTGAAGTAAATCAGGCAGCTCAGGCTGATAAAACTGATTCCATCATTTCATTTAGAAATAATGATAAAGGCGTCGCTATAAGCGAAGTGGCCGGTTGTTATAAGGGTATCACTACTGGGGACGATTCAAGGTATCGTCGCAGGTTTTGGGAAATTGTTATATGTCCTGAAAATAAGTGGCACTACTATCAATCGTCGATAACACAAGAGTCTAGTTGTGGATGTTCTTATGTGGAAGATATCGAAGGTATTCAAAACGCAAGTGGTGCATATATAAGAGGTCGTGAGGCATGGGGAAAGAAGGGCATAGCGATTAGTCAGATGTCCAGTCTGTCTGCTGGTAGATACTCCGGAGCTAGATTCGATACCAACGTTGCAGCACTTATACCGTCAAATGAGTCTGACCTAGCTGCCTTTTGGCTATTTGCCGAGAGCGGTGGGTTGGCTTCATCTATCAGGGATGTTAATCAAAAGGGCAACGTCGATAACGGCTATATTCTTAAAGCCTCGATTGATATTGAATATTGGCGTCAGCAGGCTCAGGAAAAGCTTCCTCAAGGCTTGCTTGAGATCCGTTCGGAAGATCCTACTCAATGGATGTTTAAAGGTACCATCGACGATACATCTGAGCCACTACAGGTGGCGATGGCGCGCCTCCTTGGCTACGCCTGGCCCGAGCAGGTCAAGGATGACGTTGTGCCCGACGCGGACGGGATCGTCTGCCTGCCGCCCGTGGCAGGCGAGAAGGCCGCTCACGAGCGTCTGCTGGACGCCTTGGCGCAGGGCTTCGGCTCGGCGTGGACGCCCGCGAAGCTCGCGGAACTGCTCGCAGGGGTGGGCAGCCCCGATCTGGCAACGTGGCTGCGTGACAAGTTCTTCGAGCAGCACGCTAAGCTCTTCCACCACCGCCCCTTCCTCTGGCACATCTGGGACGGACGCAAGGATGGTTTCAGCGCCATCGTGAACTACCACGGCCTCGACCGGGCCAGGCTGGAGAAGCTGACCTACACGTACCTGGGCAACTGGATCAACCAGCAGCAGGCTGAAGTCAGCGCCAAGACGGCGGGTGCGGAAGCTCGCCTCGTGGCGGCCAGGGAGCTTCAGGGCAAGCTGGAGGCCATCCTGGCGGGTGAACCGCCCTACGACATCTACGTGCGCTGGAAGCCCCTGCACGAGCAGGCGCTGGGCTGGGCGCCTGACCTGAACGATGGTGTACGCCTCAACATCCGGCCCTTCGTGATGGCTGGCGTGCTGCGCGCGAAGGTGAACGTGAAGTGGACGAAGGACCGCGGCAACGATCCTAAACCCAACGCGAGTGGCACCACCGAGCGGCACAACGACCTGCACCTGACGCTGGACGAGAAGCGGCGGGCCCGAGCGGGCGTACAGGCTCCCGCTTGACTTCATCGCCCACTGCATCGACGTACGTGATTCTGCTGAACGGCCGCCTGATGGGGGGACAGGCCTTCTCTTTCGACACCCGGCAGGATGTTGAGCAGCTGGTGGCTTCACTGCATCTGGTCTGCGACGCCCAGGTGACGGCGGTAAGGCGCGAAGAGAGGAAGGGCGTCCCGTACGACATGCAGCACGTGACTCGCTGGTTGCAGGGGGACGGGGCACGTTTTGTGCGGCGGGGGCCTGTGGTTGGCGCCGCACTGGAGGAGCCGCAGATCTTGGATGGCGCCGATGTGCCTTCAGGTGGGAAAGGGCGTGCGCCGGACGAGTTCGATCAGCCTGTCAGTCAGGCTGCTCCTCCTCTGGCGGTGGCCTCGGCCCTTCCTGACCCGGAGGAGCCCCCGCAGACGAAAGTTCTGGCACCGCCCCTCAAGCGCCTTGACCTGTTCCCACGGATGTACATGTCCGACATCCACCTGCTGGAGGATGAACTCACTCGGTGTGAAGCCCTGCAGGGCGTCATCCTCGATGACCTGCTCTGGCGCAGGCGTGACCTGCTGTCGCCTGACGAGCACGCGGAGATCCTGACCTTTTTCGAGCAGGTCCAGGGCTTTCTGGATATCTACGCCCAGCATGTCCCGGATGTCAGGGAGGCCCTGCTGCTGCAGGAGCTGGGCGGCGGCACTCGAAAGATCGCCGATCTGCTCGAGGGGCGGAACTCGCAGGCATACCAGCCCGCTCCCGATTGGGTGCGGGAGCTTCATCAGGCAGTGACGCAGTTGAGAGGCGTATTCGAACACTGCGCCCGCGAGTGGCGGCGCGCCACAGGAGAGGATCACATGGAAGATATGACGATGACCCGGCCCGTCGACCTGAAGGCGATCTTGCGCGAGGAATTTGGCCTGCAGGCCTTCAAGCCGGGACAGGAGGAGGCCATCAGCGCCGTGCTGGACGGTGAGCGCCTGCTGCTGGTTCAGCCCACCGGGTGGGGCAAGAGCCTCGTGTACCAGATGGTGGCGCGGGTCAAGGGTCTCACGGTGGTGTTCTCGCCTCTGCGGGCACTCATGCGGGACCAGGCGGCCAAAGCGCAGGGGTTCGGGTTGCGCGCGGAGTTCATCAACTCTGATCAGGGCGAGGCGGATGATCCCGCCTCCCGTCAGGCGGTGCACCGCGAGATCCTGGAGCGGGCCGCTCAGGGCATGGTCGACCTGCTACTGATCGCCCCTGAACGACTCGACAACAGCCTGTGGGAGGAGTTCGTGCCGCGTCTGCCCATCAAGGCCATGGTCGTGGACGAGGCGCACTGCATCTCCGTGTGGGGGCATGACTTCCGGCCTGATTACCGCCGCATCGCGCGGGTCGTTCAGCTGCTGCCGCAGAGTGTCCCGGTCGTGGCGGTCACGGCGACGGCAACCGAGAGCGTCGAGCAGGACGTGTTGATCCAGATCGGCCAGGGGGCGCGGGTGATTCGCGGGCCGCTGGTGCGCCCGAATCTGGCCCTGCGCACGATCGTGGTGGACAACGAGGGGGAGAAGTACGCGAACGTGGCGGCTTTCGTGAAGGCGGCCGCGGGGACGGGCATCGTGTATGCGGCCACGCAGGCGCAGACGGAGGCCCTGGCGCTGTTCCTGCGCGAGCAGGGGATTGAGGCGGAGCACTATCACAGTGCACGTCCTGATCGCCCTGAGGTGGAGCGGCGCTTCATGGCGAACGAGCTGAAGGTGGTCGTGGCAACGAACGCGCTCGGGATGGGCGTCGATAAGCCGGACGTGCGCTTCGTCATACATGCCGAGTTTCCCGGCTCGCCGCTGCACTACTACCAGGAGGTGGGGCGGGCGGGGCGCGACGGTCAGCCGGCCGACGTGGTGCTGCTCTACAAGGCCAATGACGTTGAACTGCAGCGGCACTTCATCGCTCGCAGCAAGCCGCTCGAGGAGCACTACGAGAGGGTTATCCAGGCGCTGACGTCCGAGGCTCTGCGGTTGCGAGATCTGGAGGCCCACTGCGGCCTGAGCGAGAACATCGTCAAGCGCGTGTTGACGGACCTGATGCTCGACGGCGCGCTGGCGAAGGACAAGGATGGGTACTACCGTCTGCTGCGGGCCGTGAACGTTCAGGGCCTGGATATCAACGCCTCCCATGACCGCCGCCTGGAGGAACTGGCCGTGATGGAGGCCTACGCCGCGCACGATGGCTGCCGGATGCGGTACTTCACGCAATTTCTTGGCGACCCGGAGGGTCAGGCGTGCGGGCGTTGTGACCGCTGCGTGAGCCTGCCGCCTGTGCAGGTGCTGCCTGACCTGATGGGCGTTGCGCGTGAGTTCACGGAGTACCCCAAGCTCTCGCTTAGGAACGTGTTGAAAGGAGAGCCGATCTTCGCGTCCGGGTACGCGGTCGACTACTACGGCCATACGCGGGTCGGTGAGCTCGTCGGGGGCAGCAAGTACGAGGGAAGAGGAGACTTCCCGGACGAACTGGTCGAGGCTGTCGTGCGGCTGGTGCGGGCGCGTCTGCCTCACGAGGACATTGACGCCGTCACGTTCATGCCCCCCTCGGAAAGCGGCCCGCTGGTCGAGAACTTTGCCCGCAAGGTGGCGGACAGGCTTGGAAAGCCGCTGATGGACACGTTGACGAAGACGCGCCTGACCGTGGCCCAGAAGGGCTTCGCCTCGCGTGAAGGGAAGAAGCGCAACCTCAAGGGCGTCTTCAAGTGCGGCGACGAGCTTTACGGTAAAAACATTCTGCTGCTCGATGATGTGTTCGACAGCGGAATCACGATGGCTGAAGCTGGTAAGGTGTTGAAGGAGGCGGGCGCCGGGGTGATCTACCCCGTGACCATCGCCAAGACCCGCTTGAGTGACGCATGAGTGAACACCTGTACTGGCATCTTCTCGCCCACGCCCGCCTGAAACCTGCGGGGCGAATCGCCGCGCTGCAGGCCGCCAGGGAACTGGACGGCGAGGCTGCCAACCTGACCGCCTGGGCCGAGGCCGCGTACCCCGGCGTGGACGCCCCCACAAGGGACGCCGTCCGCGCCGCCTTCGACACCGCCGCGCAGGAAGCCTTTCTCCTGGAGGAGCTCTCCTCCCAGGGGATGAGCGTCGTGACCGGCCGCGACGCCGCATATCCGAACCGCTTCAAGCGCGCACTCAAGCAACGCACCCCAGTGGCCCTGTACCTCGCGGGCAGCCGCGACCTGCTCAACGCCCGCCGGACCGTGGCGATCATCGGCTCGCGTGACGCCAGCCCGGAGGCGCTCGACGCGGCCCGGCGCGCAGCCGCCTTCTTCGCCAGTGAAGGGCTCGTGCTGGTGAGCGGTAACGCCCGCGGCGTCGATCAGGAGGCCGAGGAGGCGGCCCTCAGCGCCGGCGGCAACGTGGTCTCGGTGTTGCCGCAGGGCCTGCTCGACAAGGCCACAGCAACCCTGCTCCGTAAGCGCCACCGTGGCCTGCTCGAAGGGCAGGTGGCCCTCCTGTCCGAGCTGCACCCCAAGTCGCGCTGGCAGGGACGCTTCGCCATGATGCGCAACCGCCTGATCGTGGCGCTGGCCGACTTCGTCATCGTCGCGCAGACGGGAGTCAAAGAGACGAAGGTCGAAGGCAAGACAGCCCAGAGCGGCACCTGGGCAGGTGCAGAGGACGCCCACCGTCTGGGACGGCGCGTTTTCGTCCTGGACCTGCCAGCCGAAGGCAACCAGGCGCTGGCCCGCGCCTTTGCCGAATCGGTGAGCGTCACGGCGGACAACGAGATGTTCTACGCCATTCAGGACGCCCTCCTGCTGCCCCCGCCGGTCAGGCCCGTGAGCACGCAACCGGGACTCTTCGACACCCCCTGAAGCCTGAGCTGGGGGTGAACGGTAGACTGCCCTCACATGCCCGCCACGCCGCGCCTTTTCGACGTCCTGCTCACCCGACTCAAGGGGGCGAGCGCCTACAACAAGGGTGACCAGGTGGCTCCCGCTGCCCTGCTCTGGTTTGACCCGGGGCGGCAGTGGGAGTCGGCCATCCCCGAGCTGCGCCCGCACCTGCCGGTCCTCACCCTGGGCCGCTATGACCTGGCCAGTCTGACCGGGCCGGCCCTCTGGCTGCGGGCCGCGATCGCTGGGACCCTGCCCGACGTGGTGATGGCTCAGCACGCCGTGCCCGTCCTGTACCTGCCGGGCGTATCCCGTGATGATCTGCGGCCCGGGACGGCGGCCAAGGAACTGCGGCCCCTCGTGGAACTGCAGTACCGAGGCGCGACCTGGGTGCATCCGAATGGGCGACCCTGGGGCGTGTCCGCCTTCCTGACGCACCCCAGTCTCGGGGCGAACGTCGCGGTCGTCGAGGGTGCCGAGACGAAAGCC
Source organism: Deinococcus soli (ex Cha et al. 2016) (assembly GCF_001007995.1). Lineage (NCBI taxonomy): Bacteria > Thermotogati > Deinococcota > Deinococci > Deinococcales > Deinococcaceae > Deinococcus > Deinococcus soli (ex Cha et al. 2016). The sequence continues at coordinate 1,278,396 of NZ_CP011389.1, read as the reverse complement.
GAGCTGCTGCGCGCGCTTCCCAGGCTGCTGACCATGTCCATTGAAGACCTGCGCGTCCGCGCGCCCCTGTCGGTGCCGGTGCTGCGGGCCATCCAGCATCCCGACCTCGAGGGCGAAGTGCTCGCCTGGCTGAACGACCCTCAGGAGACCGACTCGGGCTTCGGGGACGCCATGCAGGCGGTCTATGGGCTGCACCCCCGCGAGGACGGCCCACTTCAGGCCGCCGCTGCCCTGGCCCAGGGGGACGGCGCGTGGGAGCAGGTGTGGCGGCGCTTCCGTGATCAGCCGGGCCGGTACCCCGGGGTCGTGGCGCAACTGGAAGCTGCCCACACTCAGGGCGCGGCGCGTGAGGAGGCCTGGCCGCAGGTCAACCAGGCCCATGAGGACGCCCTGCGCGCGGAGCTGGCCCAGGTGGGCACGCTGGCCCCGGCGAAGGCCCGCGCTCGGCTCACCGAGCTGGACGCCGCGCACGGGGCCCGACGGGCCTGGGTGTGGGCCGAGCTCGGCCGGGCACCCCTGGCGCGGGCCCTGGAGGCCCTCGTCGGCCTTGCCGCGGGCAGCACGCAGCTGCCGGTGGGGGGGACGGCCCGCGAGCTGGCGGAGGACTATGTGGCGCGCGCGTGGCGGGTGGACGCGGCGGTGCTCGCCGCCCTGGGCAGCGTGCGTAAACCCGAGGACGTCAAGGCGGTGGGTGAGGCCCTGCGCGGCCTGTACCTCGAGTGGCTGGAGCGCGCCAACGCCGCCTTCCAGCAGGAGGTCTTCGCGCACGGCCTGCCTCGACCTGCTTCCGGCAACTGGACCGCCACGCCCGGGCTGGCCGTGCTGTTCGTCGACGGGCTGCGCTTCGACGTCGCGCGCCTCCTTGAACAGCAACTGGATGGCGCTTACGACGTGAGCCTCGGCTGGCAGTTCGCGGCGCTCCCGACCGTCACATCCACCGCGAAGCCCGCAGTCGCCCCCGGCACAGGCACGCTGACCGGGCACGCGGACCTGCACGCGAGCGCCGCTGGCCGGAAGGTCACGGCCGAGGTGCTGCGCGACCAGCTCCGCTCAGTCGGCTTCCAACCCATCGCGCGCCACGACATGGGCGACGCCCAGGGGGCCGCCTGGACGGAACTGGGCAACTTCGACCGACTCGGGCACGACGAGGGCGAATTCATGCCGGCCCGCCTGCCAGACGAGCTGCGTGCCCTGCAGGACCGGGTGGAGGGCCTGCTCGCCGCCGGGTACCGCGAGGTGCGGATCGTGACTGACCACGGGTGGTTACTTCTCCCCGGCGGCCTCCCGAAGATCGAGCTGCCGGCCGCGATCACGCAGCTCAAGAAGAGCCGCTGCGCGCTGCTCAAGCCCGGCAACCACTCGGACCAGCCCACCGTCCCCTGGACGTGGGACCCCGACGTGCAGGTCACCGTGGCCAGCGGCGTCGCCTGCTTCGAGGCTGGCACCTCCTACGGGCACGGCGGCGTGTCCCTGCAGGAGAGCGTCGTGCCCGTGCTCACGCTGAAGTCCCGCACGCCCGCCGCCACCGCCCGCATCAGCCAGGTGAGATGGAAAGGCCTCGTGTGCCGCGTGGACGTGGAAGGCGCCGGTGCATGGCAGGTGGACCTGCGCCGGAAGGTAGGCGATCCCGCCACCAGCGTTGTCAGTGGCAAGGGCGGCGAGGGCAACGGCAAGGCGTCCCTCTTCGTGGACGACGACAGCCTGGAAGGACAGGCGGGATTCGTGGTGCTGCTGCAGGGAGGCCAAGTGGTAGGGAACCAGATGACCGTGATCGGCGGTGAGGGATAATGACGGCCACCGTGATTGACCCCCTGGACGAACTGCTGGCTGACGCCTTCGACGGATACGTCGTCCGCAAGGACCTCGCCACCAAGTTCAAAGGTCAGTACCCCGTCCCGACCTACGTGGGCGAGTTCCTGCTGGGCCGCTACTGCGCCAGCACCGACCCCGACGAGATCGCCGAGGGCCTCGAGATCGTGCAGCGCCTGATGAGCGAACGCACCGTCCGCGCCGGCACCCAGGAGCTCTTCAAGGCCCGCGCGAGGGAACGCGGGTCCGTCAAACTGATCGACCTCGTGACCACCCGCCTCGACGCGAAGACCGACGCGTACCTGGCCGAACTGCCCAGCCTCCAGATCAAGGACGTGCGCATCAGCCCCGAGCTCGTCAAGGAGCACGAACGCCTCCTCACCGGCGGCTTCTACGCCGAGGTGGAGCTCGAGTACGACGCCGTCATCGCGCAGGAAAAAAACGGGCGGCCATTCGGTGTGGCAGGCCTGCGGCCCATCCAGCTCAGCAAACGCACCGCGCTCGAGGAGATGGCCCAGGGCCGCGCGCGGTTCACGGCCGAGCAGTGGAAGGCCGTGCTGCTGCGCAGCGTCGGTTTCGAACCGGAGGCCCTCAGCGAACGGGCCCGCGACGTCCTGCTGCTGCGCATGGTGCCCTTCGTCGAGCGGAACTACAACGCCGTCGAGCTCGGCCCGCGCGGCACCGGCAAGTCCCACCTCTACCAGCAGGTGTCCCCCTACGCCCACCTGGTGTCCGGCGGCAAGGCGAGCGTCGCGCGCATGTTCGTGAACAACTCGAACGGCCAGCGCGGCCTGGTGTGCCAGTACGACGTCGTGTGCTTCGACGAGGTCTCCGGCGTGTCCTTCGACCAGAAGGACGGCGTGAACATCATGAAGGGCTACATGGAGAGCGGGGAGTTCTCCCGCGGCCGCGAGAGCATCCGCGCCGACGGCGGCATGATCATGGTGGGTAACTTCGACGTCGACGTCGCCCACCAGCAGCGCGTCGGACACCTCTTCGGCCCCATGCCCCCCGAGATGCGCGACGACACGGCGCTGATGGACCGCATCCACGCCTTCCTGCCAGGCTGGGACGTCCCCAAGCTCCACGCCGGACTGTTCACCCGACACTTCGGCCTGGTGAGCGACTTCCTCGCCGAATGCTGGCACCAGCTCCGCTTCGAGTCCCGCTGGAACAAGGTCGCGCCCCGCCTGCGCTTCGGCGGCGCGCTCAGCGGACGGGACATGACAGCCGTTCAGCGCACGGTCAACGGCCTGCTCAAGCTCCTCTACCCCGGGGGTGAGCAGGACATCGCGGACGAGGACCTGGAATGGGCCGTGCGGATCGCGCTCGAGTGCCGCCGCCGGGTCAAGGAGCAGCAGAAGCGCATCGGCAGCGCCGAATTTCGCAACACCCACTTCAGCTACCAGCTGGGCGAGGACGACGTCGAGAAGTTCGTCAACACCCCAGAGCTTCAGAGCGACGACGCGATCGCCAGTGACCCCCTGCCACCCGGCCAGGTGTGGGGCATCAGCCCAGGCGGGCAGGATGAGCACGCCGGCCTCTACCGCATCGACGTCACCGAGGGACCCGGCTCCGGCGTGCGCGTCCTCAACAACCCCGCGCCCCGCGCCTTCGTGGAGAGCATCAAGTACGCCGAGCAGAACCTGTACGCGCAGGCCCTGCACCTCGTGGGCGAGCGCGACCCCCGCGCCCACGAGTTCAGCGTCCAGCTCCGCGCCTTCGACGCGTCCCGCGGCGGCTCGGCCCTCGGGGTGCCCGCGCTGCTCGCCCTGTGCAGCGTGTTGATGGGCAAGAGCCTCAAAGGGGGCCTGATCGTCGTGGGCGGCCTCAACCTGGGTGGCGGCATCGACCCCCTCTACAACGCAGTGGACGTCGCGGAGCTCGCCATCGAGAAGCGCGCGGCCACGCTGCTCGTCCCGATCAGCGCGCGGCGGCAGATGAACGAACTGAGCGACGAGATGATCACCCGCATCAACCTCCTCTACTACACCGACGCGCGCGACGCCCTGCTCAAGGCGCTCGTGGAGTAGCTCTTGAGCCCTCGCGTGCTCTCAGGGCTGAACGGTATGGCGTCCCTGCGCGACGTTCTGCATAGCAACCCTCAAACCCCCACCATGCAGCGGAGCATACTGAGGTCATGAAAGTCAGAGCGCGCGTCACCCAACGTGTGGATGCTGAAATTCCCGCGAGCGTGGCTGAGGCTCTTGGGATAAGTGATGGGGATGAGATTGAGATCGTGCGGCCCACGCGTCGACTGCTTGGTATGCGACTCCGGCGCATAGCAGGCCGCGCGCCAGGTGCCCCCACGGATGTCGGCCCGTTTGAGCGTGAAAAGGTGGTCCCCGACCCTCGACTCGTTGTATCGCTAACAGTCAATCTGATGGCGGACCTAGCCGCGCTCGGTGACGCGCCGCTAGGGCGCTCTACTGCGCAGGTCATGTACGATCTGCGTGGCTACGACAGCTTCGACGAGGTTGAGAGAGGCGGAGGGGAGCGCAATTGAACGTTGCACTCGATACCAATATCCTCATCGAGATTCGTGGCGGTCAGCCCCGCGCTGCTAAGTGCGCCACTTTGGTTGCTATCCACCTAGCGTCAGGTAATCGCGTCCTGATTAGCAACGTCGTGTACGCGGAATTACTCGCTGGAGCAGGTACGACTCCCCCAGCGCTGGACGCCCTTCTGGCACAGTACGGCATCCGGCGCCACCGTTCAGTTCACAGCAGCGAGTGGGAGCGGGCGGGAGTCGCGTTCCAGGGGTACGCGGCGCGGCGCCGCGCAGGGAAGGCACCCCCACCGCGCCGCATCCTTGCGGACTTCCTGATCGGCGCTCATGCCGAGGCGTATGCCGACGCCCTCATGACTCTCAACCCGAGCGACTTCAGCACGGACTTCCCGGGATTGCCGCTAATCGTGCCGTAGGCTCTCGTTCGGCCAAGGCCTCCTGCCTGCACGCTTACTCGACCCCCCGCACCTCAAGCACATGATCGATGAGGGCCCGTAGGTCGGGGGCCGTCAGGTACAGCGCAAGCAGGTCGGTGTGCAGGTACGCCATGGTCCGGCCTTCACCCGCTAGGCTGCGGCGCAGGGCGGTGTTAGCAGGCAGCGTGGTGCGGTAGCTCAACTGCACCACCTGGTGGCGTAAGGTCGGGGCGCCCCGGACGGGGATGCAGCATCGGCGCAGCACCTGAGCCACCCGCTCGCCATCCTCGTCGGTAGCCGGTGAAGGCGTTGCCTGCCCGTACCGGAGGTCCTGCACCGCCTGAACGCGTTGCCTGACCTCGGGCACGCTGAGGTAGGCGAGGACGAGGGTGGCTTGCAGAGCGTTGCGGGTGCCTCCATGCGGCGCGTGTAACCGCCAGGCCTCATCAAGAGCCCGCTCGAAGGCCTCCGTGACGCGGTAGCTGACCTGCATGCGGTGCTTTGAGGGCGTCTGCCGCGTGAACCAGGGCAGGCCCACCTGATGTGCGAAACGCTGCATGCGCTGGAGCGAGGGCTCGAACTGCTCGCGTCCGAGCCTGACAGTTGGTGGGTCCGAGTCGCGCTGCTGGCTGTGGGGTAGCAGTTGACGCTGGTTGCGGCCCGGCTGTCGCATGCGGTCAAGGTGCCGATGCAATTGACTGGTCAGCTCCAGATGCTGGGGCCGCGCGGCAGCGGTCAGCGCGAGCAGCCCGGCCTCAAGGGTCAGGCTACGGACCTCTGGGTCGGAAAAAGGGGAGAGGGCCGGCAGCAGTCGCGCGAGACAGGCGCGTGCGGTGTGCAGGGTGTGGCGTTCATCCGATAGGGGCGTCATGGGAACCTCCTGCCGCGCGTGCTGGCTCGCGGGGCAGCACACACTGGATCACCTGCTCTCACACAGTCAAGTCGCACTGGGACAGCATTTAAGCAACATCGCACGGGCGTGTCGACCACGCGGTGCGGGGATGGGAGAGGCCCCCGAGGACACGTTGTGCGGGCTGCTCGCGCGTGGTGCTGGCCCTGCTGGCGTGCGGCCGGCTGTTGAGCTGTGCTGGGGGGCGGCAGGCCGCCGCGGGCTCTGTGGCCCCACGGGCGGCCCTCCCGCCCCCTGAAGCTCACAGCGGACGGGTCAGGTCAGAGGGGTGTCACCGCGCGCGGCTGCGGGCGTGCGCAGCGCGTGCGCAACACGAGAAGATATGAGCGTCGGCAAACGTCATAGCCGTTCGGTGGGCGTGCCCTGAGGATGGCCGCCAGGACGATATTTTCAGGACTAGCTGACATCAGGGGAGGTCAGCGGATACAGCGTCCTGGGGCCCTACGGATCAGAAGGCCAGGGGTTCGAATCCCTTCGGGCACACCACAGACAAAAGCCCCCGCCACGCGCGGGGGTTTTTGCTGCACCGGGTTACTTGCCGTTTTTCGTCAGTCGGTACAGGGTGACGCCGTTGCTGATCAGCAGCACGGCGCACAGCAGGGCCATGGGCCAGTCCTGGCGGGTGGCGAAGCGGATGGTCAGGGCGCCCCAGCCGATCATCAGGATGGCGACGATCCAGATGCGCCACGCGGGCGCGTTCATTGCGTGAACCTCATGCCTCCCAGGGTACGGGGTGGGTGGGGGGCCGGTGGTCCCGCCTCACCTCCCACCTCTCCGTTCATCTCATTTCCCGATGCTGGAGGCCAGCGCGCGTTTCAGGGCTCCTTCGGCGTTCAGGGTGCCCGCGCCGCAGGTGTGGCCCGGCTGCGGATCGCAGCGCCCGCCGGGGAAGGGTACAGCGCTGCCCGTCAGGTACGAGCGCAGCAGCGCCGGACTGAGTTTCGGCCGGGCGCCCAGCAGCAGGCTGGCGACGCCGGTCGCGTGCGGCGCGGCAAAGCTGGTGCCGTTCGGGGCGCGCTGCCCGCCGGGTCCGCTGATGCTGACGGCCGGAATACCGCGCGCAGGGTCGCCGCCGGGCGCGGCCAGGGCGACGCTGCGGCCCCAGTTCGCGTACGCGGGCCGCTGACCGGCCTCGGTGACGCTGGTGACGGTCAGGACGTTCCGGCACCCGGCAGGGGAGTACCCACCGGCGTCCTGGCCGTCGTTGGCGGCCCCCGCGATGACCAGCGCGCCCCGCGCGGTGACGGCGTCCACGGCCGCCTGCACGCGCGCGTCGCAGCCGGTCAGGGGAATGAAATCCGCGAACAGGCTCAGGTTCAGGAGTTTCGCCGGGTTCGGGTTGGCGGGCACGCCCGGCACGGGAATCCCGGCCGCCCACTTCAGGCCGTCCACCAGGTCCGGCACGGTGATGGTGCCCTCGGTGTCGGCCACCCGCACGTGCACGATCCTCGCCGCCGGGTTGATGCCCGCCATGCCGCGCCCGTCGTGCGCCGCGCCGATCAGGTTTGCGATCACCTCGCCGTGGTACGCGAAGGGCCCGACGGCGCTGGCGTCCGCGTCACGCCCGTTGCCGTCCCCGGCGCGCCGGGCGTCCGTGACGAAGTCGTAGCCGTTCACGGCCCGCGCGCCCAGTTCCGCGCTGCGCACGAACCCGGTGTCCAGCACCGCGACCGTCACGGGCGCGCTGCGTTCCAGCGCCCACGCCTGCGGCATGCGGATCAGCCCGAGGTTCCACTGAGAGGCGAACAGCGGATCGCCCGGCGTCACCGGCTGCGCCGCACTGCCGGTCGAGGGGGCAGCGGGCGTGACCGGGCGCGGCGCCGGGGTCAGGGGTGAGAGGGGCGGGATCTCCTCCAGCGGCGCCGGGGACACCGGGACGGGCACGCCGGGCGCGGGGGGCAGGCTGGGAATGGACGTGGCGGCCAGGGCGGAGCCCAGCAGCAGGCCTCCCAGCAGCGCGTGAGGCAGGTGGCGGCGGATCATCCCCCCAGTGTCCGGCGCGCCGCTGACGCGCACCTGAGTGGCCCTTGGGGATACCATCACCCCTATGACCCAGCCTGCCCCCAGCCACCCCACCGCGCGGCCCGTCGTGCTCCTGACCGGGGCGTCCAGCGGGATCGGCCGGGCCACCGCCACGGAACTCGCCAGCCTGGGCTACGCGCTGGTGATCGCCGCCCGCCGCGCCGACGACCTGCACGCCCTGGCGCGGCAACTGGACCCCAGCGGCGCCCGCGTGCTGGCCGTCCCCACCGACGTCACCGACGACGCCTCGCGCCGCGCCCTCATCGCGGCCGCCCACGCGCACTACGGGCACATCGACGTGCTGATCAACAACGCGGGCGTCACCATCGAGAAGGGCTGGTGGTGGGACGACACCGACCCGCTGCGCGTGCTGCGCGTGAACCTGGAAGCACCCATCGAACTCACGCGGCTGGTCCTGCCGGAATTCCAGGCACGCGGCAGCGGCCACATCCTGAACATCGGCTCGGTCGCCGGACGCGCCGCGACGAACGGCATGTACTCCGCGAGCAAATTCGGCATCCGCGGCTTCAGCCTCGCGCTGCGGCGCGAACTGCTCGGGACCGGCGTGCACGTCAGCCTGGTCGCCCCCGGCTTCGTCAGGAGCGAGATGACCGCCAGCGCCCGCCTCCCCATGCCCGGCCCCGAGGTCGTCGCGCGGACCGTGGCGCGCGTCCTGCTGCGCCCGAAGGCCGAGACCATCGTCCCGCGCCTGTACCGCCCCCTGGTCTGGCTGGAAGGCCTGATCCCCGCGCTGGGAGACGCGGTCGTGCAGAAACTGATCTACCGGCGCTACGACCACAGCAGCGACGCGAACCGCTGAACGTCAGCGCCAGTGCTGCGCCGGGCGGCCCTGCGCGTCCTTCCAGGCGTCCCAGCCGTTCACGGGCCGTACGCAGACCATCGCGGCGGCCTCTGACGCGGACTTCAGGTCCAGGTCGCGCGTGAGTTCCAGCCGGGCGTTGTCCAGGGGGCGCAGCGTGCCGTCGGCCACCCAGGCGTCCCGCCGCGCCATGAACTGCTGCCAGCCCGGTTCGTCCCGGCGGCGCGCCGCACATTGACTGCCCGCCAGCAGCCGCCACGTCCCGTCCGGCAGGTAGAGGGCCTGGGCCGCGCAGCCCAGCGCGCGGAACGTGAAGTGCACGCTCCCCTCTGACGCGTCGCCTGCCGGGGGTGTCTGCGCGCCCAGCAGCACGTCGCGCTCCTGCTGCGTGATGCGGTTCATCTCGGCCGCTGCCTGCGCCGCCAGCGCGAAGGACGCGATCCCGAACTGCCGCTGCACGTCCGCCACGACCGGGGTCTTCTCGCGCAGGATGCGCGCCTCGTCCAGGCGGCGCTGCTGCTGCGCCTGCACGCGCGCCACCGCCGCCCGCGCCCCATCGGCGCGCCACACGGCCGGGTCGAACAGCAGCGCGAAATCATCCGCGAACGGCTGCGGCTCGCGGCCCAGTTCCAGCCGCAGCACCTCGTGCTCCTCGAAGGTCCCGCCCGGCTGGTGCAGGCGGTCCAGCACGGCCCACACCCGCCCGTTCGTGAGGACCGCCCAGGGGGTCTTCTCGCTGGCGGCGTACGTGACGACCTGCTGGTAGTCCCGCGGGCCCAGCGTGACGGTCATGCCCTTGAGTTCCAGCGCGAACGTGCCGCTGCCCGCCCGGATCAGGAAGTCCGCGCGGTGCCCGGCGCCGTTCGTCTCCTCCGGCACGACCTCCGCCGGGTTCCAGATGTCGAACCCCGCCGCGTGCAGCAGCCGCAGCACGACGGCCTGCCGCACGATCGCCTCGCCGGGCGGAGGAGCGTGGGCCAGCCACGCCTGGATGTGCGTGACGGCCTCCTGAACGGCGTCGGTACGGCTGGGCATGTGCGCCGAGTGTACCAGCGCCTTCGCGCCTGCACGGACGGAAACGGGACCGACGAAACCGCGCCCCCCGCGTGAACTGGGGGACGCGCTGCCGGGTGCTGTCTGCTCTTAAAGCGTGTTTTAAAAGCTTTAGGCAGCGGGGTCAAGACGGCGCAACATGAGTCGAATGCTGGCGAGATAGCACCACGCTTCGGTGGTCTCTGGCCGCCCTTCGAAATCTCGGGTCAGGCGACGACAGCGGGTCAGCCAAGCCAAGCTACGCTCAACGACCCAGCGCCGTGGGCGGACAACGAAGCCTCGTTGTCCGCTGATGCCGTGAACGATCTCCACCACCCAGCCCAGGACCTTCTCGGCCCACGTCACCACTTCACCTAAGTAACCGCCATCCGCCCAGATGTGCTTCAGGCGCGGATGGCGTTTGGCGAGGATGCCCAGCAGGATCGGGGCTGCGACCCGATCCTGCACGCCACCCCCCGTCACATAGACCACCAGCAGCAGTCCAAGGGCGTCCACGACCAGATGCCGCTTGCGCCCATTGGTCTTCTTGCCCGCGTCCACACCGCGTATCCCCGCCTGTGGCGCACAGCGCACGGTCTGGGAGTCGATACTGCCCGCACTCGGCTCCGGATCGCGTTTGGCCTTGCGCCGTGTACGTCTGACCAGGAAGCGGTTCACCGCTTCCCACGTGCCGTCGTACTGAAACCGTCGGAAGTAGCCGTAGACGGTCTCCCAGGCTGGGAAATCATGAGGCAGATTGCGCCAGGCGCAGCCGTTTTGGAGTACATACATGATCGCGCACATCACCTCATACAGATCCACCGTGCGGGGTCGGCCCCCGGCCTTGCCAGTCGGCAACAACGGTTCGAGGCGTTTAAACTGCTGGCGGGTCAGGTCGCTGGTATACCGTTGTCGTCTCATCAACATCAGCGGGCCAGAACCTGGCCCGCTGCGCTGTCATTCAGGCACTTTTAAAACACGCTCTTAGCGGCCGACGCTGTAGCGGACGGTGTCGCTGGTCCAGTTCTGCTGCGGGACGGGCTGCTCGACGGGGTTCACGACGATGCTCAGCGCCTGCGCGAGGCCCGCCTGGGTCCTGGGCTGCACGGTGGCGAAGGTCTCGCCCTGGCGGTAGCTGCTGAGCTGGTCGAGGTTCAGCGGGGTGCGGCTGGCGATCACGAGGACCTTGTTGATGCCGCGCGGGCCGCTGATGTTGAACACGAAGTTGTCCCCCTGGGCCGGGAAGGTGCGGGTCTGCCCGGCGCGGACGTAGGCGCTGCTGCTCAGGCGGTTGGGGAGGATCTGGTCGGTGGTGCCGTCGGGGTTGATGTTGAACAGGTACACGTACGCGTCCTCGTTCACGGTGGTGCTGATGCTGATGCGGTCGCCGACGCGGTACACGGGGGTGCGGTCGCCGCTGGTATCGCGGTCCACCCAGACCTTCACGCTCAGGTCGGTGGGGACGGGGTTCACGATGATGCTCTGCGCGCTCAGTTTGGGCGCGGCGAGGGCGGGGGTGGCGGCACCGAGGATGGAAGCGGTCAGGGCGAGCAGCAGGGCGGGCTTCTTCATGGGGGCTCCAGGGGACGGGCCGGATCTCCGCCGCGCGGTGATTCTCGCCGTGCGGGAGTGCGTGGAGGCCGGGGGTGCTGTCCTGCCCTGAATAGTAAGGAAGGTCACCTGACGGGCGGTGAAGGCAGGCTGACTCAACATGAGCTCGAACGTGACGCGGCTCATGATCGGCCGATCAGAAACCGGCCTGCCGTAGTGGGGGAGATAGCAGAAGCGGCCCGCCGGATCGCTCCGGGGGCCGCTGGGTCTGGCAGGGATACTAGGATTCGAACCTAGACAAACAGATCCAAAATCTGTTGTGCTGCCATTACACCATATCCCTGTACTGCTGCCGAAACATGCGTTTCAGGCGGGTACGAGTATAGGGGTGCTCGGCGCCGCAGGTCAAGATACGGGTGTGGGCGCCGCCTCGATAACGGTCAGGCCCGCGAACTTCAGCAGCAGCCGCTTCTGGCCCACGCCGGGGAAGTACAGCAGCACCTCGCGCCGCTCGCCCTGATGGAAACCCTGCATGAACACGCCGTCGCCGAACTTCGGGTGCCGCAGCCGCAGCGGCTGGGTGGTGCTCACGGCGCGCTGCAACTCGCGGCTGGGGATGCCTAGGCGGGCGCTGACCTCCGGCAGGGACAGGCCGTGCAGGTCCAGCAGTTCGCGCGCCTGCGTGGGCCAGCTGGGCGGCAGCGCCGGAACGTCCGGCAACGGCGCGTGGTCCGGCCGTGTGGGCGGGAGGTCGTCCGCGTCGGGCACCGGGCCTTCCGCGGGGCGGACGGTCAGGCCCGGGACGCTCTGGAGGAACGCGCGGGTGGCGAGCTTGTCGGTGGGGCGCCGCTCGCCGCTGGGCAGCGTGGGTGAGAAGCAGCGGCTGACCGCGATGCACTCGAAGCACCCCTGCGCCTGCTGACAGCACGCCTTGCTCGTCAGGTCCAGCGCCCGCTGGAGCAGGTCGTCCATGTGCTCGAACGCCCGGCGGGCCACGCCCAGGCCGCCCAGCCAGTCGTCGTACAGGAAGAAGTACGTGTCGCGCCCCTCGCGGAACGCGCCCGCCAGGTCGTTCTCGTCGCACGCCACCCGCTCGGGCGTGACCTTCTGCAGCAGGTGCTTGAGGGTGTGCGCCACGGCGGTGGGCCGCTCGGTGGCGCGCGGGTCCACGCCGACCTCCAGCGCGCTCGTGCGGAAGGGCGGCAGTTCGGTGGGCTGCTCGTACAGGTGCTCGGAGAGCTTGTGGTCCTGCATGCGGTCCTGGATGCGGCCCCCGCAGCGGGCGCAGCTGCGCTCGGTCTCGCCCGGCTCGCGGTCGCAGCCCACGCAGACCCGCTCGAACACCTGCCGCAGCATCTGGTACCCGGTGTACCGCCGCCGGATGACGACCTCGCCGTGCCGGAACGCCAGCGGGCCGCGCCGCTCCCACTCGCCCATGCGGGCCGGGGTGACCTCGATGGCGTACAGGCCGCGCGTGAAGAGGTTCGCAGCGTCGTGCTTCTCGACCAGGATCGCGGTCCCGGCCGGGTGCTCCTCCCAGCGCAGCACCTTGTACCCCTGCCCGTCCAGGGTGAACACCGCGCCCTCGTGCTTCTCGGTCAGGGCGTAGTGCTGACTGGGGCTTTCCAACGGGGCGTCCAGCGCCCGCATGCCCTGCCGTTCCCACTCGGCGGCCTCGACCACCGCGAACTTCAGGCTGCCCTCGCCACGCAGGTTCCAGTAGCGCGGGCTGGGCTGCGCCTCGTGCGGGGCGGGCAGCCCGGCGGCCGTGAACTCGTCGTTCGCGCGGGCCGCGTGCCGCGGTGACAGGTACGGGTTGTGGGCCTCCACGACCGCCTTCTCGATCGGGCCGGTCAGCAGCTCCAGGAAGTTCCCCGCGTTGCTGTAGAACGCGTCCGCCGGTTGCGGCACGCCCTGCTCGTTCAGCGCCGGGAGGTACAGCACCAGCCCCGGCGCGATCCGCCCTGCCCGCCCCGCCATCTGCCGGAACGCCATGCGGCTTCCCGGGTAGCCGTCAATGATCACGACCTCCAGATCCCCGATGTCCACTCCGGCCTCCAGGGCGTTCGTGGCGAACATCACCCCGCTCCGGGCCCGGCGGAACTCCGACAGGCGGCCCTCGCGGTCACTCGTGCCCGCCATGTACAGGTGCGCCCGGCGCGCGTACTGCGGCTGCGCCCGGTACGTGGAGTACAGGCGCGCCGCCCGCGACCGCCCCCGGAAAAACGCCAGCACCTTCAGGTCGTACCGCTCGCTGGCATCCATCACCGCGTTCCAGAAGCGCCTCGGCTGCCCCCTGTGGTCCGCCAGCACGAACCGCTTGCCGTGCCGCGCCGCACCCGACTCGCTGACCTCCACAGCGTCCACGCCGGTCAGTTCCCGCGCGAACTCGGCGGGGTTCCCGATCGTCGCGGTGCTGAGGATCACCTGCGGGTTCGCGCCCAGCGCCCGCGCTAGCGCCAGCAGGCGGCGCAGCATCCCTGCCACCTCGCTCCCGAACCCACCCCGGTACGTATGCGCCTCGTCCAGCACCAGAAACGACAGGTTGCGCAGGAACTCCCGCACGCCCGGCTGCGTCAGCGACCAGTGCAGCTTGTCCGGCGTGGCCGTCACCATCCGCACGCCGGGCCGGAACACCGCCGACCCCTGCGCGCTGCCCTGGAACGCCGCCACCTCCCACGGGAACCCCCCGCGCTCGCGGAAGGCCAGCAGCTTGTCCCGCTGATCCTGCCCCAGCGCCACGAGCGGGTACACGAACAGCGCCGTCGCGCGCGGGTCCCGCTCCAGCCGGTCGAACACGCCGGGGAAGAACGCGCCGGTCTTGCCGCTCGCGGTGGGCGTCGTGATGATCACATGCTTCCCGTCCCGCATCAATTCGTACGTGCGCGCCTGATGCGCGAACACCTCCGGAAAGCCGAAGCCCCGCGTGACCGCGTCGCTCCAGCCCAGCCCCGACGCCGCCACCGTCCGCGCGTCCTGCGGCCACTCCTCGTGCAGGCGCGTCGCCCCGCTCCCCAGCGTGTCCCGCAGGAACCCCTCCAGACGGGCGAAGGGATAGCGGGCGGGCAGCATCCCCACAGTCTAGAGCCGCGCGCACACACGCAAGAGGGAAGCGCGTCACGGTCGCCCGCCCGCGCAGGGTAGACTGGACAGCAGTTCATGACGACTCCCGAACCGCCCACCGTGTTTGTCGTGACGTCCCAGGAAGCCCGCGCGCACGCGCTGCGGGCCCACCTGCCGCGCGTGAACGTCGTCCACGCCCCCCACGCCGAATTCCTGATGCGCGAATCGCACGTCACCATCCCCGACGTCGCCCTGCTGTACACCGACACCCCAGGCGTGCCCCTGCACCAGGTGCTGCCCATGCTCCGCCAGCGCGCCGAACTGGGCGGCACCCACTGGCTCGCCGTCGGTTCGCAGGGCCTGGGCGAGATGCTCGGCGCGGGCGCCGACGCCCTGATCAGCGACGCCACGCCCCCCGAGGCGCTGGCCCTGCAGGTCCGCGCCCTGCTGGGCCGCGCGCAGCAGTTCCGCGACACCCTGGGCCGCGTCGCCACCCTGCAGCGCCGCATGGACACCTGGGAGCACGAGGAACGCGTCCGCGACCAGCTCGTGCACATGCTCGTCCACGACCTGAAAAACCCCATCGCGGCCGTCATGGGCCTCCTGGAGATCGTGCAGGAAGACCCCCGCGTGCCCGAGGACAACCGCGAACTCCTGAAAGTCGCCCGGGACGAAACCCAGCACCTCCTGCACCTCACCGTGAACATGCTCGACGTCCGCAAGATCCAGGCGGGCAAGATGAACCTGAGGCGCGAACTGATGTTCACCCCCATGTTCCGCGAGGTCGTCGACCTCGCCCGTGGGGACGTCGGCAGCGGCCTGCGCGACCGGCACGTGCGCGTCGAGGTCGAACCCGACCTGAGCCCCGCCAGCGTCGACCCGGAAATCCTGCGGCGCGTCCTGGCGAACCTGATCAGCAACGCCCTGAAACACACCACCACCGGCGGCCTGATCGCCGTGGGGGTCAAGGGCACCCCCGACGCCGTGCAGGTCACCGTCCGCGACGACGGCGAGGGCATCCCCGCCGAGGACATCCCCAACCTGTTCGCCGCGTTCGAACAGTCCCGCCTGACCCTGCACGGCCGCTTCGACACCGGCATGGGCCTCGCGTTCTGCAAACTGGCCGTCGAGGAACACGGCGGGCAGATCTGGGTCGAATCCGAACGCGGCAAGGGCGCTGCGTTCTACTTCACGCTGCCGCTGGCGCAGGACGCCGAGGACGACGACTTCGTCGAACTGGTGTAAACGGGTAGGGGAGAGGCGGCCGCTCAGGGCACCTCGGCCAGGGCTGGACCACCGGCGTACAGGTCAATGTCCAGGCCCGCGTCGAGCGCCGCCAGTCGGCTCAGGTCGTCCCGCTCGATCGGCACGCCCCACATCTGTTTCGCGTAACCGCGGTACCCGACCGTCACGTTGACGTCGCAGGTGGCACCCAGCGCCCGGATGCGCGGCGCGGCCTCCTGCGTCAGGTCCAGCAGTCGCGTCAGCTTGTCCTCGAACTCGCCGGGGTGGTCACCTTCGGGGCAGAGGGTCCAGCGGGTGAACGTCCGGCGTGATGGCTTGCGTCCGGGTCGCGTCCATTTGTCCCCGACGCTCCAGGCGTCCGTGGGGTCCAGCCCGGTGGCACGGGTGATGTCTTCGGCCAGTAGGGTCTCGCTGACGATGGACAACGCCACCCGTGCGCGTGCTGAAGCTCGCGCGCCCAGGATGTCCCAGCCGTCCGGTGTGGCGCGCACCATGACCACGAGGAAGTAGTCCTCGCCCTGCGGCCTGAAGTGCACCTGATGCACGTCACCGTCCAGCACGACGCCGTGGACGCGCGGTTCGCCGTCGGTGTGTTCGAGAACGTGCGCGGCGAAGAACTGGGTGGTGGTGGCGCAGGTCGGTGAGCGGAGTTCTGCAAGGGCGGCCTGCTCGGCGGTCGGGCGGGGTGCGGGCATGTGTGATACGGATTCCGTCTGTTTCGTTCACAACCCGGAACCACACCGGGTTGCCAACTCCACGCCCGGAACCCGTTTGTCTCCTACTCGCTCCGCTCGGGTTGAAAGTTTTTGCAAACCTTTCAACCGGAGTCCATATGAGGACCATACCTGTGCCTGACGGGTGGGTGGTGGGCTGTTTGTGGCTGCGTGTCGTGTGAACCGTGATAAAACAGGGGCGTACCAACAGTTTTATGAAGCGCAGTTCGTTTCAGGACTTCTCTTTTTTTCCAGATCCTAGTGCCGTTTTTCACGAGCAGGTGGTGTGGAGGGCGGCGCAGACACAGAAAGGAGACCGACCATCGAATACGCCAACTTCGTCATCATGCTGCTCGTCGCGCTCGGCATCGGCATCGTCGCCGTCCTCGCCAGCGCCCTCCTCGGCCCCAAGAAGGCCAGCCGCACCAAACTCATGGCCTACGAGAGCGGGAACGACCCCGAACGCGGCGGCGTCGGCACCGGCCAGCGCTTCCCCGTCCACTTCTACCTCGTGGCCATGCTGTTCATCATCTTCGACATCGAAACCGCCTTCTTCTACCCCCTGGCCGTCGCCTACCAGAAACTCATCCCCTTCGCCTTCTTCGAGGCCATCACCTTCGTGCTCCTGCTGCTCGTCGGGTACGTCTACATCCTGAAGAAGAAGGTGTTGGAATGGGCCTGAGAGCAGTTGATAGGAGAAAGTTGATGGTTGATGGAGAGACACATGTTTTCCATCAACTATCGACTATCAACCATCTCTCCGCACCGGAGGTGCCCCCGTGCCGCTGAAGGAACTGTTCGAGAAGGACTGGCAGGAACTGGAGTCCGAGGGGATCCTGTTCTCCAGCCTGGAGAAACTGGTCGCGTGGGGGCGCAGCAACAGCCTGTGGCCCGCCACGTTCGGACTGGCGTGCTGCGCCATCGAGATGATGAGCAGCACAGACGGCCGCAACGACCTCGCCCGCTTCGGCAGCGAGGTGTTCCGCGCCTCTCCCCGGCAGGCGGACGTGATGATCGTCGCGGGCCGCCTGAGTAAGAAGATGGCGCCGGTCATGCGCCGCGTGTACGACCAGATGCCCGACCCGAAATGGGTGATCAGCATGGGCGCCTGCGCCAGTAGCGGGGGCATGTTCAACAACTACGCGATCGTGCAGAACGTGGACAGCGTCGTGCCGGTGGACATCTTCGTGCCCGGCTGCCCCCCGCGCCCCGAGGCGCTGATCTACGCCGTGATGCAGCTGCAGAAGAAGGTGCGCGGCGAGGCCTTCGACGGGCTGGGCCAGCAGCTGCCGATGGTGGACGCATGGACCCGCTGAAACCCGCCGACGCGAAACCCATGGGCCGCGAGGGCGTCGCGCAGTCCAGTACCAGCGCCGCGCCGGTCGTCCCGTCCCCGGTCCCGGTGACTCCAGCGGCTCCCAGCCGCGACGTCACCGGCCTGATCGCCCAGCTGGGCCTGACCGAGGACCACGCCGCCGAACCCACCGCCCTGGTCACGCCCGGCGACCTGCACCGCGCCGCGCAGGCCCTGAAAGACCACGGGTTCATGCTCATGGATACCGTCGGCATCGACTACAGCACGTACACCGAGGCCCGCCCGAAACGTTTCGCGGTGCTGCACAACCTCTACCATCCGCGCGACCACCGCCGCCTGTTCCTGCGCGTGTGGCTGGACGACGGCGAGACCCTGCCCAGCCTGTATCCCATCTGGCGCGCCGCGAACTACCTGGAGCGCGAGGTGTACGACCTGCTGGGCGTCACCTTCACCGGCCACCCGGACCTGCGCAAGGTCCTGACGCCCGACGACCTGGAAGGGCACCCGCTGCGCAAGGACTTCCCGCTGGGCGAGACGCCCACCTTGTTCCGCGACGGCCGCCACCTCGACCCGGCCGCGTTCCGCGCGGGCCTCACCGGACGCGACGCGGGCCTCACCGGGTACCGCGGCGAACTCCGCCGGGGACGCGGCGAGGACCGCCTGCCGCCCGTCATGCCGGAAGGAGGGCCCAAGTGATGTCGATGGTCGAAAGAACCCAGTTGATGGAACAGGCCCGCGAGGTCCTGCCGCTCCCCATCAACCATCACCCTTCACCCATCACCCTTACCGGAGGTGCGCGGTGACCACGGCACCTGAACGCCCCGGCGCGCTGCCCGAGGGGCAGATGCACACGCAGATCATGAGCCTGAACGTCGGCCCGCAGCACCCCAGTACGCACGGCGTGCTGCGACTCGTGGTGGACATGGACGGCGAGTACGTCGTGAAGGTCACCCCGCACATGGGGTACCTGCACACCGGTTTCGAGAAGACCTTCGAGAACCGCACGTACCAGCAGGGCGTCACGTACGCGCCCCGCACCGACTACCTGCACTCCTTCGGACATGAACTCGCGTACGTCCTCAGCGTCGAGAAACTGCTGCAGGCGGACGTGCCCGAGCGGGCCACCACCGTGCGCGTCATCCTGCACGAACTCGGGCGCATCCACAGCCACCTCGTGTTCGTCGGGACCGGCCTGCTCGACCTGGGCGCCCTGACGCCGTTCTTCTACGCCTTCCGCGAGAAGGAGGCCCTCCAGGACCTCTTCGAGGCCGTGTGCGGCTACCGCATGAACCAGGGGTACTTCCGCGTGGGCGGCCTGTCCCGCGACATCCCGGACGACTGGGCGCCCCGCGTGGAGAAGTTCCTCGACCAGATGGAACGCGGCGTCACCGAGTACACCACCCTGTTCGCGCAGAACCCCATCTTCCTCGACCGCGCCAAGGGGGTCGGCGTCATCCCGCCCGAGGTCGCCATCGACCTGGGCCTCACCGGACCCAACCTGCGCGCCAGCGGCGTGCCCCTCGACCACCGCAAGGACAACCCCTACTGCGGCTACGACACCTACGACTTCAACGTCATCACCAGCACCGACGGCGACAGTCTGGCGCGGTTCAACATGCGCCTCCTCGAATTCGGCGAGAGCATCAAGATCGTCCGCCAGGCCCTCAAGCGCCTCAAACCCGGCCCGGTCAAGGACCCCAACCGCAAGATCAGCCTCCCACCCCGCCACGAACTCGAAACGAGCATGGAAGCGGTCATCCACCACTTCAAGCTCGTCACGGAAGGCTTCCACCCGCCCACCGGCGAGGTGTACGTCCCCGTCGAGAGTGCGCGCGGCGAGGTCGGGTACTACATCGTCAGCGACGGCGGCAGCATGCCGTACCGCGTGAAGATCCGCGCGCCCAGCTTCGTGAACCTCCAGGCCCTCGAGTACGCCTGCGTCGGCGCGCAGTTCGCGGACCTCATCACGATCCTCGCCACCATCGACCCCGTGCTGGGCGACGTGGACCGCTGAGCGCGGCGCCCGACGCCCTCTCAATCAAGGAGTGCAGCCAATTTGAGTTACTTCGCTGAGAAACAACCACTGGTGGCGGATATTTTCAGCCGTTACCCGGATTCACCGCAGGGGCGCCGCTCGGCGCTGATGCCGCTGCTGCGCGAGGTGCAGGACGCGGAAGGCTTCGTGTCCGAATCTCGCATGGCGGAGATCGCGGCGCTGTGCGGCACGACGGCGACCGAGGTGCGGTCCGTGATGAGCTTCTACTCGACGTACCACACGCTCCCCACGGGGAAGTATCACCTGCAGGTGTGCAGCACGCTGATGTGCGCGCTGGCCGGGTCGGACGAGTTGTGGGATCACCTCGTGGAGACGCTGGACGTGCAGCCGGGCGAGGTCAGCGCGGACGGGCGGTTCAGCGTGCAGAAGGTCGAGTGCCTGGGCTCGTGCGGCACCGCGCCGATGATGCAGATCAACGACGACGGGTACTACGAGAACGTGGGGCCGGGCAAGTGCGCGCGGATTCTGGCGTCGCTGCGAAACGACTTGCAGCCGCTGCCGGACAACCCGGTGCCGGTGACGGTGGGCGCGGACGGACGGCAGGTGCTGGCGACCGGTCAGGCCATCGGATCCAGCGTGACGGGCCTGCACCGCCTGCCGGAACAGGCCGGGGGTGAGGCGTGACCGCCACGGCCCCCACCCCCCCGAAGCCGATCACGAGCGCGAAGGACCCGCGCTTCGCGCCGACGCTGTACGCGCACGTCGGGCAGGCAGACAGCTGGACGCTCGACTACTACCGCCGCAACGGCGGGTACGAACCGGTGAAACGCGCCTTCGCGATGGGCCCGGACGCCGTGATCGAGGAAGTGAAGAAGTCCGGCCTGCGCGGGCGCGGCGGGGCGGGCTTCGCGACCGGCCTGAAGTGGTCGTTCATGCCCCTCAAGGACGGCAAGCCGCACTACATCATCTGCAACGCGGACGAGTCCGAACCGGGTAGCTTCAAGGACCGCTACCTGCTCTCCGAGGACCCGCACCAGCTGATCGAGGGCATGATCATCGCGGGGTACGCCATGCGCGCCTCGGGGGGGTACATCTACATCCGCGGGGAGTACGTGCACGCCGCTGAGCGCGTCTGGGCCGCCATCCACGAGGCGCGCGAGGCCGGACTGCTGGGCCAGAACATCCTGGGCAGCGGCTTTGACTTCCAGCTGTACGTGCACCGCGGCGCCGGGGCGTACATCTGCGGCGAGGAAACCGCGCTGATGAACTCGCTGGAGGGCCTGCGCGCCAACCCGCGCCTCAAGCCCCCCTTCCCGGCCGCGGCGGGCCTGTACGGCCTGCCCACCACCATCAACAACGTCGAGACCTTCTGTGCCGCCACGCAGATCCTGCGGTACGGCGCGGACTGGCACGCGGGCATGGGCACCGAGAAGAGCAAGGGCATGAAACTCTTCCAGATCAGCGGCCCGGTCGCGCGGCCCGGCGTGTACGAACTGCCGCTAGGCACCACCTTCCGCGAACTCATCTACGACTGGGCGGGCGGTCCCCTGGAGGAGATGAAGGCCATCATTCCCGGCGGGAGCAGCTGCCCCATGCTGCCCTGGACGGACGCGGTCCTCGACACGCCCATGGACTACGAGGCCGTCGCGGCTGCCGGCAGCATGCTGGGCACCGGCGGCGTCACGCTGATCCCGAAGGCGGACTGCATCGTGAACGCCACCTGGAACCTCGTGCGCTTCTACGGCCACGAGAGCTGCGGGAAGTGCACGCCGTGCCGCGAGGGCATCAGCTCCTGGATGACCCGCATGTACCAGAAACTCGTCACCGGACGCGGCCAGCCCGGCGACGTGCAGCTCATCCTGGACATGAGTGACAACATCGGCGGCCGCTCCTTCTGCGCGCTGGCCGACGCCTGCCTCGGCCCGGTCCTGAGCAGCATCAAACACTTCCGCGAGGAATACGACGCGCTGGCCACCACCCAGCAGCCCCTGTACCCCGC
Organism: Deinococcus soli (ex Cha et al. 2016); assembly: GCF_001007995.1. Lineage (NCBI taxonomy): Bacteria > Thermotogati > Deinococcota > Deinococci > Deinococcales > Deinococcaceae > Deinococcus > Deinococcus soli (ex Cha et al. 2016). The sequence continues at coordinate 1,256,996 of NZ_CP011389.1, read as the reverse complement.
GCGCAGGCGCTGGAAGGACAGCTGATGAGGATAGTCGATAGAGGATGGTTGATGGAGAGGGCGCGGCGTGATGGGTGTTCCATCATCCATCAACCATCACCCATCAACATCCGCCGTGAGGTGCGGAAATGAAAGTTCATGTCGATGGAATCGAAGTCGAGCTCCCGGCGGGAACCAGCGCCATTGACGCGGTGTTCCAGTCGGGGGGGGACGTGCCGTACTTCTGCGCGCACAAGTACCTCTCGCCGGTGGGCGCGTGCCGGATGTGCCTCGTGGAGTCGGGCTCGCCCCGGAAGAACCCGGACGGGTCGTTCGTGATGGAAGGGGAGGGGGACGCGGCGACGCCGAAGATCTTCTGGTTCCCCAAGCCCATGGCGTCCTGTACCATGCAGGCGACCGAGGGCATGCACATCCGCACCGCGAAAACGTCAGAGGTCGTGGCGAAGGCGCAGGCGGGCATGATGGAGTTCACGCTCCTGAACCACCCGCTGGACTGCCCCACCTGCGACAAGGGCGGCGCGTGCGAGCTGCAGGACCGCGCGTTCGAGTACGGGTACGGCGCGAGCCGCTTCGGCTTCGACCGCCGGCACGCGGAGAAGCACTACCCGCTGTCTGATTTCGTGATTCTGGATCAGGAGCGCTGCATTCACTGCAAGCGCTGCGTGCGCTACTTCGAGGAGGTGCCGGGCCAGGAGGTGCTGGACTTCATCGAGCGCGGCGGTCACACGTTCATCGACACGCAGGAGGGCGGGCTGCCCACGGGCTTCAGCGGGAACATCACGGACATCTGCCCGGTGGGGGCGCTGCTGGACAACGTGGCGCGCTTCCGGGGCCGCAACTGGGAGTACGACCACACGCCCACCACCTGCACGCTGTGCCCGGTCGGGTGCTCGATCACGGTGGACGCCCGCAACGGCCGCCTGGAGCGCATCGTGGCGGGCGAGAACCGCGACGTGAACGAGGCGTGGATCTGCGACGCGGGCCGCTTCGGGCACCCGTTCGCCAGCGAGGAACGCCTGCCCACCCCCCTCATCCGCAATGAGGACGGCGCGCTGGTCCCCGCCACCTGGGACGAGGCGATCACCGCGATCAACCGCGGGCTGCTGGGCCTGCCGCTGGCGGACCTGGGCCTGTTCGTGGGCGCGGACGCCACGCTGGAGGAGGGCGCGGCCCTGTCGGCCCTGGCGGACGCCCTGAACGCCCGGCACGTGGATCACTTCCCGCGCCACTCGGTGTTCATCGCGCCGACCGCCACCCTGACGGACGTGGCGACCGCCGACGCCGTCGTCGTGCTGGGCGCCGACCTGGGCGAGGAAGCGCCGGTGCTGGAACTGCGCATCCTGGAGATGCTGCGCGGCGGCCTGCTCCCGGCCGAGTTCGCGCACGGCACCGCGATTGCCGACCTGCGCCTCGTGGAACGTCCCGCCCGCCGCCCCGAGCGGCTGGCCGTGATCGGCGGCGAGTCGCGCCTGTGGGGGCACGCCGGGCACCGCGTCAGCGCGAACGGTGAGAACGCCCTGACCCGCCTCGCCCACCCGGATACCGACGACCTGAAGGCCGTGCGCGCCCTGCTGGACGGCGCCGAGCGCCCTGTGCTGATTCTGGGTGCGGACGCCCTGCGCGGCGCGAGCGGCTCGGCGGCCTCACTGCTGGCGGACCTCGCCTCGCGCACCGGGGCGAAGGTCATCGCCATTCCTGCCGGGCCGAACAGCAACGGCCTGGCCGCGCTGAACCTCGTACCCCGCGCGGGTGGGATGGGCATTGAGCGCCTTGGCGAGGTGCCCGCCGCCTTCATCAGCCGCCTGGACCCCGGCACGCGCGCGGCGGGCTTCACGGTCGTGCACGACACGCACCTGACCGCCACCGCCCAGCTGGCGGACGTGGTCCTGCCCGCCGTCACGAACTACGAGAAGCGCGGCACCGTGCAGAACCTCGAAGGTCGCCTGCTGCCCCTGAATCCCGCCGCGATCCAGAGCGGCGAGGCCGCCGACCTGATCCGCACCCTGACCGCCCTGGCCGAGGCGCTGGGCGTGAAGGCCCCCGCGCGCGGGCAGCGCGGCGCGCAGACCCTGCTGATGGGAAGCGTCGGCGTGAACACCGCCGGGATTCAGGCGGGTGGCGCGCTGCACACCTTCGCCCGCACGTTCGTGGCTCCCGCCGCGCCCCACACGCCAGAACTCTGGACCGAGCGCATGCGCTCCCGTGACCGCGACTGGGTCGAGCGCATCCACGACCTCGTGGAGGGCGGCTGGACGCTGCCGGTCGCGCCGGCGGCCCCTCAACCCGGAGGGGACGACTGATGCCCGACTGGCTTGCCACCCTGCTCATCTCGCTGCTCAAGGCCGTGCTGGTCGTCCTGGGGCTGCTGACCACCTTCGCGTATATGACCCTGATCGAGCGGCGCCTGCTGGGCCGCATGCAGCTGCGACCCGGCCCGAACCGCGTGGGCCCCATGGGACTGCTGCAACCCGCCGCGGACGCCATCAAGAGCATCTTCAAGGAGGACGTCACCGTCACCCTGGCCGACAAGCTCGTGTACACCCTGGCGCCCATCGTCGCCATCGGTATGGCCCTGACCGCCTTCGGCGGTCTGCCCGCCGGACCCGCCGGGAGCCTGTTCGGCGAGAACCCCTGGGTGTACAACCTCGACACCGGCATCCTGGCGCTGCTGGCCCTGACCAGCATGGGCGTGTACGGCATCTTCCTGGGCGGCTGGGCGTCGGGCAGCAAGTACCCGATCCTGGGCGGCCTGCGCAGCAGCGCGCAGATGATCAGCTACGAACTCGGCATGGGCCTGAGCCTGCTGGGCCTGCTGATGATCGTCGGCACCACCTCCTTTCACGGCATCGTGGGCTGGCAGGCGCAGAACGGCTGGATGATCCTCTTCCAGTCGCTGGGCTTCGTGCTGTTCCTGATCTCGTCCTTCGCGGAAACCAACCGCACGCCCTTCGACCTGCCGGAAGCCGAACAGGAGATCGTCGCCGGGTACCTCACCGAGTACAGCGCGATCAAGTGGGCGCTGTTCCAGATGGCCGAGTACGTGAACATGATCACCGCGTCCGCCGTCATGGCCACCCTGTTCTTCGGTGGATGGAAGGGCCCGCAGTTCCTCAACGGCCTGATCCCCGGGATTTCGGACTGGCCGCTGATCTGGCTGATCGTGAAGATCGCGTTCTTCCTGTTCCTGTTCATCTGGGTGCGCGCCACCCTCCCGAGACTGCGCTACGACCAGCTGATGCGCTTCGGCTGGAAACTCGTCCTCCCGCTGGCGCTGGCCAACACCGTCATGACCGCCGCGTTTCTCGCGTTCCGCGGCTCGGGCGGCCTGTGGTTCCTGGGCGTCCTCAGCCTCGCGGGCGTGCTCGCGCTGCTCGTCATGAGCGACCGCGTCCGCACCCTGTGGAACCAGCCCAGCATCCACCCCGAAGGTGACATCGTCCGCGCCGGAGGCGACTGATGCGCGCCTCCCCTCACCCCTCCACAGGAGCCAACCATGGGCGTTCTTGAAATTGCCAAGGGCATGGGCGTCACGCTGGGGAAACTGTTCCAGAAACCCGTGACGGTCAGTTACCCCGAACAGCGCGCCACGCTGCAACCCCGCTTCCGCGGGCGGCACATCCTGACCCGCCACCCCGGCACGAATCTGGAAAAGTGCATCGGCTGCTCGCTGTGCGCCGCCGCCTGCCCCGCCTACGCCATCTACGTGGAGGCGGCCGAGAACGACCCGGCCGCGCCCGTGTCGCCCGGCGAGCGCTACGCGAAGGTGTACGAGATCAACATGCTGCGCTGCATCTTCTGCGGCATGTGCGAGGAAGCCTGCCCGACCGGCGCGGTCGTGCTGGGCAACGAGTTCGAGATGGCCGACTACCGGTACCGCGACTTCGTGTATGCCAAGGAGGACATGCTCGTCGGCGTGACTGGCAGCGTCCCGCAGCGCCGCGAGGCCGAGCGGAAGGGTAAACCTGTCCGCCTGGGCTTCCAGCTCGACGGCGGGCAGCCCCGCGCGGAACTGGAAGGGGTGACGTACCAGTGAGAGTCGATGGTCGATGGTTGAAAGTTGACGGTTGTCCTGCGCCCCGCGCCCCGCGCCCCGCGTTCCTCCCACTGCCCACTCCCCACACCCCACTCCCCGTGGCCGGAGGCCGCCCATGATGCTGGGGTTCATCCTGCTGGGCGCACTGGCCATCGTGGGCGGCGTGATCACCATTGCCGCGAGGAACGCGGTGCACGCGTCACTGGGGCTGGTGGGGACGCTGCTGTGCGTGGCGGGCCTGTTCGCCACGCTGAACGCGTCGTTCCTGGCCGCAACGCAGGTGATCGTGTACGCGGGCGCCGTGATGGTGCTGTTCCTGTTCGTGATCATGCTCCTGAACGCCAACCAGCCAGTCACGGAACGCGACCCGGTGCCGTACGTGCGCGAACTCGCCGGGATCGGCGGGACGCTGCTGGCCGGGGCGTTCGTGGTGCTGGCCTTCACGTACAAGGACCCGCGCCCGCTGGCCGAGGGGGCCGAGGCGCTGCGGGGCGGGTCCGCGCTGGTGATGGGGGAGACCCTCCTGACGCGGTTCCTGCTGCCCTTCGAGGCGGTGAGCATCCTGCTGCTGGTGGCGATTGTGGGCGCGGTGGCACTCGTGCAGCGTCCGGCCGCGCAGCCGGACGGCGTGCCGGACGAGCTGGAGGAACCAGTGAGGACCCCGCGTGAGGAACGGGTTGCCGCGCCGAGCGGGGCCGCCCCGGCGCTGATGTCAGAAGGGGAGGTGCGTGCCTGATGGTCCCCACCACCTTCTACCTGGGCCTGTCCGGGATCCTGTTCGCGCTGGGCATGATCGGCGTGCTGACCCGCCGCACGGCGATCATGGTGTTCCTGTCGGTGGAACTGATGCTGAACGCCGCGAACCTCGCGCTGGTGGCGTTCGCGCGGTCGTGGGGCGATCCGACCGGGCAGACGGCCGTGTTCATCGTGATGACGCTGGCCGCCGCCGAGGTGGCGATCGGGCTGGCGATCATCGTCGCGATCTTCCGTAAACGCGAGACCACGAACGTGGACGATCTCGCGGCGTTGAAAGGCTGAGTGGCAACCTGTGGATAGTCTTCCTGCTCTGTACCTGCTGCCCCTCCTGCCGCTGCTGGGCTTCACGGCCCTGATGGTGCTGCCCCGCCTGTTCCCCGGAAAGACCGGGGGCTGGCTGGCGACCGGGATGGTCGGCGCGGCGTTCGTCGTGGCCGTCATCCGTTACCTGAACCAGGGTGCGCCCGCCCATGAGGTGCTGTGGGCGTGGCTGCCGAACATGGCCCTGAACGCGAACCTGTCGGTGGGGTTCTGGCTCGACCAGCTCTCGGCGCTGATGGCGCTGATCATCACGGGCGTGGGCTTCCTGATTCACCTGTACTCGATCTCGTACATGGGACACGACCCGAAGTTCACGCGGTTCTTCGCGTTCCTGAACTTCTTCGTGGCGATGATGCTGATCCTGGTGCTGGCCGACTCGTACCCGCTGATGTTCGTCGGCTGGGAGGGCGTGGGCATGGCGTCGTACCTGCTGATCGGTTTCTGGTTCAATGGCCGCAACAGCGAGGCGAGTGACGCGCAGGTGCGTGCTGCCAGTGACGCCGAGGCGGTCAGCAACTCCAACGCGGCGCGCAAGGCGTTCATCATGAACCGCATTGGAGACCTGGGCTTCATGCTGGGCATGTTCCTGCTGTTCAAGCTGTACGGCACCCTGAGCATTCCCGAACTGGCCGAGCGGGTCGAGGGCGCGCAGGTGGCGCAGGCGGGCATTGAACTCGCGTGCCTGTTCCTGCTGGTCGGCGCGGTCGGCAAGAGCGGTCAGCTGCCCCTGACGACCTGGCTGCCGGACGCCATGGCGGGCCCCACGCCCGTCTCCGCGCTCATCCACGCGGCCACCATGGTCACGGCGGGCGTGTACCTCGTGGCGCGCAGCCACTTCCTGTACGACCTCGCCCCGAACGCCAGCCTGTGGGTCGCGTGGGTGGGCGGCCTGACCGCGCTGTACGGCGCGCTGTCCGCGCTGAATCAGTCGGACATCAAGAAGATCCTGGCGTACTCCACCGTGTCGCAGCTGGGGTACATGTTCCTCGCGGTGGGCCTGCACGCGTACTCGGCGGGCGTGTTCCACCTGCTCACGCACGCGTTCTTCAAGGCGCTGCTGTTCCTCGCGGCGGGCGCCGTGATCCACGCGCTGCACGACGAGCAGGACGTGCGCAAGATGGGCGGCCTGCACCGGTTCATGCCGTTCACGCACCTCGTGTCCGTGGCGGGCGTGCTGGCGATCGCCGGGATTCCGATCTGGAGCGGCTTCTTCTCCAAGGACGCCATCCTGGCCGCCGCGTACGAGCAGAACACGGCGCTGTACCTGATCGGGCTGGGCGTGGCGCTGCTCACCGCGTTCTACATGGGCCGCTGGTACTTCCTGGTGTGGCGCGGCACGTACCGCGGGCACGGCCACCCGCACGAGGCGGACACCCTGACGAAGATCCCGCTGGGCGTGCTGGCCGCGCTGGCGACCCTGGCCGGGTTCCTGAACATCCCCACCTTCCTGGGTGGCGGGCACGCCTTCGACTCGTACCTGGGTCGGGCGATCCCGCTGCACGCGCACGAGATTCCCGTCGCGACCGAGTGGCTGCTGACCGTCTTCGCCGTCCTCGCGGGCGTGCTGGGGCTGGGCTGGGCGTTCCTCGCACACCGCCGCAGCGCGCTGGCGACCGGGCCGCTGGGTGACCTCAGCCGCAACAGCCTGTACCTCGACGCGCTGTACGACAACGTCGTGTCCGCCCCCAGCCGCGCCATCGCGGGCGCGCTGGACACCGTGGACCGCGGCACCGACGACGCCCTGAACGGCGTCGCCCGCAATGCCAGCGGCCCCGGTGGGCTGTTCACGCTGTGGCAGAGCGGCTTCGTGCGCGCCTACGCCGTCAGCATGCTGCTCGGCACCGCCGCGATCATCGGCTACTGGGCCCTCAAGACCATCGGGAGCGGCGCATGAACTCCTTCACCGACTGGCTCCCCACCCTCATGATCTTCCTGCCCCTGGCGGGCAGCCTGCTGCTGCTCGTCACGCCGAAAACCTTCCGGGACGAGGTCGCGGGCTTCATCGCCGCCCTGACGCTCGGCGCGGGCCTCGCCATCTGGCGCGGCGGCGGCTCCGAGCTGTTCCGCTGGGACTGGATTCCCCCGCTGGGCATCACGTACTCGGTGCAGCTGGGCGGCGTGAGTCTCGCCCTGGCGCTCGTCACGGCGCTGATGTCGTTCATCGCGATCCTGTACGCCGCCCGCCGCATCCCCAACCCCGGCCCCATGCTCTCGCTGATCCTGGCGATGGAGACCGGCCTGATCGGCATCTTCGCCGCGCAGGACCTGATGCTGTTCTACGTGTTCTTCGAGGACGCGCTGATCCCGGCCCTCCTGATGCTGGCAATGTACGGCAAGAGCGGGCGCATGGCGGCCCTCACGAAATTCGCCGCGTACACGCTGTTCGGCAGCCTGCTGATGCTCGTCAGCATCATCGGCGTGCGCTACCTGGGCGGCAGCCCCAGCTTCGCCATGACCGACCTGAAACAGAACCTCGTGACCGGCAGCGCGCAGACGTGGCTGTACCTGGGCTTCCTGACCGCCATGGCCGTCAAGCTGCCGCTGTGGCCGCTGCACGCGTGGCTGCCGGACTTCCACGAACAGAACCACGACAGCGGCGTGCCCGACGTCATGGGCACCCTGTACAAGGTCGGCGGGTACGGCATCTTCACCTTTGCTATTCCCCTGTTCCCCGACGCCAGCCTGGAACTGCGCCCCATCCTGATGGGCCTCGCCGCGTTCACGGCGCTGTACGCTGCGTGGATCGCGTTCCGGCAGACCGACTGGAAACGCCTGCTCGCCTACGCGGGCCTCAGCCACATGGGCTTCGTCGCGCTCGGCGTGTTCTCCCTGAACGAGACGGCCGTGATCGGCGCGATGTACCTGCTGGCCTTCCAGAACCTCTACACCGGCGCGCTGTTCCTCTCGGTGGGCATGCTGCAGGAACGCATCGGCAGCCTGGACACCCGCGTGGGCGGCGTCATGACCCAGGCGGGCGCGCTGGGCGGCCTGACCATGGCCCTGTGGTTCGCCAGCATCGCCGTCCCCGGACTGGCGGGCTTCATCGGCGAGTTCAGCATCCTGCTCGGCGCGTACCAGGTGTCGCCGTGGCTGACCTTCATCGCAGGCATCACGACCATCGCCGCCGCCGCGTACGCCCTGACCGCCTTCCAGCACACCTTCTGGCAGGCGCGGCCCGCCGGGTCCGTCACCGTGCGTGACCTCGTGCACACCGAGTGGCTGATCCTGGGCATCCCGCTGGCTATCCTGGTGCTGTTCGGCGTGTACTCCACCCCCGCCCTGAACCTCATGCAGCCCGCCGTGCGCGCCGTCCTGAGCGCCCTGGGAGGCAACTGACATGCTCCAGCCGCCCGATGTGAAACTCCTGCCCCTGCTGCCCATCCTGCTCATTCTGGCCGGGGCGATCAGCAGCACCCTGCTGGGCTTCTGGGTCCAGCGCCGCACCCTGACCTTCATCAACATCGGGGCCGTGGTCGCGTCCGCACTCAGCGTCGGCTGGCTGTGGAACCGTGACCTGTCCTCCTTCGGCGGTAGCCTGCGCGCTGACCACGCCGCGCTGCTGCTGGGCTTCGTGATCCTCGCCGGGACCCTCATGACGCTGCTCGTGACGCTGGACACCGCGTGGCGCGCCCGCGTGTCCTTCCCCGAATTCGACGCGATGCTCATGTACGCCGTGACCGGCTGCCTGCTCATCGCTTTCTCCGGTGACCTGATCGTCATGCTGATCGGCCTGGAGATCATGAGCCTCAGCTCCTACGTCCTCGCCACCCTGCAGGGCTCGCGCCGCGCGGAGGAAAGCGGCCTGAAGTACTTCCTGCTCGGCGCCGCCGGGAGCGCCGTGCTGATCTACGGCCTGGCGTTCGTGTACGGCGCGACCGGCAGCCTGAACTACGCCGTCATCGCCGAGAAGACGAGCACCCTGAACCCCGACAACGTCGGCATCCTGGTCGGCGGCGCGCTGCTGATGCTCTGCGGCTTCGGCTTCAAGGTCGCGCTGGCGCCCTTCCACCAGTGGACGCCCGACGTGTACGGGGGCGCGCCCACCAGCGTCAGCCTGTTCCTGAGCACCGTCGTGAAGGTCGCCGCGTTCGCCGGGATGCTGCGCGTGTTCTCCGGCGCGCTGGAGAATGCCCCCGGCTGGCACTCCGTCCTGGCGGTCCTGATCGCCGGGACGCTGATCGTCGGGAACCTCGCCGCGCTGCGCCAGACGAACTTCAAACGCATGCTGGCGTACTCGGCGGTCGCGCACACCGGCTTCCTGGGCATGGCGCTGCTGGGCACCCCCGCCGCGGGCGGCGCGGCCCTCGGGTACTACCTGCTCGTGTACACCCTGATGACGGCCGCCGCGCTCGCCATCGTCGCCGCCCTGCAACGCAGCGAGGAAGGCTTCAGCATCACCGACATGCGCGGCCTGTACCACCGCCACCCCGGCTACGCCGTCGCGCTGGCCGTGTGCCTCGCCTCGCTGGCGGGCCTGCCGCCCTTCGCGGGCTTCTTCGGGAAGTACCTGGTGTTCCAGGCGGCCTTCCAGAACGGCTACGCGTGGATCAGCATCCTCGCCGCGCTCACCAGCGTCGCCGCGCTGGTGTACTACCTGCGCCCCGCCATGCTGATGTTCATGCCCGACCGCACGCCCGCGCGCGAGTACGGCCTCGGCCAGCGTCCCCCCACCACCCTGGCCGTCGCGCTGGGCGTGGCGGGCGTCACGGTGCTGGGCCTGCTGCCGAACCTCTGGTACGCCTTCGTGGCGCACCCCGACATCTGGGCGATGCTCGCCGGACGCTGACCGGCACCCGAGGAGGCCCGGCCGGGATCAGGTCGGGCCTCTCGCTGTACCCCAGGGGAAGCCGGGGGTGGGTGGAGCCGATCTTCGCGTTCGGTCCTGTTCAGGTGCAGCTGGGCGCGGCGGGCCGGTCGAGCTGATCGGCGAGGCGGCGCAGGCGGGTGGCCAGTGTGGCGCGCAGGGGGAGACGCTGCGGCTGGGCGGCGCGCAGCTGCCGTTCCAGGGCCAGCTGGTCGCGGACCTGTTCGTACTGGGCGGTGCGGCCGTCGACGGTGTCCTTCAGGTACAGGTCGTGCATGCGGTCCTCCGGAGGATGATACGGACTCCGATTGAATGGCTTATAGCCGTTCAGTCCGAGCGGATGTGATTCGAAGAGCTGCCCCGCAGAGCAGGAGAGCAGCGGGTGCCGGACATGGTGTTGACGACCCGGTGCCGTTCCGGGTTGTGAATGAACCAGACGGAATCCGTATGGGCGGGGCCTGCTGCGCGCCGGGTGGCGGGCAGTGCGGATGCGGTCGGAGTGTGGTGGGGCGGCTGCGCGCTGTGGGCGGGCAGGTCAGTGGGGTCGCGGGCCGGGGGGAACGCGCGGGGCGTTCAGGGCAGGTCGGGTTCGGTGCAGGGGGTCGCGAGCGGTTCGAAGAAGGTGGTCAGGTCGCGGAACCCGTCGGGGTTCAGGCTGTAGTAGACCTTGGTGCCCTTCTTCTCGGAGGTGATCAGGCCGACCTCGATCAGGACTTTCATGTGGTGGCTGATGGTGGGCTGCGTGAGGCCCAGTTCGGCGGAGATGCTGATCGGGGGGGTGCTGCCGGCGTCCGGGCGTGCCTGGGGGTGGTCGGGGTCCGACTGGCCGATGAGCTGCACGATGCGCAGGCGGGTGGGGTCGCCCAGGGCGCGCAGGCGGCTCAGGAGCAGGTCGAACGGGGGTCCATCAGGCACATCTATAGACTGCCATCTATATAGGTGGTTGTCAATATAGATGGCAGTCTAAGTCGTCTGGTGGATGCACCGGTCCCGGACCCAGCCACCCGCGCTGCTCAGCCGCGCTGCTCACGCTGGTACTTCACGCGGTAGCGGCTGCGGCTGGCGGCCTCGACCAGATCCACCGGCGTCTGGATGTCCTCGCCCGTACGGGCCGCGCCCACACTGGCCCGCAGCGGCAGATCGCGGTAACTGATGCGGTCCAGCGACTCCTGCACGCGCCGCGCGACGTCCGCCGTCTCGTGCGCGCTGGCCTGATCGAGCAGCACCGCGAACTCGTCCGGACCCCAGCGGAAGATCAGGTCCCCGCGCCGCTTCTGCTGCATGATCCGCCCGGACAGGTCGCGCAGCAGCTCGTCCCCAGCGTGCGGGCCGTACACCTCGTTCACCTTCCGGAAGCCGCTCAGGTCCACCAGCAACAGTCCCAGCGGGCGGGTTTGCCGGGTTGCCCAGCGCTGCTCCAGCGCGCGCGTGAACGCCACGCGGTTCCCGAAGCCGGTCAGCGGGTCGCGCAGCGCCAGGGTGCGCAGGTTCCACCAGCGTTCCGCCGCGACGAGCGCCGTGCCGATGATCGCCGCCAGCGACAGCGTCACGCCGGGCAGCAGGATGTTCCCCAGCCACAGGGGCGCGGCGGCCAGCAGCGCGGCCATGGCCAGCGCGAACCCCCACAGGCCGCGCGCCAGCACCGCCGTGACGGCAATGACCGCCGACAGCAGCGCGATCAGCCAGGTGGGCAGCGTCGTGAAGGGCGCGCTGAGCAGGCTGGATACGGCCCGCAGCTGCAGTTCCGTGCCAGGCACGGTCTGCCCCGTCACGTCCCGCACGCCGCCCACGCCGGTGCCGCTGGCGGTCAGGCCGATCAGGACGATCTTGCCCTGAATGTCGCCGTAGCGGACGTTGCCGTTCACGACGTCCCGGAACGGAATGACCGGCAGGCGGTCCCGGTCCGGCGCGGCGTACCGCAGCACGCGCGGCTGATCGCTGAGATCCACGTGCCTGCCAGCCGCGACCGCCAGTTGCCGCGCGAAGCTGGGCTGGAGCGTCCCGGCCGCGTCCGGGTACGCGGTCTGGAACGTCCGGACGATCCCGTCACCGCTGACGTTCAGCGCGCTGACTCCCGTCGGGGAGCGCCACTCGGGGCTGGCCAGCAGCGTGGACTCGCCGGGCGCGGTGGCCAGCACGACGTTCGCGCGGCTGAACGCGTCCTTCAGGCGCTCGTCGTTCTGGCTGGGGTCGGTCAGCAGCACGTCGATACCGACCGCGGTCGCCCCGGCCTGCTCGAGCGTGCCGAGCGCCTGCCCGTACAGTTCGCGCGGCCACGTGCCCACCCGGCCGTAGTCCCGCAGGGACGCGTCGTCAATGCCGACCAGCACCACCCGGCGGTCGGTCTCGGACGGCAGGGCGCGGTTCAGGGCGTCGCCCAGGCGCGGATTGGCGGGCATCAGCAGGGCCAGCAGCGCCGCGAGCAGCGCCGCGACGGGCGCGGTGATCAGGGCCAGGGACCGCTCAGCGGAGCGCGGCATCTCGTTCGTTTCCTGCGGCGTCACGGGCGCTCACCTGCACGGGCGCGGTCGGGTCGGCAAGGGGCAGCGCCCAGCGCAGCGGCTCGCCGGACGTCACGCGCCGGGTGTAGCTGCGCGGGCCGATGCGGGCGGTGACGGTCAGCGTGCCGGGGACGGCGTCGGTCACGGCGCCGCTCAGGAGCAGCAGGTGGCCGCGCCGTTCGGCGCGCAGGTCCGCCTGCGGGGCGCTGCGGTCCACGGTGACGGTCACGGTGCGCGTCAGCGTCTGCCCGAAGCGTTCGGCGGTCACGGTCACCGGGTAGGTGCCCTCGGGCAGCGGCGCCGCCAGTCGCTCCAGGCGGAAGGTGTCCCCGTCGGCGTTCAGCGGGACGCGCTGCCCGGCCACCTGCGCGCTCAGGGTCGCGTCGGGGAGGCTGCGGGCACTCAGGATCAGGTCGTTCAGGCTCAGGGGCGCGCGGGGCAGCGTGAGGCTCAGCGGGCGGGCCCGTTCGGCGTCCCGCGCCTGATTGAAGCGGTCCGTGGCGTCCGGGACCAGGGTGCCCACGGTCCCCGCCTCGCTGCGCTGCTGCCCGGCGCTGACCGCCTGATCGGCGCTGCTGGGCAGCGCCACCTGACCCTCGAACACCTTCACCAGGCCGTCCGCGTCCACGCGGAACACCGTGCCGCGCACGGCGGTACTCACGACCGGCGTGTCGATCCGGTACCCGCCCTGGCCCTTCTGCACGACGTTCCAGGCGGTGCCGCGCGCGAGTTTCAGCAGCACCTCGCGGCCCCGGTCGGTGCGGTCCACGCTCAGGACGCTCAGTTCGCTCTGCTCGTTCAGGCGCAGGTACCCGCCGCCGGTGAAGCCCACCTCGGCCCAGGCGCCCGCGCCGGTGTTCAGCGTCGCGCCGATCTCCAGGGTGTCCCCGATGACCGCGCCGCGCGCCTGCCCGGCGCGGCCCAGCGTGACCGCGCCGCGCGTGGCCTGCACGCTGGCGCTGCCCTCACCGCGGAACTGCGCGGCGTACCAGGGATCCGTTTCACGGAACGCGCTGAGCTGCCCGCTGCGCAGGTCGAGTTGCTGCCCGCCCCGCACGGTCGTGACGCGGCCGCTGCGGTCGATGCGCACCTGCCCGGTGATGACCGCGACGCGCCGCACCGGCCCGTCGAGGTCCACGCGCAGGCTGCCCGCGCCGTCCATGACGAGGTGCTGCCCCTGCACGTGCACGGCGGCCGGGCCGCGCAGGTAGAAGCGGCCCTGCTGCAGGTCCACCTCATCCAGGTAACGGCGCAGGCGGGACGCGCTGCCGACCGTGACGCGCCCGGCACCGGCGCGGATCTCGGCGCGGCCCGCGCCGGTGCGCAGGCCCAGCGTGATCTCGCCGCTGGCAGCGCGGGGCATCCAGGTGCCGCCCGCCTGCTGAAGTTCCACGCTGCCCTGCGCGCTGTCCAGCACAGGGGCGGCCAGCGCGGTCGCGCTGAGCAGCAGCGTGGGGGTCAGGGCGTGGAGGACGGGGGCCGCGCGCATCATCACCCCACAGTGTAAGAGAGAAATCTGACACTATTCATTTCTTCCATGCCGCGCGCGTCCGGCGAGGCCCGGGGGCGCCCTATACTGCGGGGCGTGCTTGTTGCCGCCGTGGACGCCAGTAAGGAATATGGACCGCTGACCGTCCTGCAGGACGTGACCTTCGCCGTGCAGCCCGGCGACCGGGTGGGTCTCGTCGGGCGCAACGGGGCGGGGAAGAGCACGCTGCTGAAACTCCTGACCGGGCAGCTTCAGCCGGACGGTGGCGTGGTGAAGCGCGCGCCGGGCGTGCGGGTGCGTTCATTGCAGCAGGATCCGGTCTTCCCGCCGGGCGCGACGGTGGACAGCGTACTGGACGCCGCGTTTCATGATCTGGATCAGCTGGAGGCGGAACTGAACGCGGCGGCCGAGGCGATGGGCAGCGGCACGCCCGAGAGCATCCTGCACCACGAGGCCGTGCTGGAGCACTACCAGCGCCGTGGGGGCTTCGAGCGGCGCAGCCGCAAGGACGCCGTGACCCTGGCGTTCGGTTTCCGGGGCCGCGAGGGTGACCTGGCGGCCAGCCTCAGCGGCGGTGAGCGCACCCGGCTGGGGCTGGCGGCGCTGCTCGTGGAGAACCCGGACGTGCTGCTGCTGGACGAGCCGACCAACCACCTCGACATCGTGATGGTCGAGTGGCTGGAGGGCTTCCTGGGCCGCTACCCGGGCGCGGTGCTGGTGATCAGCCACGACCGCGCGTTCCTGGACACCGTCACCCGCGAGACCGCGTACCTGCGCGGCGGGACCATGAAGGTGTACGCCGGGAACTACACGACCTTCCGTGAGACGCTGGCCGCCGAACTGGAGCAGCAGGCGGCGCGCTTCGCCGTCGAGAGCCGCCAGATCGCGTCGCTGCAGGCCAGTGCGGACCGCATGAAGATCTGGGGTCTGGGCATGAGCAAGCTCGCCCGGCGCGCCAAGGCCATGCAGGCCCGCGTGGACCGCATGCAGGCCCGCGCCGTCAGCGCCCCGCCGCCCGAGCAGCGCACCACCCGCATCACCTTCCACGCGCCCGAGAGCGGCGAGGTGGTGCTGGACGCCCGGCATGTCACGCGGGTGCTGCCCGGCGGGCGGCAGCTGTTCCGGGACGTGAACGTGCAGATCCGCCAGGGCGAGCGCGTGGCGATCATCGGCCGCAACGGCGCGGGCAAGACCACCTTCCTGCGCACCCTGCTGGGCCTGGAACCGGGCGACGACCCGCGCACCCGCATCCTGACCGGGGCGCGCGTCACGGTCGGGTACTACGATCAGGCGCTGCGCGGCGTGGAACCCAGCGAGACGCTGTACGACGTGGCCCGCGCGTACACCCAGAAGGACCCGGAAGCGCACGACCTGCTGGGCACCTTCATGTTCCCGTACGACCAGCACGACAAGCAGGCGCGCATCCTGTCGGGCGGCGAGCGGGCGCGGCTGGCCCTGCTGAAACTCGCGCAGGAGGACCACAACCTCCTGATCATGGACGAGCCCACCAACCACCTCGACATGGAGATGGTGGAGGCGCTGGAGGCCGCGCTGGACGACTTCTCGGGCACGCTGGTGATGGTCAGCCACGACCGCGCGTTCATCGAGGGCCTGGCTGACCGCATCTGGCTGATCGAGGACGGGCAGTTCTACGAGTACCCCGGCTGGGAGGACTACAAGGCCAAGCACCGCACGGCCGCCGAGCTGGAGGCCGAGGCGCTCGCCGCCGCGCCGAAAGTCAGCGCGAAACCTGCCGCACCCAGGGGCAAGGGCCTGTGGCACCTCAAGCGCGAGGTGGAGGCCATCGAGGCCGACATCGCCCGCCTGGAAAGGGAGCTGGAGGCCGCGCAGGCCGCGCTGAGCGCCGCACCCTCGGATGCGGACTTCGTGGCGCTGGGGCGCTCGGCGCACGACCTGGAAGTGCAGCTGGAGGCGAAGATGGAGGCCTGGGGCGCCAAGCAGGCCGAGGTGGAAGCGAAGGGCGGCTGACCCCGCGCGCCTGATGGCGGGGTCCCACTGTTCTGGACAGCGGGTCATGCGTCTCATGCCTCCCGCCTTATCCTGAGTCCGGAAGTCAGGATTATGACCAGCCCCCACCTCACCCCCCACGCGCCCCACACCCCTGCCCCCGACCCCGGGGCCGCCGCCCTGACCTGGGCCGCCGAGGCCTATCTGGCGCACACCCACCCCCGCGCCCCGCTGCGCCTGGACCGGGTCACCCTGAGCGGCGTCACGTACGCCTGCGCGCCCGACCCCGCCGCGCTGCGCCTGAACCGCGCGCTGGCCGAGGAGGTCGTCATGGTCGCCCTGGCCGCCCGCGAGGCTGCCGCCCTGACCGGCGCGCCCGCCCCCGGCGCCGGACGCGACGCGCGCATGCTGCTGGACTGCGCCCTGACCGACCCGGACGAACGTGAGACCCTCGACGCGTACCTGAGCGTCCTGCGGGGTCGCGCCCGCGCGAGGCTGCGCCGCGCCTGGAGCGAAGTACAGGTCATCGCCGCCGGCCTGCGCGAACACGGTGAACTGGACGCCGCGCAGGTCGCCCACCGCGTCGCCTGCGCCCAGGGCATCCGCGCCACGCTGCTGAACTGATCTGGTCCCGGCGGTGAGGGTCGGCTGAGGGCCGTCGCCGCGTGGTCCGCGGCCTGCGCCGTGCTGGACCCCGGTGGGCACGGTCTCTGCGCCGCGCCGTCATGTAATCGGAGCGGCACACTGCGGTTTTGAAGCGTCCCTTCACCTTGCAGCGTGCCTCACGTTCCCGCCGCGCCCGGGCAGGCACGCTGACGGTCACGGAGGTTCACATGGACGACGACAAGAGCATGGTCAGCCGCTGCGACGCCACCACCTGCCGCTTCAACGACGACATGAACTGCACCGCCGGGCAGATCGAGGTCAGCATGAGCGGCCAGACCGCGCAGTGCCTCACCTTCAGCCCAACGGAAAGCATGAGTGATACGCAGGGCCTCAGCGCCGACAATCACTGAACCGTCACGATCAGGGCCGCCCCCATCTGGAGGCGGCCCTGACTGTCTTCACCGGGCTACGACCACCCTGGGGGCGTCCAGGTTCGTGTAGTCCAGCACCACGCCCGCCTGCGCTTCCGGGTCCGCCTCGCGGAAGTACAGTTCGTTGCCTGCCACGTATCGGCGGTTGCTGTCGGCCGCCGGGTCGGGCGAGCCGAAGCCCGGCCCGCGCGCCGCGCCACGCGGGACCGACACGGTGAACGGCACGCGCAGGAACACCGAGTCGTGCCACCAGCCGCGCAGTTCCGGGCGGTGCAGGAACAGTCCGTCCACGATCAGGAGGCTGCCCGGCCCCGCCGCCAGTGCAGGGCCGGGCACGGGTTCGTCGCGGGTCACGTCGAACACCCGCGCCCGGTAGCGCAGGGTGCCGCCGGGCGACAGGGGAGAGAGGACCTCGCGCGCCAGTGCCGCCAGATCGTACGAGTCGCGGTAGAAGCCCTCCGGTGACCCGCGCCCCCGCGCGTACCGTGCCGCGCGGGGCTGGTGAAAGCTGTCGGTGCTCACGCGGATGACCGGCCGCCCCAGCGCCCGCACCCGCCCGGCCAGCTCGTCGGCCAGGGTGGTCTTGCCCGCCCCGTCCACGCCGTCCACCGCCACCCGCGCGACCGGGTGCGCCGGGAGGGCCGCCCAGCGGGCCGCGAGCCACGCCAGCACCCCCTCCCGACCCTGAACCTGCGGCGCGTTCAGAGTTTCAGGTCGCCTTTCTCGGTGACGTTCAGGCCCTGCGCGACCTCGCGCGCGGCGTTCTGGCGTTCGCGGTCCAGGTACGTCTGCGCCTGCGCGACCTCCTTGTCCAGCACGGTCATCGTCTCGCGGAAGCGGTCCAGGGCCTGCGTGCGGTACGCGCTGATGGCGTCCAGCGCGCCGTACACGTCCCGGAACGCCGCCTGGATGATCTGCGGGTCCACGGTGGCGCTGCCCGCCTGCCGCTGGATCTCGGTGCTCTGCTGCTTCAGGAGCTGCGCGGTCGAGCCGATCATGCGCCCCGTCGTGTCGTTCAGCGCCGTGACCTGCCCCAGCACCGCCTGCTGCGTCCCGAGCGCCTGCGAGACCATCAGCGCGGTCTTCAGGGCACTGACGGTGGTCGTCGTGGCGCGGTCCACGCCCTTGATGAGCTCCATGTTGTTGCGCCGCACGAGATCCAGCGCGAGGTACCCCTGGATGCTCACCGCCAGCTGCGTCAGCAGGTCCGTGACGCGCTGCCGCACCGCGAACAGCAGTTCCTCGCTGACCATGCGGGCCTTCTCCGGGTCGGTCACCTGCAACTCCGTCAGGCGGCGGGTCAGGGCCTCGTCCACGGCCTTCCCGACGTGCGCGTACTGCCGGAGTTTCTGCATGGTGTCCCACAGGTGGACCTTCTCGGTCTCGATGGTGGCGTTGTCGCGCCGCAGTTCGTCCTGCCCGCGGTACAGCGCCTCCAGGATGCCGTTCAGGTGCGACTGCGCGCTCTGGTAGCGGTCGAGGTGGTTCTGCACCTTCTTCCCACCCGGCAGCTTCCCGAACAGGCGCCGGGGCGTGGGGGCGCGGCTGGGGTCGAGGTCCTCGACGGTGCGGCGCAGGTCGGTCAGGCCGCGCAGGATGTCGCTGCCCTCCGCGAGCGCCCCGGCCCGCGTGGCGCGCAGCGGGCGGTCCAGCATGCGGTTGCTGCTCTGCGCCGCCGCGCGCTGCTCGGGCAGGCCCAGTTCATGCACGGCGTCCAGCTTGCGTTTGAACTCCGGGGTGTGCGCCCCCGCGCTCAGGACGTCCTGCGCGAAGGCCTGCGCCATCGCCTCCAGCCGCGCGCGGTCCTCGGGGGACAGGGGCACCATCTCGGGCGCCTGCACGGGCTGCACGCTCGGGACGGCCTCCGGCGCTTTCAGCATCGAATCGGGCGGCGTCAGCGGTCCGGGGGTTCCATCACTCATGCCCCCCATTACGCGCCGGTGGCGGGCGGGGTTGCATCCGGCAAAAGGCGCATCCCACGGGTGGGGCACGCCGCTACGCTGGGGGCCGATGCCTGGTGCCCCCGATCCGACCCTGCGCCCCCTGACCCTGCGCGGGCGCCTCCCGGACGACCTGCCGACCCTCTGGCGCTGGATGCACGCCGAGCCGGACCCCGAGTGGCAGCGGTGGGACGCCCCGTACTTCCACACCGGCCAGCCGGAGCCGCTGCCTTTCGACACCTACCGCGAGCAGACTCTGGCGCGTCCCGTCAGTCCCGACCTGCGGGTGATCGCGCTTGATGGTGGGTGCATCGGGCAGGTCAGCCGACACGAGGAAGCCCCGGCGGGTGGCGGCTGGTGGGACCTGGGCATCCTGATCTTCGACCCGGGGCACTGGGGCGGCGGGCTGGGCACGCGGGCGCTGGACCTGTGGGCGGCGGCGACCTTCGCCGAGACGGACGCGCACGTGCTGACGCTGACCACCTGGGGCGGCAACGAGCGCATGATCCGCGCGGCGGCCCGCGTGGGGTTCCACGAGTGCGCGCGCATCCCGCAGGCGCGGGCGTGGGCAGGCCAGCGCTGGGACAGCGTGAAACTCGCCCGGCTGCGCGGTTGAATCAGGGAAGGGGCGCGGCGATGACATCACGCCGCGCCTCCCCGCTGCACTTCAGTTCTCGATGGTGACCGGGAATTCCTCGGCCATGATCCGCACGCCAGCGCCGCTGAACACCGCGCGGATGGTGTACTCCCCGGCGGGCAGGGCCTTCCCGCCGCTGTCGCGGCCATCCCAGCGGATGTCCTGCACGTCCATCGTCTCGCCGGGCGCGACGTCCGTGATGACCAGCTGCATGGTGCACACCGTGTTCGTAGGGTTGGCGCGCACGACCTTCCCGGCGGCGTCGAGCACCTCGAAACGCACGTCGCACGCCCCGTGCTGGAGGTTGATGGCCTGCTCGCCCTGGTTGGTCAGGGTGAAGGTCCAGGTGGTGGCCTGACCGACGCGCAGGCTGCCCGGGCCATTCAGATTGGCGCTGTGCGCGGTGCTCAGCACGGGGTTGGTCATGGGCAGGGTGCTGCCGGTGGTGGGCGCGGCGGGCGCCGGGGTGGTCGGCGTGGGCGCGGGGGTTGTGGGCGTGGCCGCGCTGCTCTTCGGGGGCAGGGCCGGGATGTTGAAGATCGTCGTCTGCGCCTGGGCCAGCGAGGACGTCAGGACGGCAGCGGTCAGCAGGATGCGCAGGGTCATGCCCTTCACTGTTCGCCATGGCAGCTGACGCTGCGTGAGGCCCGCTGAAGGAAACGTGAGGGTTCCCCCGCAGCCCACTCGCCCCGCCCGGCGCGGTGTGGGTATGCTGCCGGACATGAACCGCAGCGCCGTCCTCGCCCGCACCTTCCAGGCCCACCGTTCCGCCCTGCTCGACCTCCTCGAGCAGCTGCCCGAGGATCAGGGCACGTTCGCCGCGTGGGACGGCGGCATGAGCTTCATCGGGCTGTCCGACCACCTGTCCGCCAGCGCCGACCGTTTCCTGAACATGGTGCAGGGTCAGGCGCCCGGCGCGATGCCCGGGCCGAGCGCCACGCTGACCGAGGCGCGCGGGCGCCTGTGGGACTCGCAGGAACGCGCCCTGAGCGCCATCAGCACCCTGAGTGACGAGGACCTGTCGCGCCGCGTGCCCGCCTTCGGGGGGCGTGAGATGCCGGTCGCGGCGCTGATCGACACGATCATCACGCACGAGGCGCACCACAAGGGGCAGGTGTGGCTGATGGCCCGCATGATCGGCGTGAAACCCCCCATGTTCATCAAGATGGGCTGAGGGCCCGCGTGGACGCGCTCCTGCTGATCCTGCTGCTGGCGGCGTTCGTGTGGGCGCTGCTGCACGTCACGCGGCACCTGCGCGGCTCCCGGTCGGGGATGCGGGGCAGTGGCCCGCGCGCCGAGCGGGCGCTGGAGGAGGAACTCCTGCGCCTGACGCGCGGCAACCGCGGCGCCATCGAGCGGGGCGTGACCGCGCAGCGCCGCCGCCACCCGGACGCCAGCCGCGCGGACCTGCTGCGCCGCGTGCGTGACGAGTACCTGCGCGACCGCTCCCGGTAAGCCCTCTGGCCTACGCGGGCACCTGCGGCACCCACAGACTGCGGGGGTGCTAGCGTGCCGTATTCCCGCTGTTCCCCGGAGGTCCCATGAACCGAATCCTGCCTGCTGCACTGTTCGTTCCCACCGGGGCTCACGCCTGATCCCGTCCGGCGGATGCCCCCGCCCCCGCCGAGGTTCCCCACGTGAACACCTACACCCTTGAAGCGGCCACGCACGACACGCTGGCCGATGTCGTCGCCCTGATTCCCGATCCGGCCGAGGCCGAGCGGCGCCTGACCTTCACCCGCACGCGGATCGAGGCCAGGGCGCTGCACCCCGAGCAGTTCCTCCTCCTGCGGTCGCCCCGTGGGGTGGAGGGCGTCTGCCTGCGTCCCGCCAGCCCGCGGGTTCCGCTGTTCCCGCAGCTGCGGGAGGACGTGCCCGCCGACGCGCTGATCGCCTTCCTGTGTGAACTGCGCGCGGCGGCCCCGCGCCTGATCCTCGTGTCCACCCAGGCGCCGCTCCGCCGCGAGGAGGCCGAGGCCGCCGGGTGGGCCCTTCAGGAGACGAACGTCGTGTACGAGACGCCCGACCTCCGCGCTCGGTCGTACCCGGCCGACCCGCACGTTCAGCCCGTGACCGTGCATGACCCCGGCGTGGCGGCCGCCCTGACTGCGCTGGGCCGCGAAGCCTGGGTGCCGGGCGAGGACTGGACGCTGCACGCCCTGACCCACGCGGGCGAGGTGGTGGCCCTGGCGGCCCTGGGAGCCAGCGGGCGGCCCGACACGGCCGGGATCGACCTGATCGGCGTCCTGCCACAGAGGCGCGGCCAGGGCTTCGGGGGGCGGCTGCACGCGCACCTGCTGCACCTCGCCGCGCAGACCTTCGGGACGCACGTGGGCGGCACCGAAGCCGACAACCACGCCATGCGCCGCCTGTTCGAGCGGCACGGCGCGCGGCTGGTGTCCACGCAGCTGGACTTCGGCGCCGCGCCTGTCCTGGCGGCGTCCGTCCCCGAGGCGACTGCGCCTTGACCAGCCGTGGCGGGCTCGCGTAGAATGCTCTCTTGGTCAAGCGGGGCAGGGCGACCAACAGCCTATCGCGGCGCGTACGCGCCCGCCCAGGCGGCCCGAACCCCAGACGGAAGCCGTCCCAGACGAGCGACCGGACTACGAAGGAGGCACTCACATGCCCAAGATGAAGACACTGAAAGCGGCCAGCCGCCGGGTGAAGATCACCGGAACCGGCAAGGTCATGGCGTTCAAGAGTGGCAAGCGCCACCAGAACACCGGCAAGAGCGGCAACGAAATCCGCGGCAAGGGCAAGGGCTTCGTCCTCGCCAAGAGTGAATGGGCCCGCATGAAACTCATGCTGCCGAAGGGGAAGTGAAGTAGATGCCTCGCGCCAAAACCGGTATCATCCGTCGCCGCCGTCACAAGAAGGTCCTGAAGCGCGCCAAGGGCTTCTGGGGCTCCCGCAGCAAGCAGTACCGCAACGCGTTCCAGACCCTGCTGAACGCCGCGACCTACGAGTACCGCGACCGCCGCAACAAGAAGCGTGACTTCCGCCGCCTGTGGATCCAGCGTATCAACGCCGGCGCCCGCCTGCACGGCATGAACTACAGCACCTTCATCGGTGGCCTGAAGAAGGCGAACATCGACCTGAACCGCAAGGTCCTGGCCGACATCGCCGCGCGCGAACCCGAGGCCTTCAAGGCCCTCGTGGACGCCGCCAAGAACGCCAAGTAAGACCCCCGTTCAGGAGGCCCGCGCTCCCCGTGAGTGCGGGCCTCCTGCTGTGGGTGCACAGGGAGGGTGCACAGAGAGCGGGCCGGGCGCTGATGCCCGGCCCGCTCCGCTGTCTGGGTTCAGGGTTCGAAGGTGTCTTGAAAAGCGTAGCGGTCGCCGCGCACCCAGTAGTTCACGTAGCTGGCGCGTTTCTGGCCGCTGTAGGTGGTGCGGCGCAGCAGGAACGCGGCGGTGCCCAGCGGCACGCGCAGCAGGTCAGCTTCCTCCTGGCGGAGGTTGACGGCTTCGAGGTTCTGCTCGACGCGCTGGAGGGGCACGCCCAGGCCGATCATGATCTCGTGGATGCTCTCGGCGCCCAGGTTGTGATCCAGCAGGTTCGGCACGAGGTTGCCGTTGATGTAGCGCTTCTCGATCACCAGGGCTTCGTCCCCGGCGGTGCGCAGGCGGTGCACGAAGATGACGGGGTCGCCGGGCTGGATCTGCAGCACGATGGCGATCTCGGGGGTGGCCTCGATCTGCATGGCGCGCAGGACCGTGGTGCGGTGGTCGGGGTGGCGGGCCCATTCCTTGAAGGGCCGCACGCGGAACATGCCCTGCCGGAAGCGTTTGCCGGTGGGGAAGGTCCCGGCGCCCTGGACGCGGTAGACGTAGCCTTCGCGTTCCAGTTCGTCGATGGCGCGGCGGGCGGTCATGCGGGAGACTTCGAATTCGCGGGCGAGCTGCGGTTCGCTGGGCAGGGGAAGCCCCTCGGCGTAGTGGCCGCCGAGCAGGCGGTCTTTCAGGGTCGTCTTGATGAGCGGGTACTTCGCCATGCATCCCTCCGGGCGTTCCGCTGGCGGGCGGTGCCTTCTGTCATCTTAAGTTTAGTGTCCAGAGTACACAAGCTTGTCTAGCTGTCACGCGACCCGAGACAACGAGCGTTAGGCACGCCTGCCCCACTCCTGACCTGTCATCTGACAGGCGTCAACCGCCGATATGCGACATCTCCACCTTCGGACGCAGGGCCGCCGTGGCCTCCCCGCGCTCCTCGCTGTAGCGGTCGTTCCGGCGCGCCCACACGCCCGCGATCAGGTCCCGCAGCGCCGCGTCCGAGGCCCCGTCCCGCAGCGCCGCGCGCAGGTCCGTCCCGCCGGACGCGAACAGACAGGTGTACAGCACCCCCACCGCCGAGAGGCGCGCCCGCGAGCAGTCCCCGCAGAACGGCGCCGTCACCGAACTGATCAGCCCAACCTCGCGCCCCTCCGGATCGGCGTACCGAGAGGCCACCTCGCCCCGGTAGTCCGCGCGTACCGGCTGGAAGTGACCGGCCCCCGCCTCACCTCCCAGCCGGGCCAGGACCTCACGGCTGGGCACCACGCTGTCCAGGTTCCAGCCGTTGTGATTCCCGACGTCCATGAACTCGATGAAGCGCACCGGCGCCAGTTCGCGCAGCGCCAGCCACAGCTCGCGCAGGCCCGCGTCGTTCACGCCACGCTGCACCACCGTGTTCACCTTCACGCCCAGCCCGGCCGTCAGGGCGGCCTCGATCCCGTCCATGACCCTCTGCGGATGCGTGCCCAGGCCGTTCATGAGCCCGAAGACCTCCGGGTCGAGGCTGTCGATGCTGACCGTCACCCGCCGCAGGCCCGCCGCCTTCAGGTCCGCCGCCACGCGCGGCAGCAGCAGGCCGTTCGTGGTCATCGCCACGTCCTCCACGTCCGGAATGGCCGCCAGGGCCGCGATCAGGGTGGGCAGGTCGCGCCGCAGGGTCGGCTCGCCACCCGTCACGCGCAGCTTGCGCACGCCCAGCGCCACGAACGCGCGGGCCAGCCGCTCGATCTCCTCGAAACTCAGCAGTTCGGCACGTGGCAAGAAGGCGTACTCCGGCCCGAACACGTCCGCCGGCATGCAGTACGTGCAGCGCAGGTTGCAGCGGTCCGTGACGCTGATGCGCAGGTCGCGCAGGGGCCTTCCCAGCAGGTCGAGCATTGCCCCGCAGGATAGCGGGCGGCGGGTGGGAACTTGGCGGGACGCCTCGCATTCGCCCGCCCCGGCCCGCCCCGGTCCCGGCTGTACCGTTCACAGGGACGCAAAGCTTGAACCCGGTGCATTGCGGCCGCCCCACCGTCCGACTACCCTGAACGCAACGTCCACAACCCAGCCCCGCGCGGCCGGCCGCGACCGACCGCACCCCCACTCCCGGAGGTCGTCATGACGGTATCCAGCGCCCCCCCCGCCGCGCGTAACGCCGCGTACCAGCAACTGGTCGCGCAGCGCAACGCCTTCACCCTCACCATGACGGTCACGTTCCTGGTGCTGTACTTCCTGCTGCCCGTCCTGGCCGGGTACAACAAACCCCTGATGGCGCAGAAGGTCGTCGGGAACGTCACCTTCGGGTACGTCCTGGCCTTCGCGGAATTCATCATGGGCTGGGTCATGGCGTACATCTACGTCGTCAAGGCCCGCACCTTCGACCGGCTGGCACAGGAGGCCCGCGCGTGACCTTCCTGCTCGCTGCGGTCATCGTGGCCGTCACGCTGGCCGTCACCTTCTGGGCCAGCCGCCGCAACACCAGCGCCGGGGACTTCTACGTCGCGGGCGGCCGCATCAGCGCCACCCAGAACGGCATCGCCATCGCCGGGGACTACATGAGCGCCGCCAGTTTCCTGGGCATCACCGGCCTGATCGCCCTGAACGGCTACGACGGCTTCATGTACTCGGTCGGGTGGTTCATCGCGTACCTGACCGTACTGTTCATCGTGGCCGAACCGCTGCGCAACCTCGGCAAGTACACCCTGGCCGACATGCTCGTGTACCGCCTGAAAGACCCCCGCGTGCGCACCTACGCCGCCGTGAGCACCATCGTGATCAGCACCTTCTACATGATCGCGCAGGTCGTCGGCGCCGGCTCCCTGATCAGCCTGCTCTCCAGGGGCGCCATCAGCGCCGACCTCGCCATCCCGCTCGTCGGCGTGCTGATGATCATCTACGTCGTGGTGGGTGGCATGCTGGCCACCACCTGGGTGCAGATCATCAAGGCCATGCTGCTGATGTTCGCCACCATCGTCATGACCGTCCTGATCCTGAACCGCTTCGGCTGGAGTTTCTCCAACATGCTCGGTGTGGTGGAAGCCAAAAACGGCGCTGCCTTCCTGGGAGCGGGCGTGAAATACACCAACCCCATCGACCTGATCAGCCTGTGCCTCGCGCTGGTGCTCGGCACCGCCGGACTGCCGCACATCCTGGTGCGCTTCTTCACCGTCCCCACCGCGCAGGATGCCCGCAAGAGCGTCGTGTGGGCCATGGCCCTGATCGGCGCGTTCTACGTCATGACCGCCTTCATGGGCAACGCCGCCAACGCCCTGCTCGGCAAAGGCGCCATCGAGGCCGCGAACAAGGCCGGGAACATGGCCGCGCCGCTGCTCGCCGAGAACCTCTTCGGCGGGGCGGGCACGCTGGGCGGCGAGTTCGGCCTGGCCTTCGTCACCGCCGTCGCCTTCGCCACCATCCTCGCGGTCGTCGCGGGGCTGACCATCAGCGCGTCCACGAGCTTCACGCACGACATCTACAACGGCGTCCTGAAGGGCGGACAGGCCAGCGAGAAAGACCAGTTCCGTGTCGCCCGCCTCGCCACCGTCGCCGTGGGCGTCGCCGCGATCCTGCTGGGTCTGGCCGCCAAGACCCAGAACGTCGCGTTCCTGGTCGCCCTGGCCTTCGCGCTGGCCGCCAGTGCCAACCTGCCGGTCATCCTGTTCACGCTGTTCTGGCGCAGGTTCAACGCCACCGGCGCCATGTGGGGGATCGTGGGCGGCATCCTGTTCACGCTGCTGCTCATCGCCATCAGCCCCAACATCATGAAGATCGACCCGGACACCCTGACCACCGGCCGCCACCTGATCCAGGCCAACGCGATCTTCCCGCTGGAGAACCCCGGCCTGATCAGCATTCCCGCCGGATTCCTGTTCGCGTATCTGGGCACCCTGATCGGCGCCCGCCGCCACACGCCCGAGGACGACCGCATCTTCGAGGACATGCAGTTCCGCGCCTACACCGGCGCCGGCGTGGACGGCACCGTCGCCGCGCACGACTGACCCGCACACGAGAGGGGACCCGGATGCCGAGTCGCGTCCGGGTCCCTCCGCTGAGTGGCGGATGCACCCGCCCGTGACCTGACCTAGCATGGCGCGCGTGACTGCCCTGATCCACGCCCCCTACCCGACCGGATTCTGGGTGCTGTGGTGGGGCACACTGATCAACCGCCTGGGGGAGTTCGTGGTGCCGCTGCTGGGGTTCTACCTGACCGCGCACGCGCACCTGGGCGTCACGCAGGTCAGCGTGATCCTGGCGATGCTGGGCCTGGGCCGCTTCATCTCCGAAGGGCTCAGCGGCCCGCTGACCGACCGGCGCGGCCCGGCCTTCACCATGATCCTCGCCCTGACCGGCGGCGCGGTCATGATCCTCGCGCTGTCCTTCGCGCAGGGGTTCTGGTGGACGGCGGCGGGCGTGCTGGGGTTCTCGCTGCTGTCCGCGCTGTACAAACCCGCCGCGAGCACCGCCGTCGCGGACCTCACGCAGGGCCCGCAACGGACCCGCGCGTACAACCTGCTGTACTGGGCGATCAACGTCGGCGCCGCCACCGCGCCCATCCTGGGCGGCTGGCTGGCCGGGCGGTCCCTGCGGCTGCTGTTCTGGCTGGACGCCGCGACCATGGCCCTCTTCGCGCTGCTGCTGACCCTGCTGTATCCGCGAACACCCCGCGCCGCGCTGTCGCAGGTCACCCACACCCGCCGACTGCTGCCGCGTGACCCACTGCTGTGGCAGTTCTGCCTCGCGTCCCTGCTGTTCGGCCTGACCTACCAGAGTTACAAGCTGCTGGCCGTGGTGTTCGCGCAGCAGGGCTTCAGCGCCGCGCAGTACGGACAGATGCTCGCGGTGAACGGCGCGCTGGTCGTGCTGCTGGGTCTGCCGCTGGGCCACCTGATCGCCCGCAGCGGCCACCCCCGCTGGCAGGCCCTGGGCGCCGCCCTGCTCGGCGCGGGCTTCCTGGGCCACGCCCTGGCGCATACCCTGTGGGCCCACATGCTGGCTGTCGCCGTCTGGACGATCGGGGAGATCATCGCCTACGGCATCAGCAAGACCATCATCAGCGAACTGGGCCCCCCCGAGCAGCGCGGCACCTACATCGGCCTGGTGGGCAGCATGGCGGGGCTCGCCACCCTGCTCGCCCCGCTGCTGGGCGGCGCGCTCCTCCAGACGCTCGGCGCGGGCGGGATGTGGGTCGTGATCGCCGGACTGGCGCTCCTGGCCGCGCTGCTCCTGCTGGCGCTGGAAGGGCGCGTGCAGGCCCGGATGACCCGCCCCGCCGGCGCCCCTGAGGCCGCTACCGGGTGATGGTCAGGGTGTTCGGCCCCTGCCGCCGCGCCCGGTAGTACTCGGCGTCCGCCGCGTCGATCAGCAGGTTCACGCCCTGCACGAACCCGCGCCCCACCAGCCCCACCGCCACGCTGACCGCGCCCTGCATGCCCGGCACGCCCCAGTCGTACGTACGGACCTGCTCGATCACCCGTTCCAGGGGATGCGTCGCCTCCTCCGGCGCCGTCTCGGGGAAGATCACCATGAACTTGAACCGGTCGAAGCGCGCGACCGTGTCCATCGCCCGCACCTGCCCCTCCAGGACGCGACTCACGGCACTCAGGACGTTGCTGACGAACAGGTCCGCCGGGCCGTCGGTGGGCGGCGCGTGGACCTCCACCCCCACCACCGCGAGACTCAGCGGGGCGCGCAGGCGCACGCAGCGGTTGAAGTGCAGTGTCAGGACCTCCAGCCCGAAGGGCCGCGAGTGCGCGCCGCTTTCCGTGTCCAGCATGGACGTGCCGCGCCAGCGTTCCAGCATGACCTGCATCGCGGCCAGCCGGGTACTGGCGTCCTGCACGGTCCCCTCCAGGAGGTGCAGCGTGTCGCGGCGCGCCGCGCGCTGCGCGAGCGCCTCACGCGCGCCGTAGACCGCGTCCTGCACCTGCGTGTCCCGTTCGGCGTCCCGGCGGCGCTGCGCGTCCAAGCTGGTCGCCCAGGCGCGCAGCTGCGCGGCCGTCTCGGCCGGGTCGCCCTGCGCCTCGGCGAGGTCCGCCAGCGCCAGGTGCGCCCCGGCACTCAGGTCACCCTGCCCGTGCTCCAGGCCGAAGCGCAGCGCCCAGACCAGCGTCTCGCGCGCCTGCGCGGCGCGGCCCTGCGCGGCGAGGTGCGCGGCCAGGGCCAGCAGCGTCCGCCCGTGCGCCCGGGGCGAGTCCTGCTCGGTCAGCGTGAGGCTGCGGCGCAGCAGGGCGTGCGCCTCGCCCGGCTGGCCCTGCGCGTCGTGCGTGGCAGCGCGGGCGTCCAGCAGCGCCGCAAGCAGCGCGGGCTCGCCGTGACGTTCGGCCAGGGGCAGCGCCGCGTCCAGAAACCGCGCGGCGCGCGCCGGGTCCCCCAACGCGGCGTACGCGCGGCCCAGGCCGCCCAGCGCGCGGGCCTGCGCGGCGGTGCCCTCGCCGTGCGTCAGGTGCCCGGCCGCGCGCAGCGGCTCCAGCGCCGCCTGCGCGTCCCCGGCCTCCAGGTGCAGTTCACCCAGGCCCAGCAGCGCCCCGGTCGCCTGCACGCGCGCGTCGTGCGTGACCGCCAGTTCGGTGGCGCGCGTGAACGCCCCGGCGGCCTGCGCGGCGCTGCCCAGGTCGCGCAGCAGCGCTCCCAGCTGCACCTGCAGGGTCAGTTCGGTCAGGGGCTGCCCGGTCTCGGCGGCCAGCGCGGCGGCGCGCAGCAGCGCCGGGAGCCGCGCGAGCGGGTCGTCCAGCAGCGCTGCCTCGCGGACCGCGCAGGCGAGTTCCTGTGCCGCGTCCCGCAGCTGCTCGAAGCGCCGGGCGGCCGACCGGACCTGCTCCAGCGCCTCCGGGCCGCCGTGCAGCGCGCCCAGGCGCAGTTCGGCGCGGGCGGTGCGGGCCGGGTCGTTCAGGCTGGCGGCCAGCTCGCGGGCCTGCCCGGCCAGCGCCACCTGTTCCGGCAGGGGGTGAGGATCGGCGGACAGGGCCAGGAGCGCGTCCACCCGCGCCGGGCCGGGCTCCTGGGGCAGCAGCGCCTCGAAGGGTTGCAGGTGTGCTGGGAGGTCCATCAGGGCCTCCGAACGGGGACTGAGGGCAACATGATCCACAGTACGGGCTGGGCGCCGGGGCCGCAAAGGGGGGGCGGCATGACTGGGCGGAGAAGCGGGCGCTCGTCCTTGCTCAGAGCCGCCGGTAGTACAGGCGCGTGCCGGTCAGGCCCCCGTGGGGTTTCAGGGCGTAATCGGGGATCTCCCCGGCGAACACGTACCCAGCGCGCTCGTACAGGCCCGACGCGCCGCCCTCGCTGGCGGTGTCCAGCACGAGCAGCGTGCGCCCGTGCGTGCGGGCCAGGGCCTCGGCCTCGCGCAGCAGGGTCAGGGCCAGTCCCTGCCCGCGCGCGCCCGGCGCGGTCATCATCTTGGCGATCTCGGCGCGGTGCGGCTGGTTGGGCGGGCAGTCGAGGATCAGCGTGACGGTCGAGAGCAGCCTCGTGCCCTGCCACGCGCCCAGCACGACGCGTTCGCCACGCGCGGCGGCGGCCAGCGAGCCCGCCCAGAACGCGCGGGCCTGCGCCGGGTCAAGGGGATGCATGAAGCTCACGGACCCCCCGGCGGCGACGGTGGCGATCAGCAGGTCGCTCAGGGCGGCCAGGGTCTCGGGGGTGGCACACAGCGGTTCAATACGGACGGCGTCGGTCATGGCTTACCTCCGGGCGAGAAAGACGGCGTACATGCAGGGCTGAGTGCCAGGATTCTCGAAGGTCACGTCGCAGGGCGGGCCAAAGCCCAGGCAGTCGCCCGCCGCCAGCATCCAGGTGAGGTCCGGCGTGCGGCGCTCGGTCAGGCGCAGTTCACCCGACTGCACCCACAGCACCTGCGCAATGTGCGCGTACGAACTGGCGGGCAGCGTCACGCTCGCCCCGGCCGGGAGGGTGACCTGCACGGCCTCCAGCGGGTGCGTGGGCGCGGCGAACAGTTGGCGGCGGGTGTACCCGGTGTCAGGGTCACGCCACTCGGGCTGCTGCGCGGCGCGCGACAGGCGTTCGTGCTCGCGCGCCCCGGCCCCCTCGGCGCGCAGGAGCAGCCCTGCCAGGGTCAGGTCGAACGCCCCGGCGAGGCGCAGCAGCGTGACGGCAGTGGGGCTCATCTCGCCGCGCTCGATACGGCTCACGGCGGCCTTCGACACCCCGGCGCGCCCCGCGAGGGTCGCCTGCGTCCAGCCGCGCGCCTCCCGCTCGGCCGTGATCTGCCGGGCCAGCCGTCCGGCGGCCTGCTCGGCCGTGACGTCAGATGGGTTGCTGATCGTGGTCATGCGTTGATTTTCCGCAATAGCGCTTTCCCGTGTCAAGGCCGAACCTGACCGCTTGAACCGGGTGCAGTACCGCCGCGGTACCCGCGCAGTCAGCCCACCCGGAATCCCACCTTCGCGCGAGTACAGTGAAGGCCACACACAGCCCAACCCTGCGCCCGGGGCCACACCGGCGGCCCCAGCCCCTCACCCGGAGGTGTCCCATGACCCAGACCCCCACCCAGGCCAGCGATCACATCGACGCGATGCTCCACGAGAACCGAGTGATCGCACCGGCCGACGACTTCCGCGCGCAGGCCCGCGTCACCCGCGAGGACTACGAGCGCCGCTACCACCAGAGCCTCGACGACCCCGACACCTTCTGGTCCGGGGTGGCCGGCGAACTCCACTGGTTCACCCCGTGGACGCAGGTGCTCGACTGGCAGCCCCCCCACGCGCAGTGGTTCGTGGGTGGCCAGACGAACGTCGCCTTCAACGCCCTGGACCGCAACGTGGCGCGCGGCCTGGGGGGCAAGACGGCGATCATCTGGGAGGCCGAGGACGGTGAGGTCCGCACCTACACCTACGCCGAACTCCTGCGCGAGGTGAAGCGGGCCGCGAACGCCCTGCGCGATCTGGGCGTGCAGGCCGGCGACCGCGTCACCCTCTACCTGCCCCTGACGCCCGAGGCGGCGATCGCCATGCTCGCCTGCGCCCGCATCGGCGCCGTGCACTCCGTCGTGTTCGGCGGGTTCTCGGTCAGCGCCCTGGCCGACCGGATCAACGACGCCCAGAGCAAGGTCCTGATCACCGCCGACGCCGGGCAGCGGCGCGGTTCCCTGGTGAACCTCAAGGCGAACGCCGACGAGGCCGCCACACTCACCCCCAGCCTCGAGAAGATCCTCGTGGTGTGCCGCGCCGACTGTGACGCCCCCATGCAGGAGGGCCGCGACGTCTGGTGGCACGACGCCCTGAACGCCGCCAGCGACGAGCACGACGCCCTGCCCGTGGACAGCGAACACCCCCTGTTCGTGCTGTACACGTCGGGCAGCACCGGCAAACCCAAGGGCGTGCAGCACACCACCGGCGGGTACATGATCGGCACGTACCTCACCACCCAGACCGTCTTCGACCTGAAAGACGACGACATCTACTGGTGCACCGCCGACGTCGGCTGGATCACCGGCCACAGCTACAGCGTGTACGGTCCCCTTCTGAACGGCGCGACCGTCCTCATGTACGAGGGCGCGCCCAACCACCCCGACTGGGGCCGCTTCTGGCACCTGATCCAGAAGCACCGCGTCACGATCCTGTACACCGCGCCCACCGCCATCCGCTCCTTCATGCGCCAGGGCGACGCCATCCCCGCCGCGTACGACCTGAGCAGCCTGCGCCTGCTGGGCTCGGTCGGGGAGCCCATCAACCCCGAAGCGTGGATGTGGTACTGGCGCACCATCGGCGGCGAGCGCTGCCCCGTCGTGGACACCTGGTGGCAGACCGAGACCGGCAGCATCATGCTCACCACCCTGCCCGGCGCGCACGCCAGCAAACCCGGCAGCGCGGGCCTCCCCATGTTCGGCGTGGACCCCGCCATCATGACCCACCAGGGCGAGGAACTCGGGCCCGACGAGGGCGGCCTGCTCGTCATCAAACGCCCCTGGCCCAGCATGCTGCGCACCGTCTACGGCGACGACGACCGTTACCGCAAGACTTACTGGGGCGAGATCGACGGCGTGTACTTCGCCGGAGACGGCGCCCGCCGTGACGCCGACGGGTACGTCACCGTCATCGGCCGCGTGGACGACGTCCTGAACGTCAGCGGCCACCGCCTGGGCACCATGGAGATCGAATCCGCCCTCGTCGCCCACCCCAGCGTCGCCGAGGCCGCCGTGGTCGGCAAACCCGACGACGTGAAAGGTGAAAGTGTCGTCGCGTTCGTCCTGCCCCAGAGCGGCCACACGGTTGACCCGAAAGAGCTGCGCGCCCACGTCAGCCGTGAAATCGGCGCCCTCGCCCGCCCCGACGCCATCTACGTCGCCGACGCGCTCCCCAAGACCCGCAGCGGGAAGATCATGCGCCGCTTCCTTCGCCAGATCGCCGCGGGCAAGGACATCCAGGGCGACACCAGCACCCTCGAAGACCCCGGCGTGCTCGACCGGCTGGCCGCCACCGACCCCGTGTAAAGCAGGTCAGGGGGCCGCGACACCGCCACGACTGGGGTGTCGCGGCCCGCTGCTGAAGTCATACGGGATGAAATGGACTTGCGTGCACCGTGATCGCGTTCCGTTGTCCCCTCTCCCCCTGTAGGAGAGGGAGGAGCGAAGCGACGGAAGGGTGAGGGGGCCACCGGGCGACTCGGAATGACGTGGACTGACTTGAATTCCGTATCACGTGGCGCTGATCGCGTACTCCGGCGCGTCCGCCCGCAATTCCAGGTGATCCCCGCACCACAGCGGGTGCAGGTCCACGCTGGCCGTGCGGCCCCAGCGCGCCCCGTCATGCGCGGCCCGCACCGTCAACGTGACCGTGCCGCTGGGTTTCGCGGACACCTGAATGTCCAGGT
The DNA here is from genome assembly GCF_001007995.1 of Deinococcus soli (ex Cha et al. 2016). Lineage (NCBI taxonomy): Bacteria > Thermotogati > Deinococcota > Deinococci > Deinococcales > Deinococcaceae > Deinococcus > Deinococcus soli (ex Cha et al. 2016). Next base: position 1,223,429 of record NZ_CP011389.1, on the reverse strand, counting down.
GCCGCAGCGGGTCCGGGCGGCACCCTCCGAGCAGCTGGGTCTGAAGTTCCGGAAGCAGGGGCCGCAGCGCCTGATGCAGGTCAGCAGGAAGCATGCCCGCAGCATGCGCCCCACCGCGCGGGGGCGGCACTGGCCGCCTGGCGCGCCGACTGGCCAGCTGACCTCACGGGGCCAGGGACCAGACCAGCAGCTGCGCGGCGTCCTGCACGGGGAAGAGGTGGGGGGAAACCTCCGCCTCTTTCCCGTATGTGCCCAGCAGGAAGCGGGCGTCGTCACCGGTCACCGTAAGCGGGCAGGTGACGGTCAACGCGGATTCCGGCAGCGTGTCCCCCGGCGCGAGGGGCTGGCCCAGCGCCGCCCAGGTGGCCCGCAGGTGCACCGGGCCGTGCGCGGCGTCCCACACCTGCCCGCCGGGCCGCAGCACGCGCCGCGCCTCTGCCAGTGCCCGCGCCGGATCGGGCAGGTGCGCCAGGACCCTCACGAACAGCACCACGGCGAAGCTCGCATCCGGGAACGGCAACGCCACCATTGATGCGGGCTGCACGCCCGGCCCCGGCGTGGGATCGATCCCCACCACCCGGCCCGCGTGCCCCCGCCGCGCCAGCTCCCGCAGCAGCCGACCATCCCCCGCGCCCACATCCAGCACGTCCAGGGCAGGGGAGAGGCTCAGCGCGTCCAGCAGCAGCCCCTCCGGCCACGCCCGGCCACACAGGCGCGAGAGCCACGCATCACGCGCCCCCAAACGGGCAGAGGCAGACGCCGGGTGCCCCCCAGCCGTCTGCCTCCGACCATCCGCCATAGGCTCTTAAAGCGTGTTTTAAAAGCTTTAGGCAGCGGGGTCAAGACGGCGCAACATGAGTCGAATGCTGGCGAGATAGCACCACGCTTCGGTGGTCTCTGGCCGCCCTTCGAAATCTCGGGTCAGGCGACGACAGCGGGTCAGCCAAGCCAAGCTACGCTCAACGACCCAGCGCCGTGGGCGGACAACGAAGCCTCGTTGTCCGCTGATGCCGTGAACGATCTCCACCACCCAGCCCAGGACCTTCTCGGCCCACGTCACCACTTCACCTAAGTAACCGCCATCCGCCCAGATGTGCTTCAGGCGCGGATGGCGTTTGGCGAGGATGCCCAGCAGGATCGGGGCTGCGACCCGATCCTGCACGCCACCCCCCGTCACATAGACCACCAGCAGCAGTCCAAGGGCGTCCACGACCAGATGCCGCTTGCGCCCATTGGTCTTCTTGCCCGCGTCCACACCGCGTATCCCCGCCTGTGGCGCACAGCGCACGGTCTGGGAGTCGATACTGCCCGCACTCGGCTCCGGATCGCGTTTGGCCTTGCGCCGTGTACGTCTGACCAGGAAGCGGTTCACCGCTTCCCACGTGCCGTCGTACTGAAACCGTCGGAAGTAGCCGTAGACGGTCTCCCAGGCTGGGAAATCATGAGGCAGATTGCGCCAGGCGCAGCCGTTTTGGAGTACATACATGATCGCGCACATCACCTCATACAGATCCACCGTGCGGGGTCGGCCCCCGGCCTTGCCAGTCGGCAACAACGGTTCGAGGCGTTTAAACTGCTGGCGGGTCAGGTCGCTGGTATACCGTTGTCGTCTCATCAACATCAGCGGGCCAGAACCTGGCCCGCTGCGCTGTCATTCAGGCACTTTTAAAACACGCTCTTACATCTCCATGCGGGTCTTCAGGAAGTTCGTCATGACCGCCCCGCGCTTGTAGAACGGGTTGTCCATGATCTTCACGTACAGCGGAATGGTCGTCTTCGGTCCCTGGATGACCGTCTCTTCCAGCGCGCGCTTCATGCGGGCAATCGCCTGCTCGCGGGTGTCGTGGTGCACGATCAGCTTGCCGATCAGGCTGTCGTAGTGCGGAGGGATCACGTAGCCGGTGTAGCAGTGGCTGTCCACGCGCACGCCGGGACCACCTGCGAAGTGCACGTCGTCGATCTTCCCGGCGGCCGGGCGGAAGTCCTTGTCGGGATCCTCGGCGTTCAGGCGGCACTCGATGGCGTGCCCGCGCAGCACCACGTCCTCCTGCTGGAGCTTCAGGCCGTACCCGGCGGCGATCTCCAGCTGCAGCTTCACGAAGTCCAGCCCGGAGATCTCCTCGGAGACGCAGTGCTCCACCTGGATGCGGGTGTTCATCTCCATGAAGTAGTAGTTCCCGTCGCGGTCCACGATGAATTCCAGCGTGCCCGCCCCGGCGTAGTTCACGTGCTTGGCGAGACGCACGCCCGCCGCGAGGATCTCCTGACGCAGCGTATCCGGCAGGGTGCTGGGCGCCTCCTCGATCAGCTTCTGGTTGCGCCGCTGGATGGAGCAGTCGCGCTCGCCGATGTGGATGACGTGGCCCTGCCCGTCGCCCATGACCTGCACCTCGACGTGCCGGAATTCCTCCAGGAACTTCTCCATGATGATCGCCGGATCACCGAAGTACAGCCGCGCTTCCTCCTGCGCCTGCGCGAAGCCCTTGGCGAGTTCCTCCTGCGTGCGGATGACCTTCTGCCCGCGCCCACCGCCGCCCGCGCTGGCCTTGAGCAGCACCGGGTACCCGATCTGTTTGGCGGCCAGCAGCGCGTCGTCCACCGTATCCAGCACGCCGGTGCCCGGCACGACCGGCACGTTGCTCAGCGCGGCGATCTCGCGCCCGCCGGCCTTGCTGCCCAGGGCCCGCATGCTCTCGGGCGTCGGCCCGATGAACGTGATGCCATGCTCGCGGCACATCTCCGCGAAGTCAGGGTTCTCCGCCATGAAGCCGTAGCCCGGGTGAATGCCCTCGGCGCCCGTCATCAGCGCCGCCGAGAGGATGTTCGGGATGTTCAGGTACGATTGGTTGCTCGCGGGCGGACCCACGCACACCGACTCGTCGGCCAGCAGCACCGGCAGGCTCTTCTCGTCTGCCGTGGAGTACACCACGACCGTCTTCACGCCCATCTCCCGCGCCGTCCGGATGACGCGCAGGGCAATCTCGCCACGGTTGGCGATCAGGATCTTCTTGAACATGCATGCCTCCAGCGGCTGGGAGGCAAACCTCGGTCGGCTGAGTTCTGATCCGCTCCGACTTGCGGTGAGAGCCGGGAACGTCGCCCGGCCCACCCCTTCATCTGCGCGACTCAGAACCTGTTGCTGCTCGCGCTGCGGTGCAGCCTTTCAGGTCCGCTCGGGTTCGCCTCCGGCTCACCGCAATTACTCAATGATGAAGAGGGTCTGGCCGTACTCGACGGGTTCGGCGTTCTTCACGAGGATCTCGCGAATGGTGCCGCCCTGCTCGGCTTCGATCTCGTTCATGAGTTTCATCGCCTCGATGATGCACAGTACCTGCCCGGCGGCCACGGTGTCGCCGACCTTCACGTAGGGGGCGGCGTCGGGGCTGCTGGATGCGTAGAAGGTGCCGACGATGGGCGCCTTGACGGGCGTGCCCTTGCTGGCGGGCTTCTCGGCAGGCGCCTCGGCGGGCGTGGGGGCCGGAGCGGGCGCGGCCTGTGCGGGGGCGCTGTCCTGCACCTGTGGGGCAGGCATGGTGGGTGCGGGCATGGGCGCGAACGCGGGGGCGGGCATGGGGGTCGCGACCGGGGCGGGGCCGGGGGTGGGCATGGGTGCGGGCGCGGCGAAGGCCTGCGGGCCGCGTTTGAGGCTCAGGTCGAAGCTGCCGGTGCGCAGGCTGAATTCGCGCACGTCGGCGTACGTGAGGGCATCGAGAATCTGTTTCAGGTCGTTCGGGTTCATGGCCCCTCCTTGAAGTTCGGGTGTTCTGCGGGTGCTGCTCCCAATCATGCCCTGTGCCGGGTGAGAGGGGCATGCACCCCGCAGCCTAACGCTCGTTTGGCTGCGCCCAGTCTAGCGGCAATCGCGGTGCAGGGGCACTCCGGGCCGCCGGGCGCGGACTGAACTCAGTCCAAGGGAAAACGTGTGCGCCGCCCGCCGGAGGAACCGGGGGCGGCGCCGTTACGTCACGTCATTTACGCGCGGCTGAGGTACTGACCCGTGCGGGTGTCCACCTTCACGTTGGTGTCCTGCTCGACGAACAGGGGCACCTGCACCACGGCGCCGGTCTCCAGCGTGGCGGGCTTCGTGCCGCCGGACACCGTGTCGCCGCGCACGCCGGGGTCGGTCTGCACGATCTTCAGGATGACCTGGTTGGGCAGCGTGATGCTCAGGGGCTTCTCGCCGTACATCGCGACTTCCACCTCGGTGTTCTCCTTCATGAACTTCGAGGCGTCGCTGACCAGGGTCTTGCCCAGCGTGATCTGGTCGAAGGTGTCCAGGTCCATGAACACGTAGTCCTCACCGTCGGGGTAGAGGTACTGCATCTTCTTGCCTTCCACGTAGATGTCCTGCAGCTTCTCGCCGCTGTTGAAGGTGCGGTCCACGATCGAGCCGCTTTCCATGTTGCGGAACTTCGTGACGACCTTCGCGCCGCCGCGGCCCATCTTCAGGTGCGAGTACTCCAGGCACTCCCACAGGCCGCCGTCCATCTCCACTTTCGTGCCGTTGCGCAGTTCAGTCACACTGATCATGTTCTTCTCCTTATCTTCCGTCCGGGGCCATCTCCGCACCCGCTGGGTGGGGCGGCCGCGCGGCAACGCCACAGAGTCTAGCAGAGGCCCCCGTAACCCTTCCACCCGCGCACGCGCGTTTGCTATGCTGTCACGGTTGCACGCCCGCCCCCCGCCCCGCCCCGAGCGGAACCGCGCGGCGAGAGTGAGGCGGCGAAGAACGTCCCCGAAGGAGAAAGAGCACATGGAACTGAACGCCAAACCCCGCAAGAGCCAGGAAAAGCTCGCTGAAGGCCTGATCCCCGCCGTCGCCTACAACAAGGAGAAGAACGTCTCCTTCACGATCGACAAGAAGGCCTTCGACCGCGCCTTCCGCCAGACCAGCACCACCGGTCTGTTCGACATCACCATCGAGGGTGGCGAGACCTTCCCCGCGCTCGTCAAGACCGTGCAGATGGACAAGCGCAAGCGCACCCCCATCCACGTGGACTTCTACATGGTCACCTACGGTGAACCCGTCGAAGTGAACGTCCCCGTGCACACCAAGGGCAAGAGCCAGGGCGAAGTCATGGGCGGCCTCGTGGACATCGTCATTCACAACCTGAGCGTCATCGCCCCCGGCCCCCGCCGCATCCCCCAGGAACTCGTCGTGGACGTCACCAAGCTGAACATCGGTGACCACGTCACCGCCGGTCAGGTCAAACTGCCCGACGGCGTGAAGCTCGCCGGTGACGCCGAGCAGGTCGTCATCAGCGTCCTGCCGCCCCGCCTCAGCGAAGGCGAAGCCGCCGCCGAGCAGCAGGCCGCCCAGGTGGCCGGTCTGGTCGCCGCTGGCGAGATCAGCGAGGAAGCCGCCGCCGCGATCCTCGAAGGCGACGCCACCGTCGAGGAAGCCAAGGCCGACGCCGCGGGCGAGACCGAAGGCGACGCCGAGAGCACCGAAGAGAAGAGCGAAGAGTAATCCTCTTCCCGAGCGCCGCCCCTCCCACCGGAGAGGCGGCGCTCCTCTTTTGGACGCCCCGCCCCAGTCGCCGGGGAGAGGGTGCCCCGGGCGCGACGCGACACTGGGACCCCGGTGTCCAGTTCCACCCTGGCGCCTCCGGCAGGCCCTTCGACGCCATGTCCAACCGCTGGTGTGGACGGGGGCTCGCTCCGGCTCCGCACCTCTGCGAGTCCGCCCGGTTCAGGTGTGCGCTGGTCAGCCCTCGACCCACCTGAACACCGCTGCGACCATAGCACCCCCCTCGTCCTCGCCCGTCTGATACGGGATTCGAGTGATTCCACATCATTCGGAGTCGCCCGGTGGCCCCCCTCGCCCTTCCGCCCTGTCGCGCTTCCCTCCCTCTCTGCTGCGCAGCTCTCCGAGTCCCACAGGGGGAGAGGGGACAACGGAACGTGTTCCAGTCGGAAGCAAGTCAATTTCATCCCGTCTGATGTCGAGGTCGGTGGGGGCGCACGGTGCCCACGTTCTGTTCAGGACGGTCCGGACCCCACCTGCGGCCGATCCGGATGCGCCCACGCTCCTCTCGGTCCCGCCCGGAGGTTGCGGGTGCAGACATGAAAAAACCGCCCCGAGGGGGGGGCGGCTTCGCACCTGGAGGGGCGCTGCACGGAGAGGCGCTGCGCTCAGGGCTGGCTGGGCGGCGTGACGGGAGCTGGGGTCACGGGCTCGGTCGGGGCAGGCGCACCGGGGGCCGGTTCGCTGGGCGCGGGTTCAGTCGGTGCCGCGTCTGCCGGGGCGGATTCAGCCGGAGCTGCCTCCGCTGGCGCCTCGCTGGGCGCTGTGTCTGCTGGGGCCGCGTCGGTGGCGGGCGCACGGTCGGGTGCGGGCGTCTCGGCGGCGGGGGCGGCCGGGGTGCTCTCGCTCTCGGGCAGGCGGGCCAGCGCCACGACCGTCAGGCCCATGCTGCTCCTCTGTGTCAGCTGGAACTGCTGGTCATCCTTCGTCAGGGTCAGGGTGGTCACGCCCGCCGCGTCGGCGGTGGGGGCGGCACCCTCGGCGGCCTGATACCCCTCGGCGACCAGGGCCTGCGCGGTGCGGGCCAGGGCGTCCTCGGCGTCACCCCTGTAGATCAGGGCCTCGCCCAGCACGGTGGGGACGGTCTTCAGGACCTCCTCGCCGTCCAGTTTGGGGACAGTCACGCTGCCTGCGGCCGGCAGGCTGCTGGGCTGGGCGTCACCGGCCGGGGCGGCGTCGGCCGGCGCTGCTTCGGTCGGCGCTGCGGTGTCTGGCGCGGCGTCCGTCGGGGCCGCATCAGCAGGCGCCGCGTCCGTGGGGGCGGTCTCGGTCGGGGCCGCGTCGGTGGGGGCCGTTTCAGCCGGCGTGGTCGGCGCGGGGGCCGGCGCCGTGGGCTCGGTGGTGACGGGTGCCGGGGCGGGCGGCATGACCGGGTCGGCGGTCTGGGCCAGCGCCGCAGGGGCGGCCAGCAGGCTCAGCGTGAGCAGGCCCAGCAGGGGGCGGCGCAGGGCGGGACGGGGGGCATTCTCTTGACGCATGGAGCACCTCTTTCAGGGTCGCGCGGCCACGGTGGGCCGGGCGGGGAGAAGTGAACGACCGCTCTGGGCTGTTCCTGCTCCCCACCTTGCGGGGCGAAGCTGCGCGTTCCCTGGGGGCACGCTCAAGGGCGCGCCGGATGTCCGCTCAGGCGCGGCGCACGCAGCCTTCATGGGATTCAGGGGCACGTCACCGCCCCCTCACCCCGCGGGTCAGCCCGGTCCCCCGCAGCGGGGGAACAGTGACCGGCCGGTAGCAGACCCGCGCCCGGCCGGGCATGAGACCGCCCTCTCACACGGCGCAGCGTGCAGGACGGCGTCTGGGGACCGACCGTGAGGGCCGCCGGTCAGGAACCGCGCAGGCAGGTGGCCCGCTCGGCCTGCGGGCGGCGGCCGCACGCGCGGGCCTCCTCGATGAAGGTGGGCAGGTGCCCGTCCACCCGCGCCAGGAGGGCCTGGAAGTCCGGGACCATGGTCGCGTAGGCCGCCACGGCGCCCAGCGTCGCGTTGTTCACGCCCCGCGCGAAGAAGGCGTCGTAGCCCGCGTACCCGCCCCAGGATGCCTTCAGCGTCGCGTACTGGGTGTTCATGTCCGCCAGGATTGCCACCTTGCGCGCACGCCGTTCGGCCTCGGTCAGGCCGGACGCGGCGTACAGCGCCTCCAGCCGCGCGCGGGTGTCCAGCAGCAGCGCCTCGAACCCCGACTGCCGCTCCTGCGCCAGCCGGTCCTGTTCGCGCAGCTCCGGCGTGCCGTACCGCGCCAGCCAGCGGCGCATCCCCTCTTCCTCCACCGCTGTGGCGTACGACTCGTTGAACACCGTGTCGCCCGCCACGTACAGGCTCGGGTGGGACAGCTCGTGGATGATCGTGCGGATCAGCGTCGCGTCCGGGTAGCTCAGCATGGTGGACAGCAGCGGGTCCTTGAGGTACCCCAGCGTGGAGTACGCGCTGACGCCGCCCACGTTCACGTCCCGGCCCGCCGCGCGCCGCGCCTGCGCGTCCGAGAGCGCCGCCGCCTCGCTGAAGTATCCCCGGTACCCCACACAGCCCGCCACTGGGAAACACGACGTGTCCAGCGTCACGCTGAACTCCGGCGCGGAAAACACGTTCCACACCACGTACGGCCGCCCGACGTCCACGTACTTCAGGAACGAGCCGTGGTCCGGTAGGCCCAGCCCACCCGCCGCCTCCGGCGCGACCGCGAAGGCCCGCACGTCCGACGCCAGTTGCAGGCGGCGCCGCACGCCCGCCGGGGTGCCCGGATCAGCCAGGACGTCCGCCAGGGGCCGCGCGCGGCGCAGCAGGTCCAGCTGCCCGCCCGCCGCCTGCGACAGGTACCGCACGTCCGCGCACCCGCTCAGCAGCGCCCCGCCCGCCACGAGCGCCGCCGCCACCCACACCCTGCGTTTCATGACGCGCAGTCTAGCCGGGGCGGCGGAACCCGGGGAGGGTCAGGGCAGCGTGTTCCCGGCCGCGATCAGCAGGCCATACCATTCCTCGCGCGTCAGGGTGACGTCCGCCGCGCGCAGGCAGTCCGCCAGACGCTCCGGGGTGGTCGTGCCGGTCACCGGCTGCATCCGCGCCGGGTGCCGCAGCAGCCACGCCATGGCGACCGTCGTGCTGCTCACGCCGTACTTCGCGGCCATCTCGTCCAGTTTCGCGTTCAGCGCGGGGAACTTCGCGTGCCCGATGAACACCCCCTCGAAGAACCCGAACTGGAACGGCGACCAGGGCTGCACGGTGATGTCGTGCAGGCGGCAGTAGTCCAGCACGCCCCCGTCGCGGTTCACGGCCTCGGCGTTCTCCATGTTCACGTTCAGGCCGCTGGTGATCATCGTGGCGTTCGTGATGCTCAGCTGCAGCTGGTTCGCCACCAGCGGCTGCCGCACGAACTTCTTCAGCAGCTCGATCTGGCGCGGGTGCTGGTTCGACACGCCGAAGTGCCGCACCTTGCCCTCCTGCTCCAGCTGGTCGAAGGCGGCGGCGACCTCCTCGGGTTCCACCAGCGCGTCCGGGCGGTGCAGCAGCAGCACGTCCAGGTACTCGGTCCGCAGCCGCTTCAGGATGCCGTCCACCGACGCCAGGATGTGCTCCCGCGAGAAATCGAAGGTCTGGAGGTCGGGGCGAATCCCGCACTTGGACTGGAGGATCAGGCCCTCACGGACGCTGGAGGTCATGCCGACCGCATCCGCGAACACCTCCTCGCTGCGGCCCGCGCCGTAGATGTCGGCGTGATCGAAGAAGTTCGCGCCGTGCTCCAGCGCCGTCCCGATCAGCCGCGACGCGGCCGCCTGCTCCATTCCGTCGATGCGCATGCAGCCCACCGCGACCACCGGCACCATCAGCTCACTTCCGCCCAGCTTCTGAGTTCGCATGCCCCCATGCTATCTGAAAGGATTCAGAACGGGGGAAGGGGCCCCGCCTGAAGATCACCTCAGGACACGCCCAGCCTCCCGTGAAGCCCGCGTCATCCCCCCGGCCACCGCGCCCCCCTACGCTCGGGGTATGCCCGGCACCCTGAAAGACCTCGCGCGGCTCATGCGCGGCCTCGACCTCTGTCTCCTGACGACCACCACCGCATACGGCCACCTCGGCTCGCGCCCCATGAGCAACAACGGCGAGGTGGACTACGACGGCACCAGCCACTTCTTCACGTGGCAAGGCAGCCGCGCCGCGCAGGACATCGCGAAGAACAAGAACGTCCAGCTGGGCTTCCAGTCGGATAAACCCTTCCTGTTCATCGCCGTGCAGGGTGACGCGACCCTCACCACCCACCGCCCCACCATGGCCCCCCACTGGCAGGAGAGTCTCACGCAGTGGTTCAAGGACGGCCTGGACACCCCCGGCCTGACCATGATCACCGTGAAGGCCCGCCGCGTGAACTGGTGGGGCGAGGAAGAAGGCGAACTGGACCTGAGCTGATCAGCCCGCCCACACCGCCATGAACTGCGCGGGCGTCCAGCCCACCAGATCCGACACCTGCCCGTCCCCAACCTCCACCACGCGCTGCACACCATCGGCACGCCGGGCAATATCCACCGAGAAGAACGGCGAGGTGATCCGCCCGGCCACGTCCCGCACCAGATCCGGCACCGCCGCGCCATCAGCGCCGAACGCCCGCCCCGCACGCACGAAAAACCGCACCTCCGACGCCGGGTCCAGCGCCTCCACGCGGCGCACGCACACCCCACCCTCGATCTGCCCCCGGAAATGCGCCATGCGCGCCAGCAACTCCCCGATCTGATCGGGCCGCGTGATGCGGCTGCCCGCGCCGGTCTTCAGGGACTTCACGAAGTCCTTCACGAAAAACCCGTCCCAGCCCAGTGCCGCCAGCGCCCCCGGCAGGGCGTCCAGATCCGTGAAGCACACTGTCTCCGGCGTCACGTCCGCCAGCAGCGGCGCCCAGCGCGGCAGGTGATGCGCCGCCAGATACGCCTCCGGCGGGGTCAGTACCCGCGCGCCCGCCGCCTCCACCGCGCCCACGAACGCCCGGTACCCCGCCTCATCCAGCATCCAGCCCCGGTACAGCACCGTCTCACCCGGCACCAGGGCCGGGCGGAACACCCGGTCCCCGTCGAACGCAAAGGTAGACACGCCCCACCCGTGCGCCGCGAACGCCGCCGCCTGATCCACGAACGCCCCGTCCGGCTGCCGCGCCTGGAAGTAATCCGCCGGGAACACCACCCGCATCGCCATGCCCGGCAGTGTAAACCGGCCCGTCCACGCGGGACGGGCCGGTTCAGGCACAGAGCCGGGAGGCGTTACGCCGCGCCGACCTTCTTAGCGATGATGCCCTCGATGTACTTCACGACGCTGGCCAGGGGCACGCGGCCCAGCACGTCCTCCAAGAACGCCGTGACGAGCATCTTCTCGGCGGTTTCCTTGCTGATGCCGCGCGAGCGCAGGAAGAACAGCGCCTCCTGATCGACGGGGCTGGTGGTGCTGCCGTGGCTGCACCGCACGTCGTTCGCGTTGATCTCCAGCTGCGGGACGCTGTAGTTGCGGGCCTCGCTGCTGAGCATCAGGGTGCGGTGCTTCTGGTACGCGTCGGTCTTCTGCGCGCCCAGGTCCACCTTGATCATGCCGCTGAACACCCCGACCGCCTGGTCGTTGTTCACGCCCTTGTACAGCAGGTCGCTGTGCGCGTTCGCGGCGGCGTGGTGCTGGAGGGTGTAGTGATCGAAGTGCTGGTCGGCGTTCGCGAAGTACAGGGCCAGCATCTCGCTGTCCGCGCCCTGCCCGCGCAGGTAGGACTGCATCTCGGTGCGGCTCAGGGTGCCGCCCATCGTGACGACCAGGGAATTCAGGGTCGCGTCGCGGCCCACGTCCCCACGCTGACGCTGGATGTGCGTGACACCCTCACCCCAGTTCTGGATGCTGACGTACCGGACGCGCGCGCCGTCCTTCACCACGAGTTCCACCGCGCCGATCGCGTACGTGCCGGGCAGAGGGGCGCTGTCCTGCTCGTCAATGAACGTCACCTGGGCGTTCTCCTCGGCCACGACCAGCGTGCGGGTCGCGGTGTACGTCCCGGCCTCACTCATCACGCGGAAGGACCCCAGGGGCAGTTCGACCTCCACGCCGCGCGGCACGTACACGAACGCGCCGTTCGTCCACAGGGCCGCCGCCAGCGCACTGAATTTCCCTTCGCTGGGATCCGGGCTCTTGCTGGGCGTCGTGCCCGGCGCGGCGATCGTCGTGTCGTCCGGCACCTCGGCCGGCACCACGCTGTAGAGGTACTGCTGCACCTTGTCCGCGTGCTGCTCTACCGCCGTCTTCAGATCGGTGAAGATCACGCCCTTCGCGGCCAGTTCCGCCGGGAGTTCCGTGCGGTACACCACGTCCGGACCGTCCAGCACGAGGAACGCGCCCACGTCCGTGCCGCTCAGGCGCTCCTGCACGCTCGCGGGCAGCGCCGACACGTCCGAGACCACGTCCCGCTTGCCGTGCGGGCGCAGCGCGTCGAAATCGACGTCCACGCGCGTGTACTTCCACGCCTCCACCGACTCCTGCGGGACGTCCAGCGTCGTGAACAGCTCCAGGCTTTCCCTGCGCTTCGCGCTCAGCCACTCGGGCCCCTGCACCTGCGCCAGTTGATCATTGAATTGAGTCATGCGACCTCCAGAAGAAAGAAGAAGAGTCCCTCAGCCGAGGAACGATTCGACTTCGATCACCACGCCGAACGGCGCGTCAAAATAAAAAGTGAGCCGACCGTGGTTCTCACGCGGTGCGGGCACCGTGAAGCCACCCTGGGTCAGCTGCGCGTGAATGGCCCTCACCTGCTCCGGCGAGTCCTGCAGGAACCCGATGTGGAACACCTTCGGGTACACCACGTCCTTCGCCCGGAAGACCGAGATCAGCGAATCCGCGTCGTCCAGCAGGAACGTCATCGCGTCCGTGCGGGGCATGCCGTCCGCCTGCCGCAGCCCGAAGAACCGCTCGAAGATCTCGACCGCCTGCGGTACGTCCGTGACGCCCAGATTGATGTGATTGAGTTTCATGACGCGGGACCTCCAGGGCAGGGGAGACGCCCCCACGCCGCAGCGTGAGGGCGGCAGGGGGCGGTCAGCCGACCGAGCCTTCCATTTCCAGTTCGATCAGGCGGTTCAGTTCCACGGCGTACTCCAGAGGGAGTTCCTTCGCGATGGGTTCAATGAAGCCGCGCACGATCAGGCCGGCCGCCTCGTCTTCACTCAGGCCGCGGCTCTGGAGGTACAGGATCTGGTCGTCGTTGATCTTGGAGACGGTGGCTTCGTGGCCGACGCTGGCGTCCTTTTCCTCGATCTCGATGTAGGGGTAGGTGTCGGTGCGGGCTTCCTCGTCGAGGAGGAGGGCGTCGCATTCGACGTTCGTCTTGCTGCCCTTGGCGCCCTCGTAGATCTTCACGAGGCCGCGGTAGCTGCTGCGTCCGCTGTCCTTGCTGATGCTCTTGGACACGATGGTGCCCGACGTGTGGGGCGCGAAGTGCACGATCTTCGCCCCGGCGTCCTGGTGCTGGCCGCGGCCGGCCATGGCGATGCTCAGGACCTCGCCGCGCGCGCCTTCCTCGAGGAGGTAGCAGGCGGGGTACTTCATGGTGACCTTGCTGCCCAGGTTCCCGTCCACCCACTCCATGACGCCGCCCGCGTACACGGCGGCGCGCTGGGTCACGAGGTTGTAGACGTTGTGACTCCAGTTCTGGATGGTGCTGTAGCGGAAGCGCGCGCCTTCCTTCACGACGATCTCGATCACGCCGGAGTGGAAGGAGTCACTGCTGTACGCGGGGGCGGTGCAGCCCTCGATGTAGTGCGCCTGCGCGCCCTCGTCGATGATGATCAGGGTGCGCTCGAACTGCCCGCTGCTCTCCGCGTTGATGCGGAAGTACGTCTGCAGGGGAATGTCCACCTTCACGCCCTTGGGCACGTACACGAAGCTCCCGCCCGACCACACGGCGCTGTTCACGGCCGCGAACTTGTTGTCCTCGGGCGGCACGATGGTCGCGAAGTGCTCGCGGAACAGCTCCGGGTACTCCTTCAGGCCGTCCTCGATGCTCAGGAACACCACGCCGAGCTTCTCCCACTCCTCCTTGAGGTTGTGGTACACCATTTCACTCTCGTACTGCGCGCCCACACCGGCCAGCGCGGCGCGCTCCGCCTCGGGGATGCCCAGACGCTCGAAGGTTTCCTTCACGTCGGCCGGCACGTCGTCCCAGCTGCGCGCGTTGAAGCCCTCGGGCTTGATGTAATAGTAGATCTCGTCGAGGTTCAGGCCGCTCAAATCTGCGCCCCACTCGGGCATGGGCTTGCTCAGGAAGATGTCCAGGGCCTTCAGGCGGAAATCCAGCATCCACTGGGGTTCGTCCTTGGCCTTGCTGATCATCTCCACGACGTCGCGGCTCAGGCCCTTGGGGGCCTTGATCGCGTAGCGTTCCGGGCTGCTCCACCCGTACTCGTACGTGGCGTTGATCTCGTTCACTTCAGGATTGATGGTCATGTGCTGCTCCTTCGGAGGGTGAGAGGGAAGCGAGGGTTGATGGACACGGACCCGCGTGGGGTCGGCCATCAACCGTCAACCGTTCACCATCAACGGCGTTACGCCGTGGCGAGTTCCTTGACCCAGTCGTAGCCTTCGGTGTCCATCTTCTTGGCGAGTTCGGGGCCGCCGGTCTGGACGACCTTGCCGTCGAGGATGATGTGGACCTTGTCGGGCACGATGTAGTCGAGCAGGCGCTGGTAGTGGGTGATGATCAGGCCGCCGAGGTTCTCGCCGCGCATGCTGTTCACGCCCTTGGAGACGATCTTCAGGGCGTCGACGTCGAGGCCGCTGTCGGTTTCGTCCATGATGATGTAGTTGGGTTCCAGCATGAGCATCTGGAGGATCTCGTTGCGCTTCTTCTCGCCGCCGCTGAAGCCGGCGTTCAGGTAGCGTTCGACGATGCTCTCGTCCCATTCCAGGGTTTTCAGGGCGCTCTGGAGCTTGCCGTAGAACTCGGTGAAGCTCACTTCTTCGCCTTCGGCCTTGCGGGCCTGCATGGCGAGGCGCAGGAAGTTGGCGATGGTGACGCCGGGGATCTCGACGGGGTACTGGAAGGCCAGGAAGACGCCGAGGCGGGCGCGTTCGTCGGGTTCCATCTCGAGGATGTTCTGGCCGTCGACGAGGATTTCGCCTTCGGTGACGGTGTATTCGGGGTCGCCGACGATGACCTTGGCCAGGGTGCTCTTGCCGTTGCCGTTGGGGCCCATGATGGCGTGCAGTTCGCCGCGGGGCACGGTCAGGTTGATGCCTTTGAGGATGGGCTGGTCGCCGACGGTGGCGTGCAGGTTGCGGATTTCGAGCTGGTGGGTCATGAGGCTCCTTCGGGAATCAGGGTGTGTTTTGTTAGGAATGATTCCTACTTACCGGGTTATTTTACCCGCCGCAGCCTGCAAAGTCGAGTGATTCACTGCGGATTCCGGGCCAGGAAACGCGGCGCGGACCCCCAGCCGCCGACAGGTGGACGTCACGTCCTGAGGCTCTGGACCGTACCGCCCGCGCGAGCGGCAACCAGAACCCCGCCGCTCAGCGCGGCCGACCCGGACCCGCCACTCCACCAGGGGCTGGAGCTCAGCCTCCCGCAGACGGCCGCTCCTCCTCATGAGTGTGCTGCACGTGTTTTTCACGGTTGCCACGAGCGCGCGTGCTACCCGTGAAGGTCATGACCATCCTTGATCTGGTTCGCGCGGCCGGCCCGCTCCTGTGGGTGCTGCTGGCCCTGTCGGTCTACGTGGTCTACCTGAGCGCCGCCCGCGCCCAGGCCCTGGCCCGCCTGGGCGCCGACGCCCGCACGCTCGTGGAACGCGCCCGCGCCGTCACCGCCGAGAGCGGCCCGCACGCCGCGCTGGCCGAAGTGGACCGCGCCGCGCACCCCAGCCCCGCCGCGCAGGTCCTGCGCGCCGGACTGGCCCGCGCCGACCGGGGCGTGCCCGCCGCCGAAAGCGCCATGCACTCCGCGCTGCTGGGTGAAGACGCCCGCCTGTACGCCGGGCTGGGCGCGCTGGGCACCGCCGCGCAGGTGGCGCCCCTGCTGGGCCTGCTGGGCACCGTGATCGGCATGGTCCGCTCGTTCCTGGTGTTCAGCCAGACCACCGCGCCCACGCCCGCGCAGCTGGCGACCGGGATCAGCGAGGCGCTGATCAACACCGCCGCCGGGCTGATCGTCGCGGTAATCGCGTACGTGGCGCGCGGCGCGCTGCGCGCCCGCGCCGACCGGATCATGGTGCAGGCCGAGCAGGTGCGCGAGGACCTGCCCGGCTGGCTGACCCGCCCTGCGCCCACCCCGGCCCCCGCGCGCGCCGACGCGCCGGTACCGGAGGTCGCCCTGACCTTCGGTGGGGCGCAGTGACCCGCCCCGCCCGCCGCCGCTTCCGCGGGGACCACGACCCGGTCACCTTTGACTTCGCGCCCATGGTGGACATCGTGCTGCTGCTGCTGATCTTCTTCTTCCTGACGAGCACGCTGGGCGCCCGGCAGAACGCCCTGCCGCTGGACCTGCCGCGCGCGAGCAGCAGCGTGCAGGAAACGCCGGATCTGCCGGTCGTGAGCGTGAACCGCGCCGGGCAGGTGTTCCTGAACGGGACAGCCACCACCCTCACCAGGCTGGGCGCGCAGCTGCGGCCCCTGGCGGCCGCGTCGGGCGGCATGGTGGGCCTGCGCGCCGACGAGCGCGGCAGCTACGGCACGGTCGTCGGCGTGATGGACGAGATCAAGAAAGCCGGCGGCACGCGGCTGGCCCTGGGCACGCAGACCGGAAAGGACGAAGGTGCGGCGCCGTGACCACCCTGCCTCGTCCCACCCCGGCCCGCCCTGAGTCCCGCGAGGGCCGACGCGCCGCCGCCGCCACCATCGCGGTGCACGTGACGCTGCTGGCCGGCCTGCTGGCCCTGCGCCCCCAGCCCCTGCCCTCCGCGGCGACGCCCGACCCGGCCCGCGCGCCGCTGGAAGTCGTGACGCTCGCCCCGGCGCCGCCCACCACGCACATCACCCCATCCCGGACGACCACCACGCCGCGCGCCACCCCGGAGCGCACCAGCCCGGCCACAGCCGCGCGTCCCGTCACCGAGACCCGCCAGGCGCCACAGCCGCGGCCGTCCCCGACGACTTCCCAGCCGACGACACCCGCCGCCCCGACCCGTGCGGCTCAGCCCCCGGCGGACTCGGCGTCCCGCACGACGGCCGCGCCGTCTGCGCCGCCCACCTCAACCCCAACTGCCTCAACCCCGGCCTCTTCGACTCCGGCGGCCCAGGTTCCGAATTTGGCCGCTCCCACAGCCTCAGCCCCGCAGGTCGCGGCGCCTGTTGCGGCAGCATCCGCTCCGGCTGCGCCCCGTGAGGCGGACGCCGCACCTGCTCCGTCCGAGCTGCCCGCGCTGGACGCCACGACCCGCCTTGCCGCCACCGGTGAGGTGGAGGCCGCGCCCGAGGCGACGCCCACCCGCGCGGCGGAACCGGACGTAGCGGCCCCCGAGGCGGCCCGCACCGCCGGGAACGCCACTTCTGCCCCCGAGCCGATCAGTGCCCTGCCCCGCCGCGAGGACCTGACCCGCGCGGAGACGGGCAGCGAGGTCGCCCAGGCTGCCCCGGCCCGCACCGCCAGCCCGACCGAGGCCCCGGCCGACGCGCGCGGCATCCCCGCCCGGCCCGTGAGTCGCGCCGACACGCCCGAAGGCGGCAGTCCGGTGACCGCCACCACCCGCAACCAGACCGCTCCAGCGCCCCAGGAGGGTCCGGCCGCTTCCGGCAGCAGCCGAGCGGCCCCCAGCGAGCCAGCGGCGGCCGCTCCAGTGACCTCGACCCCAACCGCCCGCGCGCCGGAGCCCACCGCCACGCCCGCACCCGCCCCCTCGGCTCGACCTGCTGACGGCGCCGGGGATTCTGGGGACACCACGCCCGCAGCCACGCCCGCCCCGCGCGGCACGGCCCCGACGGCGGCCAGCGACGATGCCCCCGCCTCTTCTCCGGCCCCACGTGCCGAGCCTGGCAGCGGAACCGGCGCGGCCCCGGCCGCCGGCGCGCCCAGCCGCGACCCGGCCGGCAGTCCCACCCCGGCTGCTGGCACGGCCCCCACCGGCGCAGCGGGTACGGGTCCCGCGGCGGGCGACGCGGACGCCCCCACCTCGGCCCGGCCCGGGAACGGCGCAGGGGGGGATGCCGGTGCGCCCGCATCCGGACGTGGGGGCAGCGGCGCCGCGGGAAGCGGCAGCGGGGGCCGTGACCCGGCTGCGCCGCTCGCGCGCGGGGGCGGCGCGGCAGCCGGGGCGGGCAGCGAGACGCGCCCGCTGGCCTGCACCGTCGCCATTGACGTGCGCGGGCTGGGCGCGTTCCAGCGGGACATGACCAGCATCGTGTACGCGGGCGGGCAGCAGCTGTGGCCCGACGCCGCCCTGATCAGGGGGGTGTCCAGCGAACTGGTGCAGGCGGGCAACCTGCACACCTACGTCACCGCCGAGTCGCAGCTCTCGACCTTCCCGAACGTCACCCGCGTGAAGGCCGAGCGCATCCAGCCCAACCGGTTCGCCCCGAACTCGCGGGTGTACACCGACGTGACCCTCTCGGACGCGGCTGCCGCGCAGTTCCGCTCGGCGGGCAGCGCGTGCCGCGTCGTCTACCTCAAAGATTGAGCCTCATACGGGATTCGAGTGATTCCAAGTCAATCGGAGTCGCCCGGTGGCCCCCTCACCCTTCCGTCGCTCTGCTCCTTCCTCCCTCTCCCTCAGGGGGAGAGGGGATAACGGAACGCGATCACGTTCGAAGCAAGTCAATTCCATCCCGTATCAAAGGAGCCCCATGATCCGTTACCTGACCCTGCTGACCCTCTGCTCGCTGCTGGCCGCGCCCGCGTACGCGTGGGTGCCGAAACTGGAGGACACCACCGCCAAGAACGTCATCGACGGCGCGTATGGCCGCCGCGACCCGGTCGCCACGTACCTGACGGTGGACCTGACCGTCAAAGGCGGCGCCTTCGCTGGTGGGAAGGACGCCGTGACCGCCTTCGACGGCGGCGCGGCCTGCGTCGCGGACTGGCTGGCCGCGCCGGACGACTTCACGAAGGGCAGCCGTCCCGCGCAGCTCACCGTGAGCGGGCAGGCGGACCAGCTGTACTTCCAGGCGCAGGACGCCCGCAACAACTTCCAGAACCTCAGCGTGAAGGCCGCGCTGGCCGAGGAGTCCGCCAGTCGCCGCCTTCCGGATGGGCAGCTGCGCGTGGACATCGGCGTGCGCGGCCTGCCGGGCGAGAAGGCCCGGGGTGCGTACCTCGTGCGCCTGAAGGGCCCGGACGGGAAACTGATCGCGCCCGTCAGGAGCACGTACGTGAACGACTTCAAGCAGGACGGCGGCACCTGGAGCGGCACGCTCGTGTACTACTTCGAGCCGCTGAAGGCCGGGATCGGCGCCAGTGACACCGTGCCCCTGCTGCTGCGCACCGAGGCGGACACGGACTGCGCCTACCAGATTCCCCTGGACCTCGGCAAGTTCAGCTGAGCGCAGGAGACAGAGGGAGCGCCGGGCAACACGGGCGCTCCCTCTGTGCTTGGCGGGTTACGGCGTGCTGCCGCCCCGCAGCCGTTCGCGCACCGTGTCGATGGCGTCCGGATTTTCCAGGCTGGTGAGGTCGCCGCGCGTCTCGCCGGTCACGAGCAGGTCGCGCAGGACGCGGCGCATGATCTTGCCGCTGCGGGTGCGGGGCACGGTGGGGGTCACGATCACGCGCGCCGGGCGGGCGATGGCGCCCACGCCGCGCACGACGGCCTCGGCGAGTTCGCGTTGCAGTTCGGGGCTGTCCTGCGCGTCCCCGCGCGGCACCACGAACGCGACCGGCACGGCGCCCTTGACGTCGTCGGGCATGGCGACCACGGCGGCCTCGCTGACGGTGGGGTGCGTGATGAGCGCGGCTTCCATCTCCATGGTGCCGATGCGGTGCCCGGCGATGTTCATCACGTCGTCCAGGCGGCCCGTGACCCACAGCTGCCCGTCGTGGTCGAGCAGGGCGGCGTCGCTGGCAGCGTACGCGCCGGGGAAGTCCGCGAGGTACGTCTGCACGTAGCGGTCGTGGTCGCCCCACACGGTGCGTGCCAGGCAGGGGAACGGCTCGGTGAGGGTCAGGGCGCCCAGTTCGCCCGGGGCGGCCTCCTGCCCGTCGTCCCGCACGACGCGGGCGCGGTAGCCGGGCAGGGGGTGCCCGCACGCGCCGGGGCGGGTGGCGGTCAGGCCCACCATGCTGCCTGCCCAGGCGGTGCCGGTCTCGGTCTGCCCGTAGGTGTTGTTCACGAAGACCCGTTCCTGCCCGAGGGTGCGGTGCGTCCAGTGCCACGTCTCCGGGTCGAGCGGCTCGCCGACCAGCCCGATCAGGTGCAGGCTGTCCAGGTTCTGGCCGCGCAGCGCGTCGTCCCCGGCGCGGCGCAGCATCCGCAGGGCGGTGGGCGCGGTGAAGACCTTCGTCACGCCGTACCGGCCGATGATCTCGTACGGGCGGGCCGGGGTGGGCGTGTCGATGCTGCCCTCGTAGATGACGTGGGTCGCGCCGTGCGCCAGTCCGCCCACAAGCGCGAAGATCGGGAAGGTCAGCCAGCCCACGTCCGCCGTGCACCAGTACTCGTCGCCGGGGTGGAGGTTCAGGGCCCACTTCACGTTCGCGTACGCGCCGGTCAGGAAGCCCAGCCCGGCGTGCACGAGGCCCTTGGGTTTGCTGGTGGTGCCGCTGGTGTAGATGATGAAGCCCGGGTCGTTCGCGTCCAGCGCGGCGGGGTCGGCGCGGCGGGTGGTGGCGTCCAGCAGCGCGTGGAAGTCCAGGTCGCCGGGCCGCAGCGGCGCGCCGGGTTCCACGCGGCGGGCCACGATGACCTGCGCGTCCAGGCCGCCCAGCGCCTCGTGCAGGGTGTCGCGCAGGGGCACGACCTTCCCGCGCCGCAGGGTGGCGTCGGTGCACACCACGACCTTCGGCTGCGCGTCCTCCAGCCGGTCGCGTACCGCCGAGGCGCTGAAGCCCGCGAAGATCACCGAGTAGATCGCCCCGATGCGGTAGCAGGCGTGAATGGCGATGAACGCCTCCGGGACGTTCCCCAGGTAGATCGCCACCCGGTCGCCCTTCGTGACGCCCAGGTCTTCCAGCGCGGCGGCGAAGCGGGCGGTGGCGTCGGTCAGCGCGCCGAACGTCCAGGTTTCTCTCAGGCCGTCCTCGCGTTCGTAGCGCAGCGCCACGCGCTCCGGGGGGTGGCGGTCGAGGCAGTTTGTGCTGACGTTCCCGGTCGCGCCGGGGAAGTACTCGAAGTGGCCCAGTGTGCCGTTCAGGGCGGTGGTGGGCGGCGTGACCCAGCTGAGTTCCCGGGCGATCTCCAGCCAGTAGGCCTGCGGGTCGAGGGCGCGCAGCCGCGCGGCGTCCTGGGGGGACACGGGTGCGGCGGCGGACAGGGTGGGGGTGGGGAGCACCAGCGGGTGGGACAGCAGGGCAGGATCCATGACAGCGGCCTCCGGACAGGTCAGAAGAGAGGGATGGGTTGTGTGGCCCGGTCAGCCTAGCGCCGCCCGCATGAGAGTTCTGCCTGAGCCGCGTGTCCGGCGTGCAGGAACAGCCGGAGGTGCGGACCACTGCCTGGCGACAGGAGGGACGGTTCCGGCAGACAGCACTGCCTTAAAAGTATTGATATTTCATTATCATTCAAGCAGAGTGAGGCCCGTGACCCTGCGCCGCCCCACCATCCTGCTCGCCACCACGCTCCTGACCGGCCTCCTGGCCACCGCCGGCGCCGCCCCCATCACCCTGCGCCACGCGGCGGGCACCACCACCCTCCCCGCACCCGCCACCCGCGTCGTCGCGCTCGGCCCACACGCGCTGGACCTGCTGCTCTCACTGGGCATCCAGCCCGTCGGCTACGGCGAGGCCGCCCAGCTCAACCTGCGCCAGTACGGCTCACCCATCCGCCAGATCCGCTACCTGGGCAGCCGCGTGACCGGCGCGCCCACCTACGTCGGCGACCGCTTCAAACCCAACCTCGAAGTCCTCGCCAGCCTCAAACCCGACCTGATCGTCGGCGAGCACTTCGCGCAGGACACCTACCCCGCCCTGAACGCCATCGCGCCCACCCTGCTCTTTCACGGCACTCACAGCGGCGACTGGCAGAAGACCCTGCCGGTCCTCGCCCGCGCCGTGAACCGCCCCGAACGCGCCGCGCAGGTCATCCGCCAGCGGGCCGCCGCCGCCGACCGCGCCCGCCAGACCCTCCCCGCGTGGCTGCGCGGCCGCCGCGCCCTAGTCATCTGGAACGCCGGGGGCGCCACCCGCGACCTCTACACCGTCCTCGGCCCGCACGACTGGACCGGCGGGTACTTCCAGAACCTCGGCCTGACCCTCGACCTGCCCGGCCGCCAGGACCCCAGCCTGGGCGAGGGCTACCTGAAACTGAGCAGCGAGGGCCTGAGCGCCACCCGCGCCGACGCCATCTTCGTGATCGCGTCCGGCAAGAACACCGCCGCGCAGGCCCGGCGCGACTGGCACGCCAACCCCTTCGCGCAGCGCCTTCCGGCCAGCCGCGCCGGACACGTGTACTTCCTGGACATCCAGCTGTTCGGCCGCCTCCGCGGACCCATCGCCGAGGACCTGATGACCCGCGAACTGACCCGCACCCTCCGCTGAACCCGCCGCACACCGGCCGGGACCAGCCAGGGCTGGCCTAGAATGCGGGGCGTGCCTGCTTTCCCCCTCCTGGCCGTGGACATCGGCAACACCAGCACCGTGATCGGCCTGGCCGACGAGCAGCTGAACCTCACAAACACGTGGCGCATCCGCACGAACCGCGAGCACCTCCCGGACGACCTCGCCATGCGCCTGCACGGCCTGCTGGCGCTGACGGGCGCGCCCACGCCGCGCGCCGCGGTGCTCAGCAGCGTCGCGCCGCCCCTGGGGGAGAACTACGTCCTGGCCCTGCGCCGCCACTTCGCGGTGGAGGCCTTCGAGGTGCGCGCCACGAACCTCCCGGACGTCAGCGTGGAACTCGACGTGCCCGACGCCGTGGGCGCCGACCGCCTGTGCAACCTGTTCGGCGCCGAGAAGTACCTGGGGCACCACGAGTACGCCGTGGTCGTGGACTTCGGCACCAGCACCAACTTCGACGTGATCGGCCGCGGACGCCGCTTCCTGGGCGGCGTGCTCGCCACCGGCGCGCAGGTCAGCGCGGACGCGCTGTTCAGCCGCGCCGCGAAACTGCCTCGCATCACGCTGCAGGCGCCCGGCACGGCCATCGGGAAGAACACCACGCACGCCCTGCAGTCCGGCCTCGTGTTCGGGTACGCCGAGATGGTGGACGGCCTGCTGCGCCGCATCCGCGCCGAACTGCCGGGTCCCGCCGTGGCCATCGCCACCGGGGGCTTCTCGCGCACCATCGAGGGCATCTGCCGCGAGATTGACCACTACGACGAGACCCTGACCCTGCGCGGCCTCGTGGAGCTCTGGGCCAGCCGCTGACCAGGGAGCGGGGCGCCCGGGTCTCCGGGCACGCGGCCTGGACAACCGTCCTCAACCGGGCCGTGCGCGGCGGTCACGCCAGCGTCAGGGTCTCACCGTCCTGCGGGACGAGCAGGCGCGCGGCGACGCCCGCCGCCTGTGCCGCGTTCCGCAGGTCGGCGCGGGTGGTGGCGCAGTGGTCCAGGCTTTCCAGATGCACGGCCACCACGGTCGCGTCCGGCGCGGCGCGCAGCACGTCCACGGTCTGCGCGGCGTCCATGATGATCAGCGTCCCGCCCAGCGCCGCGCCGCCCGAATGTGTGACGATCACGTCCGGCTGCTCGCGGGCGATGGTCTCCCGCACGGCGGGAATGAGGACGGTGTCGCCCGCCCAGTACAGGCTGGGTTCCCCGGGCGCGCGCAGCGTGAAGCCCATCGCGTGTCCCATCCGCGAGAGGATCTCGCCGCTGCCGTG